>JALZAF010000046.1 GCA_030948505.1 Chloroflexota bacterium
GTTCGCCCCCGGCGAGGGGCATGGTTCGCCCTCGCGGTTCGCCGTCGGCGCTGGTCGGGCGGCCGCGGTCTGGTTCGATGGGGCATGGTTCGCCCTCGTGGTTCGCCCTCGGCGCTGGTGGGGCGCCTAGTTGGGCTTGCTCGGCGCCGTATCGCTCACATCGATGCTGGGAG
This sequence comes from Chloroflexota bacterium, assembly GCA_030948505.1. Classification (GTDB taxonomy): domain Bacteria; phylum Chloroflexota; class Limnocylindria; order Limnocylindrales; family CSP1-4; genus JACDAV01. The sequence goes on from JALZAF010000046.1 coordinate 174, forward strand.
CGGGAGCGCAGCGATAACGCCTCCGCAGGAGAGCCGTCGGCGCCGCTTATCGAGCCAATCCCGGCGGGCCAACGCACCCACCGATATTTCGCGATCCAATGGACGGTGCGGCGGGCTTATCGCGCAGGCCTACGCTGGCAGCATCGATGAGTGCGATAACGAGCCAGCCTGGAACTTCCCGCCGGCTGCCGGCTCGCCCGAGCCAACCTGAACGTCCCGAGCCAGCCTGAACTTCACGAGCCAGCCTGAACTTCCCGAGCCACCCCGGCTCGCCCGAGGTCGGCCCGAACTTCCCGAGGCGGCCCGAACCTCGCCCGAGGTCGGCCCGAACTTCCCGAGGCACCCGGCTCGCCCGACGTCGAGCGTGGTCGGGCGCAGGGGCCATCAGTCGGGTGGCGTGCCGCCCAGCAGCGTGGCGGCCTCGTCCGCCGAGGTCCGCTCCTCGTCGGTCATGAGCTGCCGCCGATCCTGGCTCGAGTGGTGGGCAAACCCGTCGAGTCGCTCCCGGAGCCGCTCTATCCGGGCGATCTGGGCCGCCTCGACCGCGCGCCACTGGAGGGACGCTCCGCCGCGCGACATGAGGATCAGCAGGTGGTCCAGACAGAGGGCCGCCGCGCCCATCGCCGCCGCCCACGCGGGCTCGCGAGCGAGATCGACCAGGCGGCCGGCCGCGGTCGTTTCGGCGCTCGCCGCCTGCGCGCAGACCGGGCAGGCCGGCGCGTGTCGAGCCTGGGCGATGTGCTGGCTCCGTGACCGTCCTCGCTCGGCCGAGATGCCGTCGAGCTCCCGCTTCCGGACCCGGGCGATCGCGGCGAACAGAATGGCCGCCGCCAGGGTGCCGCCCGAATGGCGGCGGTTGGCGACCAGGATCTCCCGCGTGTGGCGGCGGCAGAAGCCACGAGCCTCGTCCAGCTCCGCCCGAAAGCCCCGGTCGTTGACGCTCTCGTCGAGCATCGCGTCAATGAACCGCGCAGCAGACCTCGTGGCGTAGCGGCAGATCGGGCAGCCGGGCAGGCCGAATGCCTCGGCCAGCCGGCCATCGGCGATGTCGTGAACGGGCAGCTCAGGCACGCGGGACAGGATGACGCCTTGGGGCAATTGCGCCTGGGGCAACCCCGCGCCTTGGGGCAATTGCGCCTCGGCGCAACCTCGCGCCTCGTTGCAACCGGCCGTCGCCCGGACTACGATGCCCGGACTGAGCCGGCACCTCGTACGGGGCTCGTTCGAGTCCGGGCGCGGCGCAAGCCACGCACGGCCGAATGCATGAGCCCGCGATGACCCGACCAGCTGGAGGAGCTGTCATGGCGACAGTCACGTTCGACCACGTCTCCAAGAAATATGGAGACGTGATCGCCGTCAACGACCTCAACCTCGAGATCGGCGACGGCGAGTTCATGGTCCTCGTTGGCCCGTCGGGCTGCGGCAAGACGACCAGCCTGCGGATGATCGCGGGGCTCGAGGAGATCAGCAGCGGCACGCTGCGCATCGGCGACCGGGTCGTCAACGACGTGCCGCCGAAGGATCGCGACATCGCGATGGTGTTCCAGAGCTACGCCCTCTACCCGCACATGTCGGTCCGTGACAACCTGGCCTTCGGACTGAAGCTGCGCAAGGTGCCCAAGGCGGACATCGAGCGCCGGGTCAAGGAGGCGGCCGAGACGATCCAGCTGCAGAAGCTGCTCGACCGCAAGCCGAAGGAGCTTTCCGGCGGCCAGCGACAGCGCGTCGCCCTCGGTCGCGCGATCGTGCGCGAGCCGGCCGTCTTCCTCATGGACGAGCCGCTGTCGAACCTCGACGCGAAGCTGCGCGTCCAGACGCGAGCCGAGATCGCGCGCCTCCACCAGCGGCTCAAGACCACGATGGTCTACGTCACCCACGACCAGGTCGAGGCGATGACGATGGGCACTCGGATTGCGGTCATGAACGACGGCCTGCTCCAGCAGGTCGGGACACCGCAGCAGTTGTACGACCACCCCATCAACCGCTTCGTGGCTGGCTTCATCGGCAGCCCGTCGATGAACTTCGTCGAGGTCACGATGAGCGGCAAGGACGGCTCGTCGCTCGAGGCCGAGGGCGGGTTGGTCAAGATCCCGCTGCCGCCGCGCTTCCGCGAGGCGGTTGGCCCCACGACCGGCCGAAAGCTCATCGCCGGCTTCCGGCCCGAACATCTCGAGATCGGCGAGGCGGACAGCAAGTCCGCTGCGCTGCGGGCCACGGCGGACGTAGTCGAGTACCTCGGCAACGAAGAGCTGATCCACGTCCGCGGGGGCGGCCGCGACCTCGTCGCGATCGTCTCGTCGGAGAACAAGGTCAAGCCCGGCGACGTGATCGACTTCCGGATCCCGCTCGAAAAGCTGCACCTGTTCGACGCTGAAAGCGGCTTGACGCTGACGTCGCGGGAGGTCCTGGCCGCCGCTTCGTGACCAGGACGGAGGACGGGGCGTCCGGCCCGACGGCCAAACGGACCGGGGAATCGGACGCCTCTTCCGCCGACTATCTGACCGAGCGGGTCGTCGCGTCCGAGGTCATTCGGCGCGGGCACTATCTCGAGTTCCGCATCGACACGGTCGAGCGAGCCGACGGCTCGCGCGCGTCGCGCGACATCGTTGGCCATCCCGGTGCGGTGGCCATGGTCGCCCTCGACGAGGAGGACCGCGTCCTGCTCGTTCGGCAGTTCCGGGTGGCCGCCCGCAAGGCACTGCTCGAGATCCCGGCCGGGACACTCGACGTCGACGCGGCCACCGGCAAGACGGAAGATCCGGACCTCGCCGCGGCCCGCGAGCTGGAGGAGGAGACCGGTTACCGGGTTGGTCGCTGGCGGCACCTGACCAGCTTCTGGACGGCGCCCGGATTCGCCACCGAATTCATGCACCTGTACCTGGCGACCGAACTCGCGCCGGCGCGCGAGGACCGCCTTGGGCCGGACGAGGACGAGCGGCTCGAGCTCGAGCGCATGCCATGGCGGGACGCGGTCGCGGCCGTCGAGCGTGGCGAGATCGAGGACTCGAAGTCGATCATCGGGCTGCTCTGGCTGGCGCGCCTGCGGGCCAGCGAGGGCTGACGGCCTGAGGCGGCCCGGGGCGCGAAGCTCAGGACGCCTCGGGCGGCGTCGGCTCAACGGGCGGCGTGCCAGCGTCGTCGCCGAGGCGATCGAGCGCGGCGGCGTAGAGCCGCGAGTGAGGGCTCAGCGCCACGGCCAGGCGGAGGTGCGCCCGAGCCTCCCGTCGGCGACCAAGCTGCTTGAGGCTCTGGCCCAGCGCGTAATGCCCGTAGTGGGCCGATGGATCGACCTCCAGCAGCTCCTCGAATGTCTCCCGCGCCGGCTCGTGCTGGCCGCTGTTGTAGTAGGCCCGACCCAGCGCCTCGAGGATCGAGCCCTTGCCCGGCTCGGCCGCCGCGGCGCGAGCGAGCACGATCGCGGCCTGCGCGTAATGCCGGCGGCGCGTCAGCTCCAGCCCGCGTTGCAGCAGCGCGTAGGCACTCTCGTGGTCGACCTCGCCGGAATCAGGCGAGGGCTCCATCTCCGGGTCCATGGCCGAATCGTCGCACGGACCGTCGAGGCCTGCCCGGTTCGGGCCGGACAACGTCCATGACCGGACCAACGTTGCCGCCGAACGCCCAGCCCCTAACCCCGCCAGGCCGACAGGTCCACCTGCTTGAGGCGCGGCGATTCGGTGACGCCCGGAATGCGGCCCCGCTTGGCGATGGGGCGGCCATCGATCTCCTTGATGTCGCCAGTGAAGTCGATCGGCGCAGCGCCGCTGATGTAGGAGCCCACGGCGTATGAATCGACAGGCGCCGCGGCCTCCTTGAAGTAACGAATCCGCTCGGGGCTCAGGCCGCCGGAGACCACGATCTTGACGTGGCGATAACCCTCCTGGTCGAGGCGGGCGCGGATCTCGTGCACCAGGTCTGCAGTCACCCTGCCCCGCTCGGCCGGCGTATCGAGCCGGATCCCGTACAGGCGATCGCCCAGCGCGTGGGCGACCCGCAGCGCCTCTTCCGCCTCGTCCTTGAAGGTATCGATCAGTACGATCCGCGGCACGTCAGGCGGGAGGTCGCGATCGAACGCCTCGGCGGCCTTGACCGTGTCGCCGAAGATCAGGACCAGCGAGTGGGGCATGGTCCCGGTCGGGCTGAGACCGGCCAGCCGCGCGCCGGCCGGGGTCGAGGCACCCACGCAGCCGCCCACGATGGCGGCGTAGTCGAGTACGTCGACGATGTCCGGATGAACATGCCGTGCACCGAAGGAGACCACGGGCTGCGGCGCCGCCTCGTCCACGACCTCCCTGGCCGCGGTGGCCCAGCCGGTCGACTGGGCCAGCATGCCGAGGATCGCCGTCTCATACAGGCCGAAGGCCCGATAGCGCGCCCGAATGCGAAGCACGACCTCCTTGGAAGCGATCCGGTCGCCGTCGCTCAGCGCTTCGACCTTCGTCTCCCTGGGATCGGCCGATGCCAGGACGTGACCCAGCAGGTTCCTGGCCTCGTCGATGCCACACAGAACGGCGTCCTGGCGCCCGAACACCTCCATGGCGACCACGGGATCCAGCCCCTCGCGCTGGAGGATGCTCTCGGCCCGCGCGAAGTAGACGTCGGCCGACTCGCCGGACATGATCTCGGCCGAGGGTCGTGAGCGCCGCAGGCCCATCAGGCGAATTGGCCCGCGCCGGCCGGCAGCTTCACGATCGATCGTCTCCTCTCGAGGCGTACGCGGGGCGGCCGCGCTGGGTCGCCGGAGTGTATCGCACGGACCTCCCCGCTCCAGGCTCCGGGATCAGGCTCCGGGAGGCCGTGTCCACTCGGCCAGTGCCGCCCGCTGGGCGACCCGGCGGCGACGCCGGGCGGTGAAGAACATCAGACCACCGACGACTGCCACCAACAGCAACCCAACCAGGCCCAGCAGACGGTTGCGCCCGCTGTCGAACGATCCCAGCCACGCGTCGCGCGCGGCGGCGGCACCTTGCGTCGCGGCGGCCAGGTCGCCGGCACCGAAGGCGGAGCGGGCGGCCGCCAGGCTCTCCTCGGGCGCGGCACCCAGCAGCCCCACCTGGTCCAGCGGGCCCAGCGTCGCCGGCTTGGCCGCCGCGGCGGCGATGATCGTCTGGATAGCGGCCGCCTCCGCGTCGGCCTCGGCCGTGGCGGCCGCGACCCCGTCGGGGGATTCGAATGCGGCCTCCAGGCGCGAGGGCAGCGTCAACCCAGCCTGAGCGGCCGCGATCCCCAGCTCCGCGCGCCGGTCGAGCACGGCCCTGGCGCCGGCCATGAGACTCGTCGCCTGGTCGAACTGCCAGGCCCGCAGCGCGTCACCGATGGAAGGAGGCAACTTCCACGAGCCCGCCGCCTGAGCCAGCGCTGCGTACTCGGCTCGCGCGCTGGCTCGCGCGATGAGCAGCGCGGCCTCGTTGTCGCGCACGACCCACGTCCGCCACAGGTCGTCGTAGCGCTTGCCCGTCCGCTCTTCGAGCAGGTCCAGCAGCCCGCGCCAGTCGGGCGAGCCCTGCTGGGCCGCGGCCGCCCACACCGCGCGCAAGCCATCGGGCCCCGCGCGCGAGGCGATTTCCGTGGCCAGCTCGAGCGAGGCTGCGTAGGCATAGTCCTCCGTCGACGGGTTGTCGCGGCCCACCGCGCCCCAGGCGTTGAGGGCGATGCGTGACTTCTGCAGCTCGGGCGTCAGCCGGTCCCCCGTCGCCTTCTCCTTGAGCCGGGCCGCGGCGGCGAGCGCGTAGTACGAGGCGAAGGCCTCGTTCGCCCAGCGGTCCGCAAGGAGGGCACCGTTGAACCAGGAGTGCGACGCCTCGTGCAGGACGACGAACGCGTCGGCGTAGTAGGCGACCTCGATCCGGCCGGCGCTCGGGTCGAACAGTCCGGCATAGCCTCCGGTCGTGCGGCTCACGCCCTCCTGGATGACGAGCCCGCCGGGCCGCTGCCAGGGCAGCCCCACCAGCTCCGCGAGAACCGGCAGGCCCCGCTCGAACAGCCCGCCAACCCGTTTCCCCCATGCCGGGTCATCCGGCCAGGCGCGGATCGTGAGCTGGGCGTTGGTCCCGCCCACCCGCGCGACGATCTTCGAGTCCCTGTACGAGCCCGGCTTGTCGCCGACGAAGTAGGCGAAGAAACCGAGCGGATCTGCCAACTGGCCGGATGTGTACGTCACCCGGCCGGCGGCGTCGGTGGTGGGCGGCGGCAGGTTGCCCGACTCGAGCCCGATCGTGTAACCGGCCGGGAAGACCACCGTCACGCTCCCGCCGGAGGTCGATGGCGAGGCGAAGGCCCAGACCGGGAACGACACCATTGACGGCCCGATCCGGACGTCCCGGCTAGGGATGCCGCCCGGATCCGGCAAATCGAACTGGAGGGTGAACGCGGCGCTCTTCCCGGAGAATATTTTTCGGCCGAAGTTGAGCTGGAGGAGCGTGTAGCCAGCCAGCCTCTGGTTGACCGCCACGGACGGATTGGCCGAGGTTGATGTCAGCCGGAAATTGGTCGTCCCCGGCAGGACGGCCAGCAGGGCATGGTCGAAGTAGTAGCTGAGCTTGGCCGTGTCGCGGAGATGGTTGGCTGCAACCAGCTTGAGGGTGACGTGCACCCGCGCCCGATCCGGCTGCACGTCGTAGCGCGCATCGGCAATGACAGTGAGGTCCGGCGTCGCGGCGCGAGACTCGCGGGCGAGCGGCGGCGCGACCGCCAGGCCGGACGCGATGAGCAGGGCGAACAGGATCACTGCGATGCGGCGGGCGCCGGGCGCGGCCTGGCTCACGGGCCGAGGAGCTCCGGCAGCCGAGCCTCGTAGCGGGCAAGGAGGGCTTCGTTGCGCGAGCGACGCTCGGCGTACCCGTCGGGCGGCTTGCCGCCCAGCCACAACCAGTCAGCCGATTCGTCCAGCAGGCGATCGCTCACCCCCAGCAGCCGGGCCAGGGCGAGGCCGAGCTCGTCGGCGCCGAGGCCCCCCGGCGGAAGCTCCGCGGCGACGATGGGCCGCTCGTCCTCGGCGATCGAGAACTTGACGAACGGCAGCTCGTCGTTCCAGCGCAGGAGCTTGCGATACGACTTGCGGAACAGGTCGCCGATCGGGGGCGCGTAGTGGGCCCAGCAGATGACACCGACCGAAGGATCCAGGATCAGCGTGACCCGCAGCCCGAACCGGCGGCGACCGTCGAGCTCGAGATCCCAGGCCACGGCGCCGTCTCGATCGGCTCGCTCGAGCGGCTTGAGTCCCAGCTCGTCGAGCCAGCGCTCCACGTCGGCCGGGCGGGGCCCAGCCGCTACATTGCTTCGGGAGGGCATGCGCCGATTCTAGCCGAGGGTTCGCCTTGGGCCGTCGGGCCTCCCCCCGCCGCTACGCCCCTCCGCCGCTTTCGCGGCGCCGCGCTCTCGCCCGCTATCGCTCGCGGATCCGGCCCGCGGCGCTGGCCGCCCCATTGGTCGCCTTGGCGGCAGCCGGACTCGCGGTCGGCTTGACGCCCGCCGGCTTGACGCTGGCCGGCTCGACCCCGCTGTGGATGGCCCTGGACGCGGCCGCGGCCTCGCGCCGGACACGGCGCCGCTCCGGCAGGCGGTCCACGGACCCGCCCGTCTTCACGACCCGACTCAGGAAGTCGGTGCTGCGCACGTCGTAGGCGACCTTCACGTTGCGCCCGATGCGCTGGCCGCGCGGGATGGTCGATCGCTTGCCGACGACCGTGATCCCGGTGTTGAGACGCCCGGGCTCCTGCTTGTTCGGCGTATCGAAGTCCGGCCCTTCGCCCACGATCGCGCCCTGGCCAACCACCACGTCCTTGTCGAGGATTGAGCGGTCGACGACCGCGCCGGAACGGACGATCGAGTCGAACATGACGATCGAATCGCGAACGACGGCGCCCACGTCGACCCGAACGCCGGGCGAGAGCACCGAGTTGACGACCGTGCCGTTGATCACGCAGCCGTGCGACACGAGGCTGCGATGCACCTGGGCGGTGGGGCCGATCTTGGCCGGAGCGCGCTCCTCCGAGCGGGTGTGGATCAGCCACTCCTTGTCATACAGGTCGAGCTCGGGCTGGTCGGCGAGGAGCGCCATGTTCGCTTCCCAGAACGACTGGATCGTCCCGACGTCCTGCCAGTAGCCGTCGAACCGATAGCCGAAGACGCGAGCGCCGCCATCGAGCATGGCCGGGATGACGTGCCGCCCGAAGTCGATCCGATCCTCCGAGAGCCACTTTCGCAGGGCGCGCTTGGAGAAGACGTATACGCCCATCGACGCAAGGTCGCTCTTGGGCTGCTTTGGCTTTTCCTGCCATTCGGTGATGCGGTCGGTCTCATCCATGGCCAGGATGCCCATCCGCGACGCCTCGGCCAGCGGCACGCGCCGGACGGCGATGGTGACGTCCGCCCGATGGCGGCGGTGGCTGGCGATGAACGGCTGGTAGTCCATCTTGTAGATGTGATCGCCGGCCAGCACGACGATCGTGTCGGCCGGGTCGTGCTCGATGACGTTGACGTTCTGGAGGACCGCGTCGGCCGTTCCGCGGTACCACTCCGCGACGCCACCGCGAGCGATGTACGGCTGCAGCAGCTTGACCCCGCCAGTGTTGCGGTCGAGGTCCCACGGCCGCCCGAGCCCGATGTGGTCGTTCAGGGAGCGGGGGTTGTACTGCGTCAGGACGACCACGTTGGTGATCTCGGAGTTGACGCAGTTCGACAGGGTGAAGTCGATGATTCGGTACTTGCCGCCGAATGGCACCGCGGGCTTGGCGCGCACGGACGAGAGGATCGAGAGGCGTTCTCCTTCTCCTCCGGCCAGGATGACCGCCATGGTCCGTTTCACCGGCCAGCCCCTTCCCCATGTTGGAGTGCCGTCGCGCTGCATGCTAGCACGACATCCCCTGAATTCCGGTGCGCGGAATTGACCCCGCGACGCCTGCTGTCGGCGCACGGCGCCGTCAGTCGGAAGCCGCCCCTGCCGGTGTTAGGCGGCGTCTAGAGGAACAGGCGCGGGTCGACGAAGATGCCGCCCTGGCGGACCGCCCAATGCAGGTGCGCACCGGTCGAATGGCCGGTGCTGGCTTCGTATCCGATGACCTTGCCGGCGCCGATGCACTGGCCCTGCTGGACGGGGTACACGGGCTTCATGTGCGCGTACCACGTCTCGAGGTTGCCGGAATGGGCGATGATCACGATCCAGGCCGGGTCTGGCCCGTCCGCCCAGTTCCAGCCGATGTACGCGATGCAGCCGGCACCCGACGCATGGACCGGGGTTCCGTATGGAGCCACGATGTCGATGCCCTGGTGGAAGTGTGGGCAGTCGCCGTACTGAGGCTCCCAGGCGAACCCGGTGCAGCCGAAGGGCTGGGTCACGCTGCCGCCCATCGGCCACTGCAGGGTGCCGTTGTAGGCGGATGGGATCCGGCCACTGGACGCCTGCTTGCGGACGATGGTGTCGATCCTGGAAGCCAGCGCCTGTTGGGCGGCCGCGGCAGCGGCGATCGACCTCTTGAGCGCGGCCTTGTTCTTCGCGGCTTGCGCGTAGGCCGCCCGCTGGATGGCCAGCGCCTGAGCGGTCTTCCGCTCGAGTGCCTTGAGGATCGCCTGCGACTGTTTGAGGCCCGCCAGCTGGCTGTCGAGGGCGGCCTTCTGGGTGGCCGTCTCCTTGCGCAGGCTCTCGGTGTTGGTCCGGGTCTCCACGACGGTCTGATGCAGGGCGGCCAGGGTTTCCTGGTCGGCCATGATCTGGATGGCCAGCGCCTTGTCCTGCTCGCCGATGTCGAGGTAATAACTGACCTGGGACAGGACGTCGGTAAAGGTCGCCCCGGACAGGAAGGTCTCCAGGAGGGAGGTTCGGTCCGTGTCGTAGGCGGACCGCAGCCTCTCGGCGAGGAGCGCCTTGCGTTCGACCAGGTCCGTGCGCTTGGCCGCTTCCTGGGCCTCCAGGTCGAGGAGCTGCGCGTCGAGCGAGGCCAGCTGGGCGACCAGGTCGTTGTACTTGGCCTGCACCACGTTGACCTGGGCGACCATCTTGCCGACCTGGATACGCAGGGCGCCGAGGTCCGCGTTGATCCCCGCGAGGGCGCGGGCGGTCTGGGAGATCTCCGCCCTGACCTGGTTCTGCAGCGCAGTGAGCTCGGCGATCTGGCCCTTCTGCGCGGCGACTTGCCTCTCCAGCGCCTTCTGCCTGGCGACCGCGTCACTCAGCTCGTCGCCGGCGACGCGACTCGCGGGCGCGGCGAAGATCCCGCTGACCAGCGGGAGAAGGACGAGGAGCAGCAGCAGGCGGCGGCTGCGGCGGTGGGAGGCGGAGAGAGGGGCCGAACCCGTGACTGAGGGGGGGGTCTGCTTCAGTCTCAGGCGCATCGGCTCGAGGTCGTCATCGTGCGAGCAAACTCCGTCGCTTGTCGTGTCGGAGGTGAGCCCGACACGGGCTATTGCTACGGCTACGCCCGCCGGTGAACTCGCGGTCCGAGGGGGGCACTGCCCCCGGGACGAGACCGGCTCGGCCATCAACATACCAGCCGCTGACCGACCTTACCGGTCGGATTCGCAGACTTGCACCCCTCATTGGTACCGGTTGTAACCCCCCTGATACGCCCGCGACCTCCTACTTCATGCGCACGGCTATGCCGAGTCAGGGGGTCCCGGGACGGCGAGATGGGCCTCTAGAGGGCGCGAGAAGGGCGGGCGAGTCGGCCTCACGGCCGTGACCAGGGCTGTGATCAGGACCTGATCAGGACCTGATCAGGACCGCCCAGAACGCGCCAAAGATCAGGAAGGGCCCGAACGGGACGTAGCTCCGCCGGCTGATCCGCCCCGTGGCGAGCAGCGCCAGCAGCACCACACCGCCCAGGACCAGCGCGAACAGCAGCCCGTTGAAGGCCCGCAGCAGGCCCGTCATCAACCCCGCGCCGATCAGGAACTTGACGTCGCCCAGCCCGAACGCCCCCTCCCCGAACGGGATCGACGGCAGGTACAGGGCGAGCGGGATCACGATCGCCCCGATCAGGGCGGGCAG
>JALZAF010000067.1 GCA_030948505.1 Chloroflexota bacterium
GCCCAAAGGCGGATACGGGTCTGACGGGCAAGCCCGGCGTCGTGCGTGACGAGGTTCATTTCCGTGTCGTTGAAGAGCGAGTGCTCGTTCAGGTTTGCCGACCCGATCGTCATCCAAGCATCGTCGACAATGCCCACCTTGGCGTGGACGTAGACCTGCCAGTCCTTCTCGCCACCGATCTCGTAGAGGGTGCAGGCAAGCAAGCGGCCCCGGTCACCGTCGGCCTGGACGAGTGTTCCGAGCTGGCCGCGGGTGTCGTCGCCGCCTGAGTCGGGCTTGGCGGGTAGAACGAGCACCAGGCGAAAGTCGGGCGTCGGCGGCCGCGCAAGCTTCTCGCGGAGGACCGCCAGAATCTCGGGTGACCAGAGGAACTGATTCTCCAGGTAGATGAAGCGTTGCGCGCCGCGGAGTGCCCGCAGGTAGGACTCGAGGATGCGAAAGTCCCCGCGGCGAACCTGCGGGTAGGTGCCGTCCGGCACGGTGCGTACGACCTGTACTTCGATGTCACCCGCCGGTGGCGGCGTCGCGACCGGCGGGAGCGCCTCGCCGGTGATCGCCTGCCAGCGCATTGCAAAGTTCTCCGCCACGTCCTGCACGGCGGGCCCGGCGATCCGCGCCGCGACATCGTGCCAGCCGACCGCGCCGCGGGGCGGGTGGTCAGGCGTATCCCAGCGGTCGCCATTGAAGCTCGTCAGGTCGATGCCGCCCACAAAGGCGAACCGATCATCGATCACGATCGTCTTCTCGTGGTGGCAGTGCATTGGCCGCTCCCGGGCATCGAGTGCGCACTGAATATGGTTGCCGGCAGTGAGCGCGTCGCGCACCTTGCGGACGTCGCCCCGCCAGGGCTGCATCACCGGCAGTGGGACGCCGGCCCAGATCAATACCCGGACAGGGACGCGTCCGGCAACCTCCGCGAGCAATTCTCTCAAGGCGATCGGCCGCTCGCCGCGGGTTATGGCAAAGGTCGGCGTGATGTGCCAGCCAGTGATGTGGACGTGCGATCGGGCTTCCGCGATGGCCGCGGCCACCGCCTGGAGCGCGTCCGCTCCATCGATCAGCACTGTGAGCGCGTTGCCGGGGCGGGGCGGTGGGTCCCCCTCGGCCCATCCGCCCGGCGCCGGATCGATGGCGCTCGTCCACCGCACCCGGGTTAGTCGTCGCCGGTGATGGGAGGTCGTGAGCCGCTCGACCAGCTGGCCGAGTGCGCCATCGGCCAGGTCGAGTGGGCTTTTCGCCGGCATGTGGCGTAAAGGCTAACTGCTACGCTTCGCCGAATGTCGCATCAGCTCATCCAGATCGTCAGCGCTGGCGGACTGGTCGCCATCTTCCTGACGATGGCCGCCGAAAGCGCGGGTATCCCGATCTCGAGCGAAATCGTCGTCCCCCTCGGCGGCGCCCTCGCCGCGCAGAGCAAGCTCTCCTTCCTGGGCGTCGTGATTGCCGCCAGCGCCGGAAACCTTCTCGGCTCCCTCGTCGCCTACCTGCTCGTCCGGCGCTACGGCGAAGCCTTGATCCTCGGGCCCGGCCGGCGCGTCGGGCTGACGGCGGGGCATTTGCGCCTGGCGAACCGGTTCTTCGAACGGTGGGGACTGCCGGCCGTCTTTGTCGGCCGCCTGCTGCCCGTCATCCGCACCTATATCTCGTTCCCGGCGGGCCTCTCGCGGATCACCGTCGTCCCCTTCACGGTCGCGACGGTCCTCGGCGCGATCCCCTGGAACCTCGCCCTCGCGTATGCCGGGTTCAAGCTGGGCCAGAACTACGAGCGGGTCGCGACGGCGTTGGGACCGTTCACCATTCCCATCGCGGTCATCGTGCTCCTGGCTATCGTGGTTGCGTACTACTACGGGCGGCGCATCGGGGAGGCTGAGGCCGGCTAGCGGACGGCCGCGAGGATCTCGCGTTCGAGGCCGGGGTATTTTTGCAGCTCGGCGACGCGCTCCTGCTTGAGGCGCTGGACCAGGGCCCGGTAGTCGTCGCCTCGACCCGTCCGCTCGTAGAGCCGGCGTGGCTGCAGCACCTCGATGTCGTCCAAGCCCGGGACGTTCTGCGCCACGTCGTAGCCGAAGTCCGAGTCTGCAGTCCACGTGATCGTGCCTTCCGCAATCGCCTTCACGATCGCGCTCGAGTGCTCGATCGTCAGCTTCTTGCTGTTGGATGACCCCTCCGGGCCGCCG
>JALZAF010000072.1 GCA_030948505.1 Chloroflexota bacterium
ACGGTCGCCGAGCTGCGCCAGGATCGAGCTGTCGAACGGTGCTTCCCGGATCTCGAGAATTCTTCGCCCCTCGTCGAGCGGATCGTCCTCAGAGCCGTCGCCGCCGCTGACCGGCGGGATGCAGGCCAGCTCGTCGCCGTCGCCCAGCCGCGCGCCGGGTTCCGCGTACACGCCGTTGCGCGCGAAGCGCACCGACGGACGCCCGGGCGCGAGGACGGGATGGCGTTCGACCAGCGCCGTCCAGGCATCCTCGATGTTGGCTCCGGCCGGCAGCTCGAGGTCGAGCTCGCGCACCCCGGCCAGCTCGCGCTGGATCGCGAACAGGCGGACCCGGACACGGACACCCGGCGCGGGGAGCGGCTGGGCGGCGCTCACGAGACGAACCTCACGGGCGCAGCGTCCCCACGAGCAGGCCATCGCCGACCGGGACGATCGCCGCGTTGAAGCGCGGATCGCGGAGGACTGCCTGATTGAACGCCCGCAAGGCAGTGGTGTTGTCGTCGGCCACCCCCACCGGCTGGGCCCCCGAGACGCGGCCGCTCCACAGCACGTTGTCGGCGACGACGAGTGCCCCGGCCGCCAGACGCGGCACGAGCGCCTCCAGATAGGCCAGGTACTCGGGCTTGAGGGCGTCGATGAAAGCAAGGTCGAAAGGCCCGGCCAGGTCCGGTTCGGCCGCCGCGAACGCTTCGAGTGCCCGCGCATTCACGACCTTGATCCGTTCGTCCGCGACGCCTGCCTGCCGCCACCAGGCACGGGCCCGGTCCGTCCGTCCGCGGTCCGGATCGATCGTGACGATCGACCCGCCTGCGGGCTGCGCCAGTGCCATCCAGAGGGTCGAATAGCCATACGCGGTCCCGACCTCGACGATCCGCGACCGGCCGGCCGCCAGCGCCGCCAGCACCCGGCCACTGGCGCGGTCGAGGATGGGGATGTCGTCGGGTTCGGCCGCCGCTTCGATGGCCAGCAGGGCCGGATGGACGGGCGCCGAGGCGGTCTCGATCCAGCCCAGATCCGTCGCTGTAGGAAGCCAACGCCTGTCCGACTTCACGCCTCGTCCTTTCCTAGACCAGCAGTCCGGCGCCGAAATAGAGGCCCGCGGCCAGGATCGTCCCTGCCGCGATCGAGCCGACGTTGATGTACAGCAACCCGGTGGCCGACTCCATGGACCGGCTGCGAGCGGTCTGCAGGGCGGCCCACGACACGATCAACGGGAACACGAGGCCGATCAGCAGGCGCAGCCAGACGAACAGCGCCCATGGCCCGCCGAGGATGGCGAAGGGTGCGCTGCCGGCCGGACCCGCGCCCGTGGCCACCCACACCAGGAACAGCGCGAGCTGCAAGCCCAGCACGGCCGTCAGCAGGCGCGAGAAGAGGATCAGCGGGCGCTCGCTGAGCCGCGGCGTCACGAGGTACCAGTGGCCCAGGATCATGGCCGCAAACACACCTCCGGTCGCAGCGGTCAGGACGCCCAGCTGCAGCAGGAGGGGCACGGCACCCAGCAATCCCCCGCCCCAGCCCAGGGCCCCGAACAGCAGCACAAGTCCGCCCGTCGCCGTCGCCGCGATCCCGAGCGGGGCAGCTCGCCGCCGGCGAGCAATGGCCACCACATACGCAGCAGCCAGCGCGCAGAACGCCGCCAGCGCGACACGGCGCGGAATGTCCCACGCCGGATCCGCGGCGATCGGGGAATCGGGCAGGACCAGGGGCAGGGCGCGATCGGAGGCAAGGGCGAGCAGGCCGAATACGACCGCGCAGGCAGCCGTGAAGCCCAGGAATCCGCGCGTGGCGTCGGTTCGCAGTCGCGCCAGGACGACCGCCCCGAAGGCGCCGACCGCCAGCGCGGTCAGGACCGTCCAGTTGATGAAGGCGAGGTTCTCGGCGATCCGTTGGGCGGGCACCGGTCGAGTGTAGCCGCGGGTCCGCCGGATTAGGATTTGACGATGGGCCTCGACCGCGACACCACGTTCACCTGGTACGGCCACGCCTGCGTGGAGATCCGCACGCCGGGCGGCAAGACGATCCTCATCGATCCGTGGTTCGGCAACCCGAGGAGCACGCGCGCGGCCGCCGCCGTGGACCGCTGCGACGTCATGCTCGTGACACACGGGCACTCGGACCATCTCGGCGACGCCGTGGCGATCGCCAGCCGCCTGCGACCCGCCTGGCCGGCCATCCACGAGCTGTCACTGTGGCTTGGTCGGAACCTGCCCGGCGGCAGTGACGCCGTCATCGGCATGAACAAGGGCGGCACCGTGGAGGTCGCCGGGCTCCACGTCACGATGACCCGGGCAGAGCATTCTGCGGGCGAGTGGAACGCGGCCGCGGAGACGACGCTCTACCTGGGCGAGCCTGCCGGCTTCGTCGTCGAGCTGGAGAACGGCTTCTGCTTCTATCACGCCGGCGATACGACCGCCTTCGGCGACATGCGGCTGATCGGCGAGCTGTACCGGCCGGAGCTCGCGATCCTGCCGATCGGCGGTCACTACACGATGGGCCCGCGCGAAGCTGCTCTGGCGGTGGAGTTGCTCGGCGTGACGGACGTCCTGCCGATCCACTACGGGACCTTCCCCGCTCTGACCGGGACGCCGGAAGAGCTGCGACGTGAGCTGGCCGGCCGCGGCCTCGATCGGGTGGTGGTTCACGCCCCGCAGCCGGGCGGCTCCGTCAGCTAGGCTTGCTCCGACGGGCCGGGCGTTCCCCCTGGAGGCTCTCGCGTCGTGCTTCGAGGTACGCCTGCATGACGCGGCGAACGTCCCCGTCGTCGAGCTGATCGTCTGCCCGCAGCGCTCGTTCGACCTCGCGGATGGGATCGAGACTGTCCGCCGTGAGCGAGCCAAAGAATCGGGTGGCGCTCGATTCGTCGGCGGTGTCGCGGACCACGCGTGCCAGCCGGACGGCCGTGTGGAGCGTTGGCCGGCGCTCGCCGCGGACGATCCGCGACACGGTCGACACGTTGACGCCGGAGCGATGAGCGAGCTGGCGCAGCGACATCCGTCGGGCACGCAGCTGGAGGGTCAGCCAGTCCCTGAACTGGACCTCATCTGGCTCGTTGATCACGGTCATGGGCGGTCCCCCGACTGGGTGCTGGATCCGCGACGGCCGGCGGCCGACTCGGTCGTCGTCCCTCCAGCCTCCGCCTCCGACCGTTGCAGGCTGTCGTTCCGTACTGGCCCTCGGGTTGCGGGGGTGCGACGGTCCGAAGATCCGTGCATGAGCCTCGCGCGCCTCAGCCGTAGCTCGCGGTCAGCGCACCGAGGCGCTCCGTCAGGCGCAGGTTCTCGCGGTAGTCGATCGGGACCTCCACGACCGACGGTCCATCCGTTTCGAGAGCCGCCATGAGCGTGGGGTACAGCTGGGCCGACGTCTCGGCGCGGAACCCGGCAATGCCGAACGACCTGGCGTAGGCCACGAAGTCCGGGTTGCCGAAGTCGACCCCGAACGGCCGCCCGAACTCCGTCCGCTGCTTCCAGTCGATCAGCCCGTAGCCATCGTCGCGCCAGATGACGACGGTGATGTTGGCCCCGATCCGCTTGGCCGTTTCCAGTTCCTGGCTGTTCATGAGGAAACCACCGTCGCCGCACAGAGCGACGACGCGCCGGTCGGGGTGGACGAGCTTGGCGGCGATCGCGCCGGGTAGCGCGATGCCCATGGCGGCGAAGCCGTTCGAGATGATGACCGTGTTGGGCTCGTAGGCCTGGTACAGCCGGGCGACCCACACCTTGTGGGCGCCGACGTCGGAAACGACGATGTCCGACGGCCCCAGCGCGCGGCGCAGGTCGGCAATCGCGCGCTGCGGGCGGATCGGGCCGCCCTCGTCGGATGAGAACGCGTCGAGATCCGCCAGCAGGGCGGTCCGCAGGTCGGCGTGGACGAGGATCTCACGCGATTCGTGGCGAGCGGTTGCGTCGCGGCCGCCGATTCCGAGCGGCAGCGTAGCCGCCAGCAGCCGCCGCAGTGAGCCCTCGATATCGCCGATCAGCTCGATCTCCGGTCGGTAGGCGGCGTCGACTTCGGCCGGCGTGGTGTCGATGTGGACGATTCGCTTCTTGCCGTCCGGATTCCAGTGGGCCGGCGAGTACTCAACGAGGTCGTATCCCACCGACACCACGAGGTCGGAGCGGTCGAAGCCGGACAGGACGTGATCGCGGGCCTGCAATCCGACGGCCATCAGCGACAGGTGGCTGCGGTCGTCGATGCTGCCCTTGCCCATGAAGGTCACCGCGACCGGGATGTGCAGGCCGCGAGCCAGCGCCCGCAGCTCCTCCGACGCGTGTCGTCGCAGGACGCCGTTGCCGGCCAGGACGATCGGTCGCTCGGAACCGGCGAGCAGCCTGGCCGCGGCCTCGATCGACTCCTGTGTCGGCTCCGGGAACGAGGTCCGCAGCGGGGCCAGCGGAGCCAGCGGCGTCTGCTCCGTATCGAGGTCCAGCTTCGCCGCTGCGATGTTCTCCGGCAGCTCGAGGTGCGTTGGGCCGGGCTTTTCCAGCTGGGCCACGCGAAAAGCCTTGCTGACGATCTCCGGGATCGCATCGGGCCGGCCGATGCGGGCATTCCATTTCGTCACCGGCTCCAGCATCCGCACGATGTCGACGACCTGATGGGCCTCCTTGTGCAGCGTGTCTGAGCTCGCCTGGCCGGTCAGGGCAACCATCGGCGACCGATCGAGGTACGCGTCAGCCACGCCCGTGATGAGGTTCGTGGCCCCCGGTCCAAGGGTCGACATGGCGAGCGCCGCGCGACCCGTCAGGCGACCGTACACGTCAGCCATGAAAGCGGCACTCTGTTCGTGGCGGGTGGTCACGTGGCGGATGCCGCTGACCCGGCTCAGCGCGTCGAGCACGTCCATCGTCTCCTCGCCCGGAACCGAGAAGACGTACTCGCACCCCTCGGCCAGCAGGCAGTCGACCAGGAGTTGGGCGGCCGTTCGAGCGGGTGGGGCCGTGCGGGCGCGGGCGGGGGCCACGGGCGGAAGTGTAGCGACGGCGTCGGTTGCGGTCGGGGGGCCGGGGCCCGCTGGCGCCTGGGGGGCCGGCGGCGTCTCGGCTAGCCGTCGTCAGTCGAGCGAGTAGTTGATGCCAAGCGTGGCGGTCCTGTGCTGCGACAACCGACCACCAGAGTTCCTGACGTACAGCTTGATCGTGACGTTGTCGGCCCTGGCAGGGGTGTTGACTTCGGGCAGGACGAATGCATCGCTCAGCCACGACGAGGTGGCGTTGCAGGAGATCGGCGACCCGGCGCTGCCGTGCGTGCCGATCAGGGTCGCGCCGTCGTACACCTCGAAGTAGTAGCAGGTCGTGTCGCCCGCGGTCGCGGAGCGGTATTCGTGGCGGAAGGTCGCGCTCGTGACGACCGAGCCCGCCGGCACGTAGGCCGGGAAGGTCAGCTTCAGGTAGCGGCTGCCGTTGAACGTCGTCGCCCAGCCGGACGACGAGACGTAGGCAGTGCTGGCAATGGTGATCGTCACGGTCGTGGCGGCTGACGTCAGATAGCCGTCCGTCGCGGCGTAGGTGAAGGTGTCGATGCCGCTGTAGCTCGGATCCGGCGTGTAGACGAATGAGCCGTCCGGGTTGAGCGTGAGGGTGCCGTGGGACGGGCCACTGATGGGTCGCGGATCGGCGACCACGATCGGCTGGCCCTGGGGATCGGTGTCGTTCGACAACACGCCCGCGGCCGGAACCGAGAGGCTGTTGCCCTGGGTCATCGTGTAGCTATCGGCAACGGTGATCGGTGCCGTGTTCGTGACGGTGATCCAGGGGCTCGTGCTGGCCGTCCGGGTGCCGTCGGTCACGTCGGTTGCGGTGATGGTCGCCAATCCGCCACTTTCGAGGGTGATCGGGAACGAGGCGGCCCCCGCGACCAGGGCCGCGTTCGCGGGCAGCACGGCAGCCGCATCGGACGACGTGATGGCCACCGTGTCGGTCGAAGCCACGGGGTTCCAGAAGGCGTCGACGGCCCGCACCGTGACCGTGAACGGGCTGTTCGCAGTCTGGACGTTCGGGCTGCCCGTCTTGCCGCTCGGGGATCCGGGCGCCGCAACCTCACCGGGGACGAGGATGAGGAGCTTTGCGAAGGCGCCGGCGTTGACCGTGATCGGCCCGCTCGTCCCGCTCTTCGAGGAGCCGGACACGCTGATGGTCTGGCTGCCGGCGGTCCGCAGCGTGGCGCCGGCGGTGAAGGTCCTGGTGCCGTAGTCGCCCGCCAGGAACGTGTAGCTGGAAGGCGAGAATGCGGCGTAGGTATCGGTGCTCGAGAAGGTGATGGTGCCCGTGTAGCCGGTCACCGTGTTGCCGGCTACATCCACCGCCGTGACCGTGACGTTGAACGCACTGCCAGCCGTAGCGGTGGCCGGTGCGGTCACGACGAAGTGGTCGAGCGCGCTCCCCGCCAGCTCACCGACGGCGAAGTCGCCAATGGTGGCGATGCCCGTTGCCTGGGTGCTGGTGGCTGTCCGCGTCCCGCCGGCCAGCGGGGTCCACGTGCCGCCGGAGTACGCCTCGACCGCAAACCGGTTGGTGTCCACGCCGGCGTCGAGGTCGCCGTTCACGAAGTTGAATGTCGCGCTGTAGGTCGTAAACGTGATCCCGCTGTTGGTCAGCGTCCAGTAGCGGTTGGCCGTCTTTGTCGGATCGAGGGTGGAGGTGCCAATCGCGGGGTGGTCGCCGGCGGTGGTGCTCACGGTGAGGTTGCCGGCCACTGAGACGTTCGCGAAAGCGACCGTCACCGGGGTGTAGTTGCTGGCATCGCCCACTTCGAATGTCTGGGTCGTGCTACCCGTGGCGACGTACTTCTTGAAGTTGCCGACCACGTGCCCACTGGTCCGCGAGACCGTGCCCCCGGAGGCGAGGTAGAGCGAACGAACGCCGGTCGTGACGGTGCCGGAGGTGAAGGTCAGCATGCCGTTCAGCGTGGCATCCGTCGCCAGCGTGATCCCGCTGGCGTTGGCGATGGTGAGACCCTTGAAGGTCGTCACGAAGGAGCCGCCGACGACTTGGGGGCTGGTCCCGTTGAGAGTCACCGTTCCGCTCCCGGCGACGAACGCAGCCGCCGACGCATTGTTGGTCCAGTCGCCCGCGACCGCGAAGCTGCCGGCGCCCGGCCCGGAGAGCGTGCCCCCGGAGATCGTCAGGCCGCCGACGCTCGCGTTGGCACCGCTCAGGTCGAGCGCACCGGCACTGACCTTGGTGAGACTCCCGGCGCCGGTGGCCGTGCCGCTGTAGACCAGGGTCGTGCCGGAGGCCACGTCGAACGTGCCCGCACCGGTGAGGGCGATGCCGCGGTTCGGGTCGAGGCTGAAGCTGGCCGTGATCTGCAGGGTGCCGCCGCTGAAGACGAGCTTGCCCGGTGTCGGCGCCCCCGGCGCCGCGCCCAGGGCGGCGTCGGCCGCGATGGCGAGCGTGCCAGCGGCGATCGTCGTGACCCCGCTGTAGGTGTTGACGCCGGACACGGTCAGCGTGCCCGTGCCTGCCTTGGTCAGGGCGACGCTGCCACTGCCGTCGGTGACGACGCCGGAGAAGGCGGTCGAGGTGTTGAGGCCGCCGGAGGTCAGGGTCACCGCACCGGCGGCGGTGCTGGTCACACTGCCTGCCCCGGCCAATGAGCCGATCGTGTCGCCGAAGCCGGCCAGGTCGAACGTGGCGCCGCCGGCCACGGTCACCGCGCTGCTGGCGCCGACCGCATTGGCCAGGCCGAGCTTGAGGATGCCGCTGCTGAC
>JALZAF010000075.1 GCA_030948505.1 Chloroflexota bacterium
CCCTGCCCTCCCCACTGAAGTGAAGAGGATGCCTTCTCTTAGGCAGGCGGTCGGGTGACGGCGCCCTTGGCCGCCGAACCGACGAGGACGGCATACTTGGCCATCACCCCGGTGGAGTAAGGGGAGACCCGCGGCCGCCAGTCCTTCATCCGCTCGGCGATGTCGACGTCCTCGACATCCACCCGGCGGTTGTCGACGTCGATCGTGACCCGGTCGCCCTCGCGGACCGCCGCAAGGGGACCGCCCATGGCCGCCTCGGGCGCGACGTGTCCGAGCATCAGCCCATTGGTCCCGCCGCTGAAGCGGCCGTCGGTGACCAGCGCGACCTGCTCCCCCCAGCCCTTGCCGACGATCGCCGCCGTGACGGAGAGCATCTCCGGCATCCCGGGGCCCCCACGAGGGCCCTCGTAGCGGATGACGACGACGTCGCCCGGCTTGATGCCGCCGCGGAGCACCGCGTCAAGCGCCCCGTCCTCGTCATCGAAGACCCGTGCGACGCCGCTGAAGGAGCGCATCGTGTGGGCGGTCACCTTGGCGATCGCGCCCTCCGGGGCGATGTTGCCGCGCAGGATGACGAGCCCGCCCTCGGCCGCCAGCGCGTCATCCGCCCGGTGGACGACCTTCTGCTCGGGGGCTTCGACAACCCTTTCGCACTCCTCGCCCAGGGCCCGGCCGGTGACGGTCATCGCCGAGCCGTCGATGAAGCCCCCTTCGATGAGCCGCTTCGTCACCAGCCCGATTCCGCCCGCGTTGTAGAGGTCGACCGCGAAGTAGTTGCCCCACGGCTTCATGTCGGCGATCAGCGGCGTCCGGCGGCTGATCCGGTCGATGTCGTCGATCGTGATCTCGATCCCGACCTCGGCGGCGATCGCCGGGATGTGCAGGGCCACGTTGGTCGAACCGCCGGAAGCTGCCGCGGCGGCGATCGCGTTCTCGAACGAGGTGCGCGTCAGGAAGGTGGAGGGCCGCCGGTCAGCGGCCAGCACGTCCATCAGGAGCCGGCCGGCGTCGGTCGAAGCCGCACCCTTCTTACCGTCCAGCGCCGGGATCGTGTTGTAGCCGAAGGGCGAGAGGCCGAGCACCTCCAGCACCATCGCCATCGTATTGGCCGTGTACTGCCCGCCACAGGCGCCGGCGCCCGGACAGGTGGCGTCCTCGATCTCTTTCAGTTCCGTCGCGGTGATTCGGCCGGCCGCCTCGGCGCCGATCGCCTCGAAGGTGTCGGCGATGGCCAGCTTGCGGCCCCGCCAGGTGCCATAGCCGATCGACCCGCTGTAGAGGACGATGCCCGGCCGGTCGACCCGGGCCAGCGCCATCGCCCCTGCCGGGATCGTCTTGTCGCAGCCGACGATGCAGCAGAGGGCGTCGAAGTAGTGGCCGCGGGCCACCAGCTCGATCGAGTCGGCGATCAGCTCGCGGCTGACGAGCGAGGTCTTCATGCCCTCGGTGCCCATCGTCACCCCGTCGGAGATGGCGATCGTGTTCACCTCCATCGGGGTGCCGCCGGCCGCTCGCACGCCTTCCTTGACCGCCGCGGCGAGGTCGCGCTGGTTGTAGTTGCAGGGCATCGTCTCGATCCAGGAATGGGAGACCATCACCTGGGGCTGGGCGAGTGCCTTGTCGTCGAAGCCGATGCCCTTGAGCATCGCGCGGGCGGCCGCACGATCTTTCCCCTGCAGGAGCCTGCGGCTGGGCAGCGGCTGGCTCAATGCTGCACCTTGCGCCGCTCGTCCAGCTGCTTGGGATCGAAGTCCTCGGAGCGGATCCAGCCGATCAGCTTCTGCTCCGTCTCGATAATCTTGTCAGCCGCCGCCGGCACTTTGTCGGCGACCTCCGCGGGGATCAGCAGGATTCCATGCCGGTCGGAGTGGAGGAGGTCGCCCGGACGTATCACCAGGCCGCCGATGCTGACGCCGTGGCCGGCCGACTCGAAGTGCGCATAGGCGTGGGAGACGGTGGTTCCGACCGCGTACATCTGCATGCCCATGGCGCGTACCTCGGTGAGGTCGCGGACGGTCCCGTCGGTTGCGATCGCGAGGCAGCCGAGAGCTTTGAAGATGGTGGCCTGGACCTCGCCCCACATCGCGCCCGAGCCGTTGGGATCGTCGAGGTCCTGGGCGACCAGGATCCGCGGCCCCTGGATCGACTGGACGTGGTTCCAGAGGTGCACCGGCTCGAGCGGGTTGAGGGGCGGTTCGTGGCTCCGGATCGCCACCGTCGTGGCGAACCCCACCACGGGCGGCAGGTCGGGGAACATGCACAGGATCTCGTAGCTCGTATAGCCCTCGTCGCGGTTGCGGACGTCGAACGTCTCGATCGCGTTGCTGAGCGTCGGCGAGTCGTACCTGGCCAGCGTGGCCAGCAGGTCGGCGTCGATCACGAAGCGGGGGCGCCTTCCGAGGCGAGCTCCCGCGAGCGCCGTGCGTCCGATTGGGCGGCCTTGGTAAGCATGCTGGCGTCGGAGTCGATGGCGAGCATTCGATAACCGGCCTGCCGCCACTGCTCGGCCGTCTCGGGCGAGCCGCACATGATGCCGGCGATGATGCCCCGCGCTGAGCAGGTGGCGACGATCTTCTCCATCGCGGCCCGGTGCTCGGGGTTCTGGCCGGCGTAGCCGGAGGCCCTTATCTGCATCGAGGTGGCAAGGTCGTTGGGGCCGACGAAGACGGCGTCGATGCCCGGCACCTCGAGGATCCGGTCGAGGTTCGCCATCGCCTCGACGGTCTCGCACATGACCGCGCAGATGACGTCCTGGCCATTCTCAACCGAGAACTTGGGGTTGATCATCCGTGGCCGTATCGGTCCGAGGCTGCGATAGCCGTGAGGCGCGTAGCGGCAGGCCCCGACCGCTGCCCGAGCTTCCTCGACCGTGTTGACCATCGGCACGATGACGCCCTCGGCGCCGGCGTCGAGCGCCTTCATTATCGAAGCCGGCTCGTTCCAAGGCACGCGCACGATGGTCGGGCTGCCGGCGGCGCTGAGCGCCTGCAGCATCACCACCATCACGTCGTACCCGATGAGGCCGTGCTGGGT
>JALZAF010000092.1 GCA_030948505.1 Chloroflexota bacterium
GGGCGGCATCCACGAGAGACCTGCTCAGCACCCCGCCCGTTGCCCCCGCTCCGGCCGCCGCGACCGGAATCCAGGGCTGCGTCTCGTGCGGGCTCTCGTTGTCGGCGACGGCGCGCTTCTGCCGTCGCTGCGGCACCCAACAGGGTTAGCCGGGCCAGTCTCGGCTCGGGCGACCGCGCCCTACGGCAGCAGGCCGGCGATCTTCTCGGCCAGCGCCGCTTCGGGTGTCTCGATGTCGAACACGACGTCGCCATGCTGGTAGATGTAATCGCTGGCGCCGCCGTCGGCGAACGTGAGCTTGGTCATCGCCTTCTTCGCGAGGCTGGTCTTTGACGTCGTGGCACTGGCCGAGGGCGGGGCCAGCCAGCTGCCGATGACCACTGGCTCGAGCTTGGCAGCCGTGACGCCCGGGATACGGAACCCGATCACGTAGATGTCCACGTTGCCCGTGCCGTCATAGGCCTCGGCGATCTGGAGGTCGTTGGGTACCTTGCCCAACTTGCTGAGCGCATCGGTGAGCAGCTTGCGCGCGGCGTCATCTGCGACGGCGCCCGCGGCGGTGGTGCTGTCGGTGGTCAGGACGGTCGTGTCGACCTTCCTGGGCAGCAGCGCCTCGAGGTCGGGGGCGACGTGGGTGAGGACGTCTGCGCTCGGCTGCGGCGGACTGACGGATGCCACGGCGCCGGCCGACGGGCGGACCTGCGGCGGCAACGTGGCGCCCGGAGTCCCGGCTCGGGTCATGGCCGTGTCGACCGCCTGCGCCGCCGTCTGCAGATTGGTGAGGTCGATGTCGCTGGGCGCGGCGAGGCTGGCGACCAGCGATCCCCGCAGCACGTACACGGACAGGCTGCCCGCGGCGGTGTCCCGGGTCGCGGTCGACTCGTTGCCGACCTTGGGGAAGTCCATGTCGACCGATCCGGCGGCCAACGCCGCGTTGCGCGACCGGGTCAGCGCCTCGTGGGCGTCCCCGCCGTAGCAACTGACGCTGACGTAGATCGTCGGGCCCTGCGTCCCGTCGGAAGGCGTCGGCCCGACTAGGGTCGTCGCCAGGCTGTCGACATAGAAGCCGGTCCCCGACATCGTCCAGCCCGACGGAAGCGCGTCGACAGTTGGTACGGCGTTCCAGGCCGATGTCCGGCAGGAGGCCGCCGACGGCGTGCTGCCGCGCATCATCGTCACCAGGAGGGCGGCGATGGCGATGGCGACGGCGAGCAGGCTGAGCGGGAGGGCGAGGCCACGGGCGGCAGGCCGGTCTGCCACCGCGGATGGCGGGTCGGCTCGAGTCATGTGTCGTTGCACTTTACGTCGGGCGGCGTCATCGGGTCTGCGCCGGCGGATTCGGCTGGGCCGCCGCCGCCACGGAGACGTTCACGCGATCGGCGACCCACGCCGCGCCCAGCAGCAGGATCTGGAAGCCCGTCGAGAGCCACACCATCGCGGCGAAGATGGCGACGAAGGTGCCGTACACGGATGCCACGCCGATCAGCCGCGGTGCGATCAGGCTGAACAACTGCGTTAGCAGCATCAACCCGATTCCAACCACCAGCGCCGGCATATGGATCGCCGACCACGGCACGTGGCGCGCCGGCACGGCCCGATAGATGAGGGCGCTCGCCGCGACGAACACCACCGCGGCAAGTGTCGGCGAGACGAATTGCCAGAATGCGGCCGTGCCGGTGTCCCCGAAGCGGCTGGCCGTCCGCTCGGCCAGGTACGAGGCGATGCCGGTCAGGACCAGCGCGGCCAGGAAGGCGCTTACGAGCAGGACCACCGACAGGACGCCGCGAACCGTCCTGGCCACGAATCCGCGCCTCGGGGCGTCGCGGAAGATGCGGCCGAAGGCGTCGTCGAGCGAGCCATAGAAACGGCTCGCCCCCCAGGCCAGGCCGATGAGGCCCAGCGTCCCCGACGCCGCCGCGCCCTGGGTGATCTTGTCGAGGCTGGTCGCCACGAGGCCCTCCAGCGGCGGCAGTGCCTGTCCGATGCCGGCGACGATCGCCGCCCGGCGAACCGGGTCGCCGACGATGAAACCGAGCACCGCGGTCAGCAACAGGAGCGATGGCAGTAGGGCGAACAGGGCGCTGTAGGTCAGACCGCCGGCGAGCAGTCCGCCGCCCGCATCGCCATACGCCTGCACTACACGTCGGGCGGTCCGCACCGCCGAGACCCCGAGCAGTCGCTCGGCCGCCGCTCTCGGGCGTCGCGGGAGCATCATCGCCGTGACCGGCACCGCTTCGCCGTCAGTCCTGCAGGTCCGCGAAGAGTCCCGGCTGCAGCTCGTCGGCCTGGACTCGCCGGCGGGGCGCAACGAGCGACCTCACCTGGCCGCGCCGGACGAAGCGGCGGCCGCCCAGCTTGATGCTCTGCAAACGGCCGGCGCGGGCCCACGCGCCAATCGTCGCCGGTCGGAAGTGGACGTTGGCCGATTCGAGGAGAGCGGCAGCCTCGACAAGGGTGATCCAGTCGGAGACGGCGCGAGGCACCCTCAGTCGGTCCCGCTCGAACCGCCGGACGCGGCCCTGGAGGAGCCATCCGAGGGCGCGCCCTTGTCGGCTCCGCGCCTGGCGTTGTCGGAACCCTTGTCGGAGCCCTTGTCGGATGTCCTGTCGGGGGC
>JALZAF010000110.1 GCA_030948505.1 Chloroflexota bacterium
GACCTGGCCCGCTCCGCGACCGGCCCGACAGCAGGCCGAATCCTGGCCGTCGCCGAGCTGCAAATTCCCGGTCGCCACAACGTCTCCAACACGCTGGCCGCAGTAGCGGCGGCCCTGCTGTTCGGAGTTCCGGCAGAGGCGATTCGCCGCGCCGCAGGGGCCTTCGTCGGCGTCGAGCACCGGCTCGAGGTCGTCGCCACGGTGGATGGCGTCCGGTTCGTCAACGATTCGCAGGGCACGCAGCCCGACGCTGTCGTGGCCGCACTGCGCGCCTTCGACCCACCGATCGTCCTCATCGCCGGCGGGCGGGACAAGGGCGTCGACCTCGGCGAGCTGCCGCGCGTGGTCGCCGAGCGGGTCGCTGCTGCGGTGCTGATCGGAGAGAGCGGGCCGGCGCTGGGCGAGCAGTTCGCGGCTGCCGGCCTGCGCAAGGTCGAGCGGGCGGACTCGCTGGAGGCGGCGCTCGAGCAAGCGGACACACTGGCCCGGGCAGCGTTGGCCGGGGCGGGGGGCTGGGGATTGGCAACCGTGCTGTTGAGTCCGGCCGCCGCCAGCTTCGACATGTTCGCCGACTATGCCGCGCGCGGAGCTGCCTTCAAGTCCGCGGTCGCGGCGCTGGCCGCGCGACACGCACCGGGCGACGCGCGACACGCACCCGGCGCCGCGCCGCACGCACCGGGGAAGCCGCGATGAGCGTCGCCCGCCCGATGGCCGCGCTCGCACGGCCGGCCACGAAGCCGAAAACCACGCTTCGCCGTGAGCGCCATCAGGCGGACTTCTCGATTCTGGTCGCCGTCGTCGCCCTTGCCGCGATCGGCATCCTGATGGTCTATTCGTCTTCGGCCATGAAGGCCTACCTGCAGTCGGACGACACATTCAGCATCGTCGGCCCGCAGATCCAGTGGGCCGGCCTCGGCATCCTGACGATGGTGCTGATGATGCGTGTCGACTACCGCTACCTGCGCCTCGCCTCGATCCCGATGTTTGTGATCGGGTTGGGACTGCTGGTGCTCGTCCTGCTGCCGCCCATCGGACCGCTCCATCCGAGGATCGTGGGTGGATCGGCGCGCTGGCTGCAGATCGGCCCGCTGCCGGCGATCCACCCGGCCGAATTCGCCAAGCTCGCGCTGATCGTCTATCTCGCCCACTGGATGGCCAGGCGCGGCACGGGCATCCGCCAGTTCTGGGGCGGCACGGTCGCCTTTCTCATCCTCGTCGTGCCGGTGGTCGCCCTGGTGTTCAAGGAACCGGATCTCGGCACGACCGTGGTCATCGGCCTGACCGCGTTCGCGATGTTCTTCGTCGCCGGCGCCAACCTCGCCCACCTTGCCGCGCTGGGCTTCTTCGCCCTGTCGGCGGTAGTACTCGTGGGCCTGCGCGGCTACCAGATGGAACGCCTCCAGGCCTGGCTTGATCCGTGGCGCGACCCGCTCGGCAAGGGCTTCCACACCATCCAGGGCCTGCTGGCGCTGGCGCTGGGCGGGTTGTTCGGGGCGGGCCTGGGAGAGAGCCGGCTGGCCGGCGGCCTGTTCCTGCCGAACGCCAGCAACGACTTCATTTTCGCGATCATCGGCGAGGAGTTCGGGCTGCTGGGAGCGGGCCTCGTGGTGGGGCTCTTCCTCGTCCTGGGCTATGCCGGAATTCGGACGGCGCTGCGAGCGCCCGACACCTTCGGCGCGCTGCTGGCGGCAGGGATCACCGCCTGGCTCTGCCTGCAGGCGTTCATCAATATCGGTGTCGTCGTCGCGCTGGTGCCGGTCACCGGCATCACCCTGCCGTTCATCAGCGCCGGCGGCTCGTCGCTCATCATCAGCTTCGCGGCGGTCGGCATCCTGCTGTCGATCTCGCGAGAGACCGTGGAACGAGGTTCATGGAACGATGCGCCTGCTGATCGCGGGCGGGGGCACGGGCGGACACATCTACCCGGCACTCGCCGTCGCGCGATCGCTCCGCGACCCTAGCCGCTCCGACGGCGACGTCCCCGAGCTGACGTGGCTCGGTGGTCATCGCGGGCTCGAGCGGACGCTCGTCCGCGCGGCCGCCATCCCCATGCAGCGGCTGGCCCTGCGGTCGCTGCGCACGGTCGACCGGGACGTGCACCTGGTGCTCGATCCCGCCCGCCTCGCGATCTCCGTCCCGCAGGCGGCTGCGATCCTGGCTCGCGAGCGACCGGCGGCGATCTTCACGACCGGCGGCTATGTCGCCATTCCCACCCTCATGGCAGCGACGGCCCTCCGGATCCCGGTGGTCCTGTGGGAGGGCAACGTCGTGCCCGGCAAGAGCGTCCGCGTCACCGCCCGCATGGCCAATGTGCTGGCCGTGTCGTACGAGCCGACGTGCACCGCCCTGGCTGGCGCCGGCCGTCCCTGCTACGTCACCGGCACACCGATCCGGGACACTCGTGAGATCGATCGTGAGGCGGCACGGGCGCGGCTCGACGTACCGCCGGCCGCGCGGCTCATGCTGATCTTCGGTGGCTCGCAGGCGGTCCGCCGGTTCAACGCGGCGGTGGCTGCCGCCCTGCCCCAGCTGATCGAGCGGGTGTACGTGATCCATGTCACCGGCGACGATGGCTACGCGGCCGCGCTGGCCGCTCGGGAGGCGCTGCCGGAGGACCTGCGATCGCGCTACCGCCCGTATCCCTTCCTGCGCGACGAGATGCTTTCGGCCCTCGCGGCCTCGGATCTCGTCGTCGGACGGGCGGGCTCGAGCACCCTGGCGGAGGTGACGGCGCTGGGCCTGCCGATGGT
>JALZAF010000183.1 GCA_030948505.1 Chloroflexota bacterium
CGCGTCCTTCATGTCGGCCTGGCCGGATCGCACCTGCTCGAGCCAGTGCTCGTTCGCGTCGACGATGACCCCCCCGCGGTCCAGCACCGCAAGGTGGGTCTCGACGGAGTCGAAGATCGCGCGCACGAACGCTTCCTTGCGGGCGAGGGCCGCCTCCGCGTTCGCGCGCTCGGTCACGTCCAGCGCGAGGCCGACGACCTCGGTGACCGTGCCGTCGGCGGAGAAGACCGGCTGATGCCGCATGTCGATGACGTTCCGGCCGGCCCGGACCTCCTCGTGGATCTCTTCGCCGCGCAACGCCCGCACGATGCGATTCAGACCATCGGGATTCAGCCGGTTCACGTCGAAGATCGAGTCGCCGACGACCGGCAGCACGAGCGTGCGTCCGGGAACGCGGCGTCCCGTCGCCAGCGTCACGCGACCGAGCGCGTCGTACACCATCAGCTCGAGCGGGAGATGCTCGACGACGGTACGGAGCCGCGCCTCGTTCGCCCGCACGCGCTGGATCGCCGAGAGCCGCTCGATGGCCTCGCCCAGGATGTTGGCGACCGCGCGCATGAAGACCACGTCGTCGGGGGAGAATCCGATCGATCGGCTGATCGCGGCGAGGACCCCGAACGGCCGCTCGTGGCCCGGGATGATGACCGTGGCCGTCGAGTTGAAGCCCGCCTCGACGATCGGCCCGTACACGGCGAAGCGCTTTTCGCCGACCAGGTCGTTGGAGATCACATCGGTGCCCTGCGCGACGGTGAACCCGGCCTGCGATCCGGTCGCATCGTCGGCGATCCACTCCGGCGCCGATCCCGCTCCGAGGCGCGTACCCGCACGGACGGACAGCCGGCGTTCGAAGGGCTTGTGCTCGATGACGCGGCACGCGTCCGCGCCAAGGAGCCCATTCACCGTGCGGACCGTCTCGGCGAACAGAGCGTCCAGGTCGTTGGCCGCGAGGGCCAGGCGCCCCAGCTCGGCGACTGCGGCCTGCTGCCGGACACGCAGCGCGAGCCGCTCCTCCGCGCGCATCCGCTCGGTGACGTCGAACATGCTGTTGACCACGTACTCGAGCGATCCGTCGGCGCTCGGAACGGGGACCGAATCGACGCGGATCCAGGTCTCGACACCGTCCGCGCGGACCAGCCGGGTCCGGACGTCGCGGATCGGGCGATTCTCCGTGCGGGCAATGGTCGAAGGGAGCTCCGGGTCCGCGAGCTCCTTGCCGTCCTCCGCGTAGCGGCGCACGCCGCGCGCCCGCTGCGTCCCCACGAGCTCGTCGGCGGGGAGGCCGAAGATGCGCGCGGCCTGCTCGTTGGCGAAGATGATCGTGCCGCTCGGATCGCGAACGAGGATGCCGCAGCCGACAGCCTCGTAGACCTCGCGGAGGCGGTCCTCTGACGCGTGCATCGCGCCGCGCAGCAACGCAGCCTGCTCCGGTCTGCCCATACGAAGGGAAGCCTGCGTCCGGGCCACCCGAACGGCGTCCCCCGAGTGGGGGTGGCGTCTAGACCGGAGGTACTAGGACCGCGGATCCGGTCAGATCGAGTGTCCCAACGCGGCCACGAGGTGGCTCCGGGTCTTGGTCTGCGTTCTCTTCAGCGCGTTCTGGACGTGTTTGTGGACGGTGGCGGGGCTGATCCGAAGGGAGCCGGCGATCTCGCGATCGTTCGCGCCGCGCGCCAGCAGGTCCACGATCTGCCGTTGCCGTGGCGTGAGGCCACTGTCGACCGGTGCCTTGGGCAGGCGCTGGTACGCCCTGCGTACGAGGCCGATGAGGGCGGACATCGCCGATCGCGGGAAGGCCATCTCCCCATTCATGACCGCGGCGACGGCCCGCTCGAACGCCTCAGGTGCGATTTCCCGCGCCAGGAAGCCGTGGAAACCGATCCTGGCGGCCTGCGCGACCACCTCGGGGTCAGGCGTCGGGGCGATACCGAGGAGGCGAGCGTGCTGCGAAACCCTGGTCACATTCTGCTCAAAGCCTGCGCTTGTCAGCAGCGACTCCGTGACGCCGACGATGACAAGGTCGAAGTTGTCGAGCATTGATACATCGACGTCCGCGAGTCGCGGCAGGACCGCCATCACATCCACCCGGCATTCGTCGAGCCGGTCGTAAGGGGGCGTGGCGGCGCCCGAGTCGACAACGCACATGCGTGGCCGCTCAGACAGTGCCCTCAGGCCACGGTCCTGCGTCATGGGGTGCCTTTCTCGCGAAGTCTGCGGCCAGCATCTAGCTCCGGTGACGGCCTAGTCAATCCTCATTACCCGCCGCACCGTGCCGTTAGTCATTTTGGGGTCGATCGATTAACTGAGATGACTAGACGGTGTCACGGTCCGGTACATGCTTTCAAGTAGGAGGTTTGGTCTGACCACCCTCAGCATTGCTGTACGTCGCGAGCCCGGTGCTTCAGCATTGTCGGAGATGGGTGTGCCGGCGTGAGGGTGCTCAGTGTGGTCACTGCTGCAGCGCTCATCGTCAGCTGCGCCGCCAACGGCGGGGCGCCGCAGACCACGCCAGTGGGCGTCTCGACGAGCACAGCGACGGAGTCACCTGCCACCGCGTCCGCCCTGCCGAATGTGACGCCGGCCGCGTCGGCCACCACCGCAGGTGCGCCGTTGGCGCATGCGAGCCCGACTGGATCGTCCGAGCAGACGGCGGACCCTGCTTCTTCTGCCTCGGCCGCACGACTTCCACCCGTCATGGCGTCGGCGGCGTTATCGCACGTGTTCGTCATCGTGATGGAGAACATGTCTACCAGCGAGGCTCTGGCTGGACCGTACATCAGGTACCTCAGCTCAACCTATGCGCTTGCGACCAGCTACCACGGAGTCGGACGGCCCAGTCTCCCGAACTACCTTGCGCTCACCTCTGGTGAAACGTTTGGCATCCAGGACGATGGCTATCACGCCCTCGCTCCCGGCGGCATCGGACAGCAACTCACCCGGGCGGGCATCTCGTGGCGCGCCTACATGGAAGGCATGACGAAGGGATGCACCGACAGCCCTTATCCCTACGTGGTCAAGCACAATCCGTTTGCCTACTACGGCGGCAGTTGCCCGACGAACGTGGTTCCTCTTAGTCGGTTCGGGGCGGACCTACGGGCCGATCCGCCGCGTTTCGTGTGGGTCACGCCCGACATGTGTCACGACGGCCACGACTGCGCTGTCAGTCAGGCTGATGCGTGGCTGGCGGGCTTCGTACCACAGATTT
The DNA here is from genome assembly GCA_030948505.1 of Chloroflexota bacterium. GTDB lineage: Bacteria > Chloroflexota > Limnocylindria > Limnocylindrales > CSP1-4 > JACDAV01. The sequence continues at coordinate 3,203 of JALZAF010000183.1, forward strand.
TGGAGAGCCCTGCCTGGCGCGACGGTGGAGCGTTGTTCGTGGTCTGGGACGAGGGCGATCCCAAGGCGGACAACACAATGCCACTGATCACTATTACCGCAGGCCAGACGACACATCAGAGCAGTCAGCCATACGACCACTACTCGCTGCTGGCCACGATCGAGGATCTGCTCGACCTGTCGCGCCTGGGCCACGCGATCGGAGCCTCGCGCCTCTCGGATCTCGTTCCCGCTCTGAACGTCAGGCGGTAGGCAACGGCCTCACGACGCTGCCGACATCATGTCGCTATCAGCCGCGGCCGATGTCGGGGTCGTCCAGCTTGTGGACCTGACGAGGACGGCGGCTGCAGCTGCTCGGTTCGGAACATGGAGCCGCCGGAGAAGGTTGGTGACGTGCTTTTGCGCCGTAGCCGTGGTGATCCCGAGGGTACGAGCGATCTCCTTGTCTGCGGCGCCCTTCG
>JALZAF010000187.1 GCA_030948505.1 Chloroflexota bacterium
GCCGGGCTCCGCGCCGGCCTGCCGCTGCACGTGCGGGTACAGCTCGCGATAGATCACGTTCAGGGCCGCCGCGACGGGCACCCCGAGCAGGCCTCCCAGCACGCCATACGTGCTCAGGCCCACGAGCACGGCCAGGATCGTCACCACCGGATGCAGGTGCACCGCCCGGCCGATGACGACCGGCATGACCACCTGGTCCTCAACCTGGCGAAGGACGAAGTAGAGGGCCACGACCAGGCCGGCGAGGCCCGGGCCGCCGTGGGCGAACGCGTCCGTGCCGGCGATAACCGTTGCCACGAGCGGGCCGACCAGCGGAATCACCTCGAGGACGCCCGTCAGGATGCCGATGGCCAGCGCGTACGGCAGGTGCAGGAACGGCCCCAGCGCGACGTACGTGACGGCGGCCACCAGCACGACCAGCAGGAACTGCCCGCGCAGCCATTTTCCGAGTACCTCGTGGATGCGCGCGAGCAGGGCCGCCGTTCGCGCCTGGCGCTCGACCGGCAGGACGGTGATGACGTGATCGCGGAAGCTCGTGCCGTCGATCAGGAAATAGAACGTGACGATGATCGCCAGGATCGCATTCAGGAAGAACTCGCCGACGATGCCGGCAATGTGCAGCGCGTCGCCGGGCGAGGCGATCAGGGACGCGGCTCGGGCCTGGATCTGGCGGGCGATCTCGGCCACGGTGATCTGCTGGCCACCGATCGAAATGGCGTCAGCGCCGATGAGGTCCCGCAGCGTTGTGGCCAGCGAGTCAGGGCCGGATGACGTGAGGAGTGTCAGCTCCGATGCGATCCGGCCCCCGAGCAACCAGACGAGCGCGCCGAGCAGGGCGAAGAAGATCAGGTAGCCGATCGCGACGACCGCGATCTTCGGCAGCCCGAAGCGACGCTGGGCGACACCGATGAGCGGGCTGAAGGCGTAGGCGACGACTGCGGCAACGATGAACGGCCCGAGCACGCCGCGGGCCAGCCACAGGATGACGAGGACGGCCGCGGCGAGGAAGACGAACGGCCGAGTCGAAGGCCCCTGGACCCGTTCCTCCCTCACGCCGGCCACTGTCCGGGGTCGAGGGGTCCGTCGTCAACCCCGGCTCCGTCGTCAACCCCGGCTGCGGCGGGATGTTTGCCGCTACGATCCGCCGATGGACTACGGGATCTGCCTGCCGAACATGCCCGATGGGTCGAATGCGGAGGGCATCGACGCCGCGGCCGCGGTAGCCGAAAAGCTCGGCTGGTCGACGGTCTGGACGACGGATCATGTCCTCGTCGACCGGGCAGCCGCCGCGGACTACGGCCGAATCTTTGAGGCGCTCCTCACCCTGGCCTGGGTTGGGGCCAGGCACACGAAGGTCAAGCTGGGCACGAGCGTCATCGTGGTGCCGCAGCGGAACGCGGTCCTGCTGGCCAAGGAGTTCGCGACGCTTGATGCGCTGAGTGGCGGCCGGGTCATCGCCGGCGTCGGCGTCGGCTGGAACGAAGCCGAGTTCGCGAACCTCGGCATGGCCGACCGCTTCCACGTCCGTGGCGCCTACCTGGACGAGACGATCAGCCTGTGGCGGCATCTGTGGTCCGGCTCGACCAAGCCGTTCAAGGGTCACTTCCACGCGTTCGATGACTTCGTCTTCGGACCGCCACCGGATCAGGGCGCGGCGCTGCCGATCTGGGTGGGTGGGCGCTCCGACGCGGCGCTCCGTCGGGCCGGCGCGCTGGCCGACGGCTATCAGTCCAGTGCCATCGGGCCGGATGGGTATGCGCCGCGCGCCGCCAAGGTTCGCGAGGCCGCCAAGGCCGCCGGTCGGGCGGCTGCGTTTTCGGCCCGCGTGAGCGTTCGGCTGGGTGAGTCGACGGGCTCCGGCTACGCCATGCGAGGCAGCCCTGAAGAGGTGGCCGCGGAGGTTCGGGCGTTTGCCGAGCTCGGCGTGACCCACCTCGCCCTGGCGTTCGGCCAGACCTCGGCGGAAGGCGTGACTGCCGCTGCGGAGCGGTTCGCCCGCGAGGTCGCGCCCCTCGCCTGAGGGCGCGCCCCTCGCCTGAAGCCGCGATGGGGCACGAGTGCACCGGAACGTGATCCGGCGGATATCGGCGGTGCAGACCCCCGGGGTAGCTTGGCGGTCCACCGTCGGTCTCGAGGGCTGGCAGCCTGATGCTGCGGATCGCATCCACCGTCGCGCTGCTCCTGGTGCTCGTCGCCGCGCTCCCGTCGGGCGCGCTGGCGGCGGCCGCCCGTGGCCCGAAGGTCGTCCTGATCGTGGGCCCGGCCGGACCAGCGACCGATGGCTACCGGGCCCTGGCCGACCAGGCCGCTTCGGCCGCATCGGAGTTCACGCCCAACGTCGTCAAGGTCTACTCGCCCAACGCCACCTGGCCGGCGGTCAGGCGGGCGCTGGATGGCGCTTCGATCGTCGTGTACCTGGGTCACGGCAACGGCTGGCCGAGTCGCTATCGAACGTCGCTCTACCCGCCCGGCCAGAACGGGTTCGGGCTGAACCCCACCGCGGGCGGCGACGACGAGGCGCACCAGTACTTCGGTGAGAGCCGGATCGCGGCAGACGTGAAGCTGGCGAAGGACTCGGTCGTCGTGCTCAGCCATCTTTGCTACGCCAGCGGAAACACCGAGCCCGGCCTGCCCGAAGGCACGATCGATGAGGCGATCCAGCGCGTCGACAACTACGCCGCCGGCTTCATCGAGGCGGGCGCGTCGGCCGTCATTGCGGAGGGCCATCTCGGGCCGGCGTATTACGTGCGGGCACTGCTGGGCGGGGATCGCTCGATCGAACGCGTGTGGCGTGCGGCCCCGAGCGCAAACGATCACCTGCAGGCCTTCGACAGTGCACGCTCGCAGGGATTTGCCGGGATGATCGATCCGGATCGCGCCGCGAGCGGCTTCTACCGCTCCATCGTGCTCCGCTCGGGGAGCCGCTCCGGTCCGCTCCAGGCGAACGCGCCGCTGATCGCGCGGGCCGTTGGACCCGCGAATCCGACCCTCGCGGGGACGGGCCTCGGGATCGGCATGTCCTATTTCCTGGGGCGCCCGATCGCCGCCCAGGGCACACGGCTATGGATCCCCTACTCCCTCGCCCCTGGGTCGAAGCTCCCGAGCGGGCTGACGGTTGGCATCCGCTGGGACCCGATCGACGTTCCGGATCCGGCGCCAGCAGCGACGCCTGCCGCGCCGGCGGCGACTCCTGCCGCGCCGGATCCATCGACCGGGCCCGTCCTGCTGGTCGTCCCGGAGCGGCTCGGCTCGGTCGTCGAGCCCACCGCCCCGGCCATCGGAAAGACGCGAATCAAGACCGACGTGACATTCCCCAGCCAGCCGGGCCGCTACCGCCTGGTGATCACCCTGCACGACGCGACGGGCGTCGCCTACGACGCGGCGACGCAGGCGCTGGTCGGGGGCTTGCTGGTCCGTGTGACCGGTGATCCGGCGGCCGACTATCTCGTCGCCAGCCAGGCGACGGTGACGGCCGGAGCGGCCTTCCAGCTACCCGTCGGCGTCGCCAATCTCGGCACGCACAGCTGGGGGCCGGAGCAGCTCCCGAGTGCCCGACGCCCGTACGCCAGCCAGGCCGACAGCAGCGCCATCCTCGTGGCGCGTTGGGTCGCGCTGGCCGCGGACGGCGTCCCCGCGACCGACCGTTCTGTCGCGACCGCCGGGGCCTCCGCGGCCTCCTCGCAGGTGGTCCTGCCGCTAGGTCTCGCGGCGGGCGGAATCGCGCGGGTCGTCATCGCCGGAGTGGCGCCCACGGCACCCGGCGACTACCTGCTGGTGCTCGACACGATCGTGCCCGGCGTGGGCTCGCTGGCCGCGAAAGGCGTTGACCCGGCACTGGTTCGCGTGACGGTGGCGACGGCGGCGAACTGAGCGGCACGCACCCGGAAGCTTGACGGCGCTGCAAGGGGTCCACGAGGGCCGAGCGCACGAAACCCTTATCCGGCGCATGCTCTACTGAGTCATGGCCTCCGCAGATCGTCTCCGCATCGCTCTGGTGGCGCCGCCGATGCTGCCCGTGCCACCGCCGACGTATGCCGGCACGGAACGCGTCGTCGCGGCCATCGCGGAGGAGCTCCATCGACGAGGCCACAAGGTGACCCTGTTCGCACCGGGCGACTCGCAGGTGTCATGTGAGCTGGTCCCAACGCTGCCGCGCAGCCTCTGGAGCGAGGACTATCGCGGCGACGTCAGCTCCTTCATCAACGTCGGCCTGGCCAAGGTGTGGGCTCAACACGAGCGCTTCGACGTCATCCACTCGCACGTTGAAACCCTCGGCTTCCTGTTCGCCCGCCACTGCCCGACGCCGGTTGTCACCACGCTCCACGGCCGGCTGGATTCGTGGGGCATCCCGGAGCTCATCGGAGAGTTCGCCGACATTCCGCTGGTCGCGATCAGCGAGAGCCAGCGCCGCTGGGCGGAAGAGGCCAACTGGGTCGCGACGATCCATCACGGCCTGCCCCTCGACGCCATGCCGTTCAGCGCCAAGCAGGGCGACTACCTCGCGTTCGTCGGCCGGATCACGCCGGAGAAGGGCATCGCCGAGTGCATCGAGCTGGCGAGGCGCACGAAGCTACCGCTGAAGATGGCCGCCAAGGTTTACGACGAGCATGAGAAGGAGCACTTCGCGGAGGTGGTCCAGCCCGCGATCGAGGAAGGCGTCGTCGAGTACCTGGGCGAGCTCGGCCAGCTCGAGCGCGATCCGCTCTACGCCGGCGCGCTGGCTACGATCATGCTGGGCGCCTGGCCGGAGCCGTTCGGCCTCGTGGCGATCGAGTCGCTGGCGACCGGCACGCCCGTCATTGCCCGCCGCGCGGGAGCGCTGACGGAGACGATCGAGCACGGCGTGGATGGCTTCCTGGTCGACGACCTGCTCGAGGCGGTGCTGGCCGTGGGTCGCGCTGCCGAGCTCGATCGCACGGAGATTCGTCGTCGGGCTCTGGAGCGCTTCTCGCCCGGCCGGATGGTGGACGAATACGAGACCGCCTACGAGCGAGTCATCGCCAGCGGCTCGCCGAGCTACCCCCGGGCAACGGTCGGCAGCCGCTGATCCAGGGCGGCGGGCCGGGGAACTCATCCCTCCCCCGATATGCACGGCGCGTGAATAACCGGGTCCGGCCGGACGGCGGGCTATCGACCACCGAATATGCATGCGACGCGCATACCGCGGCAGACGTCTGACGCCAGGCCAGCCTGAGCACAGGACGTCGTACGCTGTGGCGATGGCGAGAGCGACAGCGGATGCGGCAGCGGAGTCGACCGCCGAAGGGATCCACGACCCCGGACCGGACGTCGCCCGGGAGCGGCTGGCCAGCATCGAGGACGCCGCGGTCGAGCCGATCAAACCATCGAAGGGCGGCCCGATCCGGATCGGCACGGCCTCGTGGACGGACCCGACGATGACGGCCCCCGGTGTCTTCTACCCGACCGGCCAGGACAGCGCCGAGGAACGCCTGACCTACTACGCCAGCCGATTCCCGCTGGTCGAGGTCGATTCCACGTATTACTCGCTGCCGGCCCGGCGAACGAGCGAGCTGTGGGTCGAACGCACGCCGCCGGATTTCATCTTCGACATCAAGGCCCACGCCCTCATGACGGGCCAGCCGACGGAGACCAGGCGCCTGCCGAAGGACCTGCGATCGGCGCTGCCGGCCGAGCTCGCGGAGAAGCCGCGGATCTACGCCAAGGACCTGCCCGAGGAGCTCAAGGCATCCGTCTGGGAGTGGTTCCTCAATGGGCTCGAGCCGCTCAGCGAGGCCGGCCAGCTGGGCAGCGTCCTGCTCCAGTACCCGCGCTGGTTCTTCACCTCGTCGCAGAACCGCGACCTGATCGTCGAGGCCAGGGACCGACTCGGTGAGGGCGTGCTGGCGGCCGTCGAGTTCCGCAACGCCAGCTGGTTCAACGACAAGAACATCGAGCGCACCTTGCGCTTCCTCGAGGAGCACAAGCTGGCCCTCGTGATGGTCGACGGACCGCAGGGCTTCAAGTCGAGCGTCCCGCCGATCGCCGCCACGACCTCGCCGGATCTCGCGGTCGTCCGCTTCCATGGCCGGCGCGCGGAGACGTGGGAGGCGAAGGGGATCCCGACGGTCGAACGCTTTCGCTACCTGTACGACAAGGGCGAGCTCGAGGAGTGGGTGCCGCGCATTCGCGAGGCGGCGGCGCAGGCGAAGGAGACCCACGTCCTCATGAACAACTGCTACGCGAATTACGGATCGACGAATGCGCGCGAGCTGGCTGCGCTGCTGCTGGAACCGGAGGGCGAGGCATGACCGACCAGGTCGCGCACGACGAGCGCCCCGCCGCCGAGACCCGGCTGACGAACGCCGTCCTCGACTTCCACCCCAGCCGCCACGGCTTCCATTTCGCCAACCGCTACCCGCCCGGGCCGACGGTGCGATTCGGGCTGTTCGATCCGCGCGTCTTCGGGGGCATCAGCGATGCCCGCAACGGGCTGTGCGGCGGCATGTCGTACACGGTCGCCGATCTGTTCAATGCGCACGTCGACCCGCCGCCCGACACGCAGCCGCCGGCCAACGGATCCGCGCGCTTCCAGGCCATCGTGCGCCGCCAGGTCCAGTCGCTCGACTGGCTTCGGCTGCCGTTGCACTTCTATGACCTGTCGGCCTTCCGGCCGCGCTTCGCGACCTGGTTGAGCGGGCTGCGTCCCCCACTCGGCGACGTCGTGCGGGATCGCGAGTGGCCACGGGTCCGGGCCGAGATCGACACCGGGCGACTGGCGGCGCTGGGCCTCATCCGGGCCGCGTCGGCGAACCCGTTCGCGCTGACGGCGAACCACCAGGTGCTGGCCTACGGCTACCGCGTCGAGCCCAGCTCCGTGGCCGTTCGCGTCTACGACCCGAACTGGCCCGATCGCGACGACGTCGAAGAGCGAATGATCCTCGATCCGGGGGCGGAGCCGCGGTTTCAATCCTCGACCGGCGAGCCACTGCTGGGCTTCTTCCTCGCCCCGTATTCGGCTGTCGACCCGAGGGCCTGGCGGAGCAACCGCTAGACCTTCGGCAGCTCCTGGGCGTCCGTCTGGGCGCCCGCGAAGACGTCGCCGACCTTCGCCACGCGCTCGACGATGTCGCGAATCGTCCAGCGGTTCGGTCGCAGTTCGGGGTCATCCAGCTCCTCCCAGGCGATGGGCGCCGAGACCGGCGCTCCCGCGGCGGGACGAACGGCATACGGCGCGACGAGCGTTTTGATCGGCTCGTTCTGGGTGTAGTCGAGTCGCGCCTTGCCTCCGCGTTTGGCGACGCTCCATTCCCACGACACGATGTCCGGGACCATCGCCCCGACGGCGCGCGACACCTTTTCGACCCACTTGCTCGTGTCCTCGTAGGTGTACTTGTGGGGCACGATCGGGATCCAGGCCTGGATCCCCCGCTTGCCCGTGAGCTTGGCGTAGGCGCGCACGCCGAGGTGCTCGAACGCGGCGCGGTAGAGGCGGGCGATCGCCACGGTCTCATCCCAGGTGGTCTTCTCACCCGGGTCGATGTCGACGAGGGCAAAGGTGGGCCGCCACGGGTCGTCCACCTTCGACGTCCAGGCATGGATTTCGAAGGCCGCCTGGTTGGCCAGCCACACGAGTGACGCGACCTGATCCGCGATGAGGTGGTCGTTGGCCTCGCGGTCCTCGCGCTCGTTGAAGCCGGTCTCATGCCAGATCCGCAGGAACCTGGGCGCCGTGGGCGGGATGTTCTTCTGCCAGAAGGCCGGGCCATTGGCGCCGTTTGGGTAGCGATGCAGGTTGAGCGGCCGGTCCTCGAGGTGCGGAAGCATCACGTCGCCGATCCGGGCGAAGTAGCGGATCAGCTCACGCTTCGTGATGTCCGGGTCGCCCTTCTCCTTGCCAGAGAAGAGGATTTTGCCCAGGTTGGTGAGCTTCACCTCCTGGCCCCCGACCTGCCAGACTCCCTCGCTGCCCATCTGGTCGAGTGCGTCGAGCTCCGCTGGCGTAGCCACCCGCGGGAGGCCATTCGAACCGCCGGCAACGCCCCTTGGACGGGCACCGGCACCTGCCCGCCCGGCGCGAGATACAACGATCTCGTCGGACGATTTCGTCGGGTTCCTGGGAGCGCGATCGCCCGACGCCTTACTGGCCGCCTTTCCCTCCGCCGACGCCTTGCTGGCCGACCCCTTGCTGGCCGACTTCCTGCTGGCCGACGCCTTCCGTTCGGAGCTGGCGACCTCGGCTTCGGCTGCCCCTTCGGCTTCGGTGGTCGAGATGGCTCGCTCCCGCACGACGCTGTGCGGGTCCTTGTCGAGGTCCAACCCCTTGTAGGAGGTCTGGCGGACGTGGCCGTCGCGCGTCCAGCCGCCAAGCTCGGCGCGGATGACGACTTCCGGCCGGACCCAGCGGACCGTTCGCAGCTCGCCCTTCCGCTCGGGGCACGGATCGAACGGGCAGGTGTCGGTTTCGAGCGCCTCGAGTCGCTTCCGCAGGTCGCGCCGAGACGCGGCATTGAAGCCCGAGCCGACCTTGCCGCTGAAGCGCAGCTTGCCATCCTCGTAGACGCCGACGGCAACGGCGCCGAGGTCCTTGGCGTTGCCCTCGCCCGGCGTGTAGCCGCCCACCACCAGCTCCTGCTCGGGCCGGATCTTGATCTTCAGCCAGGTGGGTGAGCGGCGGCCCGGCTCGTAGCGCGATCGGCGGTGCTTGCCGACGATGCCCTCGACGTTGAGCTTCCTGGCCGCCTCGTAGAAGGCCACCCCCTCCGTCTCGACGTGGGAGGCGTATCGAACCCGAGCCGACTCCTTGAGCACCGACTTCAGCAGTCGCTTGCGCTCCTCGAGCGGGACGGCCAACAGCGACCGACCATCGAGGTACATCAGATCGAACGCCTGGTAGACGAGCCCTCGCGTTGCGTTGGCGCGACCGGCGCGGACGTCCGAGATGTGCTCCTGGAGCACCCCGAAATCGGGTGTGCCGTGCTCGTCGAAGGCAACCACCTCGCCGTCGACGATCGCCTGGCGTGCGTCGATCCAGCTGGGCGGGTTGAGGAAATCCCCGAAGTACGTGGCGGCGTCGTTGCGACGCCGGGTCCATATGCGGACCTTGCCGTCACGGACGACGGCCTCGACCCGGTAGCCATCCCACTTGATCTCGAACAGCCAGTCCGGATCGCTGAACGGCTTGGCCGTGAGCGTCGCCGCCATGGGCTCGATGTAGTCCGGCATGGGCGCTTCCTTCGCCCCGGCCAGGTCGATCTGCGCGTCGGATGCGGGCGCATGGCTGGTCCACAGCGCGTCGCGGTTGGCCTTGACCTCGTCGTTCGTTCGGCCCGTCTTGACCGACTTCGGAAAGTTCTCCGCATCCCAGCCAGGCACGGCGAACTCGTCGCGCTTCTTGATGAGCAGCCACTGCTCGCCGTCGTCATCCTCCAACGCGGTGCTGGGCTTCGAGCCCGGACGGCGACTGGTTCGGACGAGGGTGAAGCGGCCCTTCAGCTTCTCGCCGTGGAGGATGAACTTGAGCTCGCCATCCTCGATGGACTGCTTGGGATCGAGGGTGGGGGCCTCGGGCTCGTACGTCCCCCAGTCCCAGACGATGACGTCGCCAGCGCCGTACTGGCCCCTGGGAATGACGCCTTCGAAGTCGAAGTACTCGATGGGGTGGTCCTCGACATGGATGGCCATCCGCCGGACGCCCGGGTCGAGGGTGGGTCCCTTGGGCACGGCCCAACTGGCCAGGACGCCGTCGACCTCCAGCCGGAAGTCATAGTGGAGTCGCGTGGCTCTGTGGCGCTGGACCACGAAGCGACGACCCGAGCTGGCCGGTGCAGTTGCCCCGGCGGGCTCCGGCGTCTTCGAGAAGTCGCGCTTGCGCTTGTACTGGTCGAGCGGCATTGCCCGTCAGCCTGCTCGACGCCGGCCCGGGCTAGGCGCTCTTCCGGCGCCTCGCCGGCCGAGCTTCCTCTTCGGCGTCCTTGCCGCGGGCCGATCGCGCGGCGGCAGCCTTCTTGCCGGTCTTGGCCTTGTCGGCGGCGGCCGCGGCGGGCCGTTCGGCGCGTGCCTTCTTGGCGTCCTTGACCGAGACCGGGGTCTTGCCGCCGCGGGCCTGCTTCGCGGCGTTGACGCTGGCCTCGAGGGCTGCCATCAGATCGATCAGGTTGCCGCTCTCCTCGACCGGCGCGGGCTCGACGATCTGCTTGCCTTCGACCTTCGCCTCGATGACCTTCATGAGCGCTTCGCGGTACTCGTCCTTGTAGTTCTGGGGCTCGAACTCTCCGGTCATCGCCGCGACGAGCTGCTTGGCCATCTGCAACTCCGCCGGCTTGTAGGCGAATTCCTCGTCCGGCAGCTCGAGCTCCTTGATCGAACGGATCTCGTCGGGCCAGTGCAGGGTCGTCAGGAGCATCGTCTTGTTGAACGGATCGAGCGCGGCGAGGGCCTCACGATCCTTGATGACGACCTTGCAGATGGCCGTGAGCTCCTCGTCCTGGAGGACCTGCTTGAGCAGGTAGAACGCCTTGCGACCGATCTTGTCCGGCTCGACGTAGTAGGCCTGCTTGACGAAGCGCACGTTGCCGTCTTCCTGGTCGGGCTTGGTGAACTGTTCGATCTCGATCGAGCGCATCGTCTTGAGGGGGACCTTCTCGAGGTCCTCGTCGGTGATGACCACGTACTGGTCCGGCGCCCACTCGTAGCCCTTGACGGTCTCCGAGCGCGGAATGACCTCCTCGTCGACCGGGCACCAGATCTTCATCTGGATCCGCGACAGGTCCTTCTCGTGGAGCATGTTGAAGCTCACGCCGTACTTGGACTCGGTCGCCAGATAGAGCTTCACGGGGATCGTCACCAGCCCGAACTGGATGGCCCCCTTCCACATCGCGCGCGCCACGGCAGGTCCTCGTGCAAAGGGCTCCACACCCGGTGAGCCGGACGGTAACGATAGCGCCCCGCGCAAGAGGCGTCGCCGGTGCCGGCGCCCGGTCCCGGCGCCTGGTTTCCTAGCGCCCGACCAGGATGCCGTCGATGTCGATCCTCGGCCGGCCGACGGTGCCGAGGGCGCGGACCTCGATGGTCCGGATGGCATCGGTGGGGAACGTCCTGGTCCAGACGACTCGCCGGCTGGCGGCGACGCGGGAGAAGAACGAGATGGTGCCCTGGTAGACCCCGTTGACGTACACGGCGGCGGAGCCCCGGTTGCGTGCGACGGAGCCGACGATGGCCAGCTGCCGTGCCCGGACCGTGAGGCGGACGGTGGGCCCGCGCTGGATCGTGTAACGGGTGCTGCCGCCGGACGCCCAGCGGTCGGCGCTGGCATGCCAGCCCGCGCTGTATTTCATCTGGCTGCGGTCGTCCTGGACGATCGCGAGACTCAAGGGTGCGCCGACCTGCCAGTCGCTCCAGTTCCCGGCGGCGTCCTCTGCGCGGACGCGGAATCGCTGGCTGTGCCCGAGCAGCCCCGTCAGCTGCGCTGACGTGGCCACCCCGGCGAGGCCGACGGTGCCCATCCACGGGCCGTAGTCGACGGACGTCTCGACCTCATAGGCCGCGATTCGGCTGCTCGGGTCGGTGGCCCTCGGCCAGCTGACGAGGACCGGGCCGGTCGTGGCACCCAGGGCGATGTTCCAGGCGATCCCGGCCGATGGGGCGTGGGCCGTCGGCAGGTCGTTCTCGATGACCAGCTGGCGCGTCGCCGAGTGGACGTGGGGGCCTTCGCTGGCCGTCACGCCGATGGTGTAGCTGCCCGCGGGGGTGGACGGCGGGGCGGTGACCGTGAGCGTCGCGGTGTCCGCGGTGAACCCGGTGAGAGTTGGCATGTCGAACGTGGCGCTCCAGCCCGCGGGCACGGAGGCCGAGAGGGCCACCGTCTCGAAATGGGTCGGCGTGCGGTCCAGCGTCACCGTCGCCTCACGGGACCCGCCGGCCTCGCCGAGCGGATCCGGGGCTGACAGGGCGACGTTGAAGTCGCCGGCCGGGCCGAGGCGCGAGACGTCGAGGAGCTTCTCGTGCCAGGGGTCCGGATCGGTCGACGTGAACCAGTTGTATGTGCC
>JALZAF010000209.1 GCA_030948505.1 Chloroflexota bacterium
CCAGCGGGTTCGGTGGCCCCTGGTCCGGTCTCGGCCGGCCGCCCGGATCGATGGCGGACGATCAGGCCCACGATGCCGACGGCGATGAACGCCAGCGACACGAGCTGGGCGGTCGGGATGCCGAAGAAGGTCCAGTTGCCCGATCGCAGCGTCTCGAGGGCGAAGCGGACCACCCCGTACCAGATGAAGAACACGAACAGCAGGTCCCCGGGGCGGAGCCGATGGCGGTACCGGCTGCCCAGGTACAACAGGAACAGCATGCCGAGCAGCCCGGCGAGTGATTCGTACAGGAACAAGGGGTGGAAGTGCTGCCCGAGGGTGGCGTTTGGATCGGAGCCCGACGGGCAGGCGTACGCCTCGATGCGGTTCTTGCACTGGATCGCGATGCCCCACGGCAGGTTGGTCGGCGGTCCGTACAGCTCCTGGTTGAAGAAGTTGCCCCAGCGGCCAATGGCCTGCATCAGGAACAGCCCGGGCGCGACGATGTCCGCCCATTCCCAGAACGGCTCGCCCTTGCGGCGCACGTACAGCCACCCAGCGATCGTGCCGGTGGCGATCCCGCCATACACCCCCAGGCCGGAATAGGGCGGCAGCACGATCGCCAGCGGGTTGTCGCGGTAGAGCTGCCACTGGTCGATGACGTGGTACAGGCGGCCGCCGATGAGCGCTGCCAGGGCGACCACCAGCATGCCGTTGGCGACGAGTTCCGGGTCCCGGCCGCGGCGCGCCGCGAGCCGTGTCAGGAGGAAATAGACGGCCGCCAGGCCGACGGCATAGGCGACCCCGTACCAGTGCACTTCGAGCGGTCCGATGCGGATGGCGATCGGATCGGGGGTGAAGTCGAACACGGTCCGCAGTGTAGCCGTCGAAACCGCGCCGGCCGGCCGAGGCGGCAGGGCTGCCTATACTGGCCGCCGCATGGACCTCGCGCCCGGGCCTTCCCCGCAGTCGACTGCCGCCGACGTGCGCCCGTGAACGCCGAGTTCAACTGGTGGCTGCTCATCGTGGGCCTGGTGGTCGGAGCGGGCCTCGTGTGGCTCATCCTCGCCGACTCGAACCGTCGAGAGGCCGACATCACCGAGGAGGAGCTGCCCGTGGAGGCGGCCTGGATCGCCGACTCCGTGGCCCGGACGGGCCGCTCGCTGGACTCTGTCGTGGCCGAGCAGGTGCTGCGACTCCACCGCGAGTACCTCGCCAAGCCTCCGCCGGATGAGCCCGAAGAGAGCTGGCCGGCCGAAGCCCCGGCCGAGGTCGCGCCGGAGGCGGAGCCTCCGGCAAGGGCGGGACGGCCCCGGACGTCAGTCCGTCGCGACGACGCCGGTGTGTAGGGCGACGGATCCGAGTCCCAGGCGGCGGTAGGCGACCTGGCCCAGCCCGGCCGCCCGCATCGTCGTCGCCAGTTCGTCCGCATCCGGGAAGCCTTCCAGCGACGCGGGCAGGTAGCGATAGGCGGAGGCCCGGCCGAACAGCCGTCCGGCGAGCGGCGCAAATCGCCGGAACGCGCCGTGGAAGAGCCGGCCCCACCAGCGCGGCCGCGGCATCGTCAGTTCCAGGCAGACCACCACCCCGCCGGGGCGCACGACGCGCCGCAACTCGCGGAAGCCGGCCTCGAAGGCGGCCAGGTTGCGCAGCCCGAAGGCGATCGTCGCCGCATCGAACTCGCCGTCGGCGGCCGGCAGCTGCAGCGCATTGCCGAGCTTGAATTCGAGCTGCACGAGATCCCGATAGGTGGTCGATGCCCGGGCGATCATCCCGGGCGAGAGGTCGACCGCCAGGACCCGCCCGAACGGCCCGACACGATCCGCCAGCTCGGCGGCCAGCTTGCCGGTGCCGCAGGCGACGTCGATCACGGAGCCGCCGGGGGCAAGCCGCGCGGCGTCGACCGCGCCGCGTCGCCAGCGACCATCCGCTCCAAACGTCATGAGCGTGTTCACCCGGTCGTACACAGGCGCGATCTGGTCGAACATCGCGGCCACGGTCGCCTCGGGTACGGCGTTGCCACGGCGTGTGGCAGCGGCCGTCTCCGCCGTGGGCGCGGTAGCAGGTGTCGGGGCGGCAGCGGCCCACTGGGCGAGCGAGGCGAGGACCGCAGGATCGACGGGCTCGCCGCGGTCGGCATCGACCGGCGGCACGACGCTCATCAGGCCGGCACCCGTCCGCTGAGGACGGGATCTCCGGGCGCGGACGGCGCGGCCAGATCCACCAAGGAGATACCGAACTGGACGTCGGGGCCAAGGCCGGCCACGGCCTCAACCTTGCCCACCCAGTAGCTCAGGCCTCCGCCGAAGAACATCTTCCCGACCGGCTGCCGCTGGCCACCGGCCTCCAGCCAGCAGCGATATTCACGCCCGGGCGGTGGCTCGCTGAGGCCGGATGCGACGACGACCAGCTCGCGGCTACTCGGTGAGAAGACGAGCGTGCCGCTGGGGGTCCCGCCAATGGCACTTGCGAGGTCGACCCGGTGCGCGTCGGGGCGTCCGTCGACACGCAGCGTCCAGGCGGTAACGGTTCCAAGGTCATTGACCGCCTCCGCCTGCTTCTGAATGGCCGCGTCGAGGCGGGCGATCGCCGCGTCCTTCTGCGAGCTGACGACGAGACCTGTCCCCAGAACTGCGATGACGAGGGCGGCGGCGACCGCCAGCAGCGGAAGTGCTGAGACGCCCCGGCGGCCTGTCGTCCGGTCTGTCGCGAGCGGCTGCCCGAGTCGGCCCGAGGCCGGGAATGCGGCGGCAGCCGACGCGGACGCGCCAACGGTTGCCCCGGCGGCCGCGGGGCGGCCGCTGCGGTCGCGACCCACCTCACGAACGAGGGACAGCGTCCGCTCGCGCAGGTCCGGCGGGGGCGTGGTGCGGACGACGCCGCGGACGATGCCGGCCACCTCGCGCAGACGGGTCATTTCGGCGCTGCAGTCAGGGCAGCCGGCGAGATGCCCGGCCAGGGCCGCCGCCTGCGGCGTGTCGCCGGCCATGAGCCGATCGAGCCCGGCCGGTTCGACCGCGCCCAGCTCCAGCAGCTCGCGCGCCTCAGCGTGGTCCATGGTCTCCTCGTGCCGATCCAATCCCCTGCACCGTTCCGTCGTCCCTCATTTCAGCGATCCCTTGCCTGCCGGTACTGGTTCCGCGTCGAAGCCCCAGCGCCCCGGCAGCTCCGAGGCCAGGATCTCGCGCAGTCGCAGGAGGGCGCGACGGGTTCGCGTCTTGACCGTTCCCAGCGGCCAGCCGAGCCGCGCGGCGATCTCCGACTGCGACAACTCTTCGCGATATGCCAGGACGATCACCGTTCGCTCGTGGTCGGGCATGGTGGCCAGGGCGTCCTGCAGCGTTGCCCGCAACTCCGCCGACGCCAGCGCGCCCTCCGGACCGAGGCCCAGGTCCGCCCCGCCGACCAGCCTGCCCGTTGCGACGAGGCGTTCGAGGGCCGCCGTGTCCTGCTCGTCGCCGCCCTGGGCGGAGGACAGCGGCACGAGCGTCGGCCTGCGACCAGCCGCGCGCAGCCGGTCGACGGTTCGGTTCCGGGCGATGGTGTGGATCCACGCGGCCAACGATCCGGCAGCGGGATCGAAGAGCTCAGCCCGGTTCCACAACGCGAGGAAGGTCTCCTGGACGACCTCCTCGGCGACCTGCCGATCCGAGGTCAACCGGCAAGCGGCGGCGTAGACCCCGTCCGCGTGCAGGTCATAGAGGCTCGCCAGGGCAGCCTCGGATCCCGCCGCGACCTCTCGGACGAGGGCGGCCTCGTGGGCCGAGCCGGGTCGATCCTCTGTCATCAAGTACGCGCCCCTGCCGAGAACGGTTTGCGGACCGGGCCTGGCTAACGCGCCACTGGCGGCGCATCGGGCGGACCGTGCGGACCGGGCGGATAGCCTACCGCAGCGATTCCGCGATCACCACGAACCCGCCTCGCGGCGCACGAGCTGGGACAAGGTTCCAGCCGGCGCGTGCGCCTCCAAGCACGTGACCCCGCTCGGCCCGACGGTCGCATCGTGGCTCGTTCCAGCGGGCAGCTCGAGCCGGTCGCCGGCGCCAAGGCTGGCGACGTCGCGGCGCGCCGGCAACCCGAACCTGATCGACCCTTCGGCCACGACGATGACTTTGTCGTAGCCGTGCTCATGGGCCGCATAGCGGTCGCCAGGTCCATTCGACCAGGCCGCAGGATCGAGGCCCTCCTGGCGCAACCTCCGCTCGAGCTCCGACCAGGTCACGGCCCCGCTCTGGGCGCCGGCGGCGGCTCTCCCGTCGTGGGCTTGCCTGGCTCCTGCGCCGCGGGCCGGCCGATGAGGTCTGGTGCGGCTTCCCGCCACGCCGCGTCCGCGGCGGCTGGATCCTCGCCCAGCGATGCCGCGAGGAGCAACAGGACGATCGCCATCACCGCCCCGATTGCGACGGCGAGGAAGGTCGGCCAGTGGAGCCAGGCCTGGACGTAGACACCGACCCCGAGACCGAGAACGGTCGCGATCGCCAGGGCGCGGATGCCCGGCACGGCTCAGGCCACGCTGACGCCGATGAGCGTGCCCACGGCGTAGGTGACCGCCGCCGCCGCCGCGCCGATGCCAACCTGGCGGAGGCCGGAGAAGAGCGTTCCCCGACCGGTCAGCAGGCTGACCCCTGCCCCGACGGCGAACAGGGCAACAAGACTCAATCCGAGAGCGGCGAAGAAGGCGGGGCCGCCGCCCATGAACAGGTACGGCAGCACGGGCACGAGGGCCCCCAGGGCGAACGCCACGAACGACCCGAACGCCGCGCCCCACGGCGAGCCAAGCTCGTCCGGATCGAGGCCCAGCTCCTCTCTGACCAGCGTGTCGAGGGCCGTCTGCGGATCGCTGAACAGGCGACGCGCGATCCGCGCCGCCTCCTCCGGCGCGAATCCCTTCGTCCGGTAGACCGCGGCCAGCTCCGCCTCCTCCTCTTCCGGCATGGCCTCCAGCTCCGCCCGCTCCAGCTCGATCTGGCGCTCGAAGAGCTCGCGCTGCGACTGCATCGAGATGTACTCGCCGGCGGCCATGCTGCTGGCGCCAGCCAGGACGCCGGCGATGCCGGCCAGCAGGATGAAGCGGGCTTCGCCCGCCCCCGTCGCGGCGCCGGCCACGCCCATCACCAGCGACAGGTTGCTGACCAGGCCGTCGCTCACGCCGAAGATGACGGCCCGCAGCGTGCCCGATCGGCTGGAGCGATGCCAGCGCTCGCCCCGCCCGATGTCGGCGGTGGTCTTGGCCCGGCGCGCCTCGCGGACGCCGTCCCGATCGGTGGGTAGCTCGATCTCTGCGCGGCTATCGGCCGCGGACTTCGAATCGGTCAGCCGCTTCCAGATCTCCGCGTGCTCACGCTCGTCGGCCGCAATCGACGCGACTTCGGGCGACGACTGCGCATCGTACGCGTCCTCCTCGTCGCCCTCGAGGGCCTGCACGAGATCGGACACGGCATGCGTCCCGAACAGGCGCGCCACGGCCATGATGAATCGGACGCGCAGGCGTGGGGCGTCGGGGGGAGGGACCTCGAGACCCTGCTCGCGCAGCTTCGAGGCCCAGATGTCGGCGTGGCGCCGTTCGTTGGAGGCGATGGTGCGGAAAGCCGCGGCTCGGCGGTCGTCCTTCTCGAGCCCGGCGAGGGTCTCATAAAGCGCGGTCGCATCGCGCTCCAGCTTCAGGTTCTCGAGGCTCTGGGTGGTGTTCGGGGCTGGCATGTCCGAATCGTAGCCGAGGCCGCCATGGTCGGCCGCCTACACTCAGCTCGTGGCTCGCTCGCTGCCGCGCCTGCGCTACTTGTCCGCCGACGACGTGCGGGCGGCGATGCCGCCGATCGAGGAGCGGTTGCGACTGGCCGAGCTGACGATGACGGCCCTGGCTCGACCCGGTGGCGCGCAACTCCCACCGAAGCTGGCCGTGCACCCGCGGACGGAAGGCTCGTTCGCCCACGCGATGCCCGCTCACCTCCGCGCGGCCGGACCCGAGGGCGACCTGCTGGGCATCAAGTGGATTGCCGGCTTCGGGACCAACGGCGCGCTGGGCATCCCCGCGATCCACGGGCTGGTGTTGCTCAACGATCCAGCCACGGGCGTGCCAACGGCAATCCTCGACGCTGGGCCGATCACCGCCCAGCGGACCGCCGCCGTCAGCGGCGTCGCCATCGCTCGTTTCGCGCCGACCGTGGCAGGGCGGCCAGCCCGTGCCGCGGTCATCGGTGCCGGCGTGCAAGGCCACAGCCATATGCCGATCCTCGGTCACCTGCTGCCCGGTGTGGAGGTCGCGGTCTTCGACCGCCATCCTGATCGCGCCGAGGCACTGGCCGCGATCGCCCGCGCCACGCCAGGCATCGCGGCCGCGCGCGCCGCGCCGTCCGCGCGCGAGGCCGTCGCCCCCGCCGACGTCGTCATCACCGCCGCGTCGTTCGGCTCGCTTCGGCAGGTCATGACCAACGACTGGCTCTCGCCCGACGCCCTGGTCGTCCCGGTCGACTACGCGACGTTCTGTTCGGCGGAGGTTGCCCGTGATGCTGGGCTGTTCCTGGTCGACGAACGCGGCCAGTTCCTGGCCAACCGCGACGCGGGGCTGTTCGACGGCTATCCGGACCCGACGGCGACGCTGGGCGAGGCGATTCTGTCCGCCACGCCGCGGCCGGCGGGACGGGTCGTCGTCACCCATCTGGGCGTCGGCCTGGCGGACGTCGTGTTCGGCGACGCCATCGTCAGGCGCGCATCGGAGCTGGGACTGGGTCGCGAACTGCCCCGCTGAGGCCGGCGCGCAACGCACCAGCAGCGGGCGGGGGCGCCCGCCACACTAGGCTCGTGGCCAGGGCGTTCCGCCTCGTGCTCCTGCTGGTCGTGGTTGCCCTGGTAGCGACGGGCGTCCTCGTCACGGTTGTCACGCTGCGCGCCCTCCCCCAGACCAGCGGCACGCTCCACATCTCGGCCCTGAAAGCGGATGTCACCGTCAGCCGCGACAAGTCCGGCATCGTCAACATCTATGCCGATTCGCCGCACGACCTGTTCCTCGCCCAGGGCTATGTCCACGCCCAGGAGCGAATGTGGCAGATGGAGGTCTGGCGGCGGATCTCGGCCGGCCGGCTGTCCGAGCTGTTCGGCAAGGCGACGCTCGACACGGACCGCTTCGTCCGGACGCTCGACTTCCGCGGCGCGGCCGAACGAGACCTCAAGGCCGCGGCGCCGGAGACGCGCGCGGTCCTGGACGCCTACGCCGCCGGGGTCAACGCCTGGCTCGACGTCCATCGCGGCTCGCTGGGCCTGCCCTTCGTCGTGGCGGGTCTCCAGAGCGGCAAGGGCGGCCTCGGCGGCTTCGATCCGGAGCGCTGGACGGCCGTCGATTCGATGGCCTGGCAAAAGGTGCAGGCCTGGGACCTGGGCGGAAACATGGGCTCGGAGATCTTCCGCATGCTGGCCGACGCGCGGCTGGGCGACCCGGCGCGGACGGACGAGCTCTTTCCGCCCTACAGCGCCGGCGCCCCCGTGATCACCGCGGCGACGCCGGGTGGCAT
>JALZAF010000262.1 GCA_030948505.1 Chloroflexota bacterium
GCGCCGAGGCGCTCGAAGACCGCGTCGGCGGCGCGATCCAGGCCGTAGCCGTCGTCGCCATAGAAGTAGGCGAGGGCGGATGTCGTCATCGGGCGGCCAGCGCGCGGAGGGCCGGGCCGGTCCAGCGCAGCCGCCGAACCTCGTCCGGCGCGACGTGCGCCGCGCGACAGACATCCGCCTCGAGCCGGGCGGCGCGGGCCCGGACTTCGCGCGCCTGCTGAGGGGTCCAACCGCCGGGGTAGCGCCGTTGCCAGGAGGCGAAGCGGTCGGCCATCGACTCGAGGCGCTGGCCGGCGCGCTTGTCCGCGTAGGCCACGACGCGCTCTTCTCGTGTCGCGAAGGCGGACCACCGGCGGAAGGCTTCACCGTCCGCGAGTCGGGTGACCGGGTGCGCGGCGACCGCCCTGGCCAGCTCCGGGTGACCGCGTCGGGTCAGCCAGTCGGCCGAGCCCTCGCCGTGGGGTAGGCGGCGGGCAGGATCATCGTCGGGCAGGACCTTGTCCACGTCGTGGAGGAGCGCCGCCGACTCGACCAACCGTCGGTCGATGGCGATCCCGGCGTCCTCGATCCGCGCCGCCAGCCAGGCTGCCACCTCCGCGACGGCGCGCGAATGCCGCACGAACCAGGGTGGGGGAGCGAGGGACAGGAGCAGGGCGGCGGCCTCCAGCCGTCCGGGGACCGACATCGGTTCGATGGTACAGGAGCCCCGGATCGCGGCCCCGAGCGCCATGGCCGCGGCTCGCAAACCTGGGAGGTA
Organism: Chloroflexota bacterium; assembly: GCA_030948505.1. GTDB lineage: Bacteria > Chloroflexota > Limnocylindria > Limnocylindrales > CSP1-4 > JACDAV01. The sequence continues at coordinate 758 of JALZAF010000262.1, forward strand.
CAGGGACATTCGCCGCTCGCACGGGCGCGAGCCTGTCGGTGGCGATACCGCAGGCAAACGCCGCTCGGCCCGTCCGTATGACCGGCACGCCGCCGGTGACGCCGGCCGTTCGGCGCGCGCCCGAAGTGTGCACGGACACCCGGTCGGGCGAGAGGTCGACCTCGACCGTGCCGTCGCGGTCGGTTCGGAGGACCCGCCCCGCCCTCGCCTGCAGTCGTTCGATCGTCGCCCGAGCGGGGTGGCCGTATGGGTTCCCTGCGCCGGCAGAGACGACCGCCACGGACGGCCGAACGGCATCGAGGAATGGCTCGGTCGAGGACGTTCGGCTGCCGTGATGCGCCACCTTGAGGAAGTCCACGCTTGGCAGCCCGCGTCGCAGGAGGATCGGGTCGATGCCCTCCTCGATATCGCCGGCCAGCAGGAAGCGTCGCCCGCCGACCTCGCCCAGCAGGACGATCGAGACGTTGTTGATGCCGGTGCCCGTGTCGGGTGGCTCTGCAGGAACCGCGCCGAGGTCCGGCCACAGCACGTCGAGGCGGATGTCGTCGAGGGTGAGGTGGTCGCCGGTCGCGAGCAGCGCGGTGCTGATGCCGCGGGACGCGAGCCGCGCCGACCAGGCCGCGTAGCCCGGTCCCGGTCCGCGCATCCCGGGCTCGAACACGCGCCCCACCGCATACCGCTGTAGCAGCGCCGCCAGGCCGGCGACGTGGTCCTCGTGCGGATGGGTCAGCATCAGTGCATCGATGCGTCGATCCCAGGGCGGGAGACGCTCGTCCAGGGCGATCAACAATCGATCGGGATCGGGGCCGCCGTCGACCAGCATGCGGCCACCGCGGGACCCCTCGACCAGGATCGAGTCACCCTGCCCGACGTCGAGCACGCTGATCCTCGTCCGCCCGTCGGGGCGATGGACGAACGCCAGACCGAATGCACCGACCGCAATGGCGAGTGCGAGGGCGACGATTCGCTCGTGTCGCCCGAGTTTCGGCGTCCCCTTCCTGGATTCGCTGCCACGGGGTGACGGAGGCCCGCGGCGAGGCCAGATTCCGCGGAGCCATGTCCGCACGAGTTCCCGTGTCCGACGCCAGCCGACGACAAGGATCAGCGCTCCCGTGACTGCGGCCGCGATCGTGTCGGCGGGCGGGGTCAGGGTCAGGCTGGCGAAGGGAAGCGATGCGCCGGCCCGAACGACCGCGATGATGAGCCCGAGGCAGACCCAGGCGGGCAGGCCGGCGACCGTCGCAATGACCGCGGGGAGCCCCGCCAGCGCGACGAGCGAGCCGGCCGCCAGTGCGATGGCGGCCATTGCCATCGCCGGCGCCACGAGCGGAACGACGAGCAGGTTGACGGCCGGCGCGACGAGCGACAACCGCCCGAATGAGGCGAGGACGATCGGCAGCGTCGCCGCCTGCGCCGCCAGGGAGACGCCCAGGTTCTCGGCGAGCCATTGGGGCACTCGTCCGCGGCCAGCGCGAGCGATTGCCCCGGTCAGCGGGGTTGCCCAGGCGACGAGGCCGGCGGTCGCGAGCGTCGACAGCTGGAAGCCGGCGTCGCGGACGAGCGACGGATCGACCAGCAGGATCGTCGCTGCCGCCCATCCCAGGCCCGCAGCGGCCCTGCCGGCTCGGCCGGATTCGCGCGCCAGCAGGACAACGCCGGCCATGACGGCGGCGCGCAGGACGGACGCCGAAGCGCCGACGAACGCCACATAGACCACGATCGCGAGGACCGTCAGCACGGACCGCCGCCGCCTCGCAAACCGCCCGCCGAGCGCGGCAACCGATGCGGCGACGATGGCGATGTTCCAGCCGGAGATCGCCACGACGTGGCTGGCTCCGGCGGTCGTGAAATCGGCGGCCAGGTCGCGATCGACCCGGTCCCGCAGGCCGACGACGATGCCCGCGGCGAGGCCGGCCTCCGGCTCCGGAATGGCTCGTTCGAGTGCCTCCGCCGCCCCGCGCCGGAGCGCCTCGAGGTCCAGCGGCCCGGTGGCCGCGCGGCTGCGCTCCAACGTTCTCGACTGGAGCGTCGCGCTCACTCCGATGCGCTGGAGGTACGCGCCGAAGGGGTCGTCCGGCGCTGCTCGCAACCGGCCGGACACGGTGACCGCGTCGCCGGGCTGGATGTCGGGGAATCGCGGCAAGGTTGCCGCCACCCGAAGGCCCACCGGTTCGACGAAGACCAGGGTCGCGGGCTGGCTTCCCTGGCGAGGCGACGAGACGGATTCGACCGTGGCGCGCCACGGTCCCTCGCCATCGGGAAGCGTCGTGGGGATTGCTGCCGCTCCGGGAGCGGCGGCGACTCGGACGGCGATCGCTACGGCACCAACGGCGGCGGTGAGCGCAGCCGAACCAATCGACCGAGATCGCTCTCCGCGTCCGACGGCGAGCGTCGCCCCAGCCGCGAGCACCGCGCCGAGAGCGGGCCAGACCGACAGTCCGGTCAGACCCGGCGACAGGAGCAACGCCGCGCCGACCGCGCCAATCGCCAATAGCGGTGCGCGCGCCACGTCAAGGCACCGCGATCAGCGCCTTGATCTTGTCGAACGTGGACTGCCCCACGAGCTTGCGCGCGCGCAGGTCCTGGATGCTCGTGAAGGGCTGTTCCTGGCGGGCAGCAATGATCTTGGCGGCCGTCACGGGCCCGATGCCCGGCAGGGCATCGAGCTCGGCTTCCGTGGCACTGCTCAGGTGGACGAGCGGTTTGGCGGTCGAAGCCGGCGCCGGACCGCCTCCACGTGCTGTGGCCTGGTCGTCGCGCGACGGAACGCGGATCTGATCCCCGTCGCCGATCAGGGCCGCCAGGTTGAGCTCAAGACCGGCGCGTGCCGCGTCCACCCGCGGCCCGTAGCCGCCGGCCGCCTCGATCGCGTCGCCGACTCGGTCGCCGGCGGCCAAGTGGTACACGCCCGGCTGCCGCACGGCTCCGACGACCTGGACCACCAGCTCCCGACCGGTGGGCGAACGTTCGGGGCCCGAGCCCTGTGCGGCGCTCGAGCCCAGCACGCCGCCCGAGCCCTGTGGGGCGCTCGCAGCCGGCGCGCTCCCCGCGTCCGCGGTGACCGTGCCGCCGCCGCTGGTTGCTGCCAGCGCAAAGGCGGCGATCGCGAGGACCGCCGCGAGTGACAGCCCCGCGATGACGAGGCCGCGCCGGGGTCCATCGGGCGCGCGTTCTTCCGCCGCGGTCGGCGCCTCGAGAGCGCGCCACAGCGCAGCCTGGTCGTCCAACGTCAGCTCCCCGGCGGGTCCGGGCGAGGGCGGGGACGATGCGACGTCCTGTCACCTCGGGGGCACTTCCGGCGCGACAGGACGTCGTGCCGGCACGCTAGCGCAGGGCGCTTAGCTGCGACTTACGCGGCTATCTACGGGCCGGACTCTCCCGGATGGCTAGGGCCCTTAGGCCGACATGGAGCCTCTTGCAACCGCGAGGGCGTTACAGTGGAGGCACCAGGAGGTGCGGTCATGCTGCTCGCGATCACGATCTTCGGGTTGAAGCTCGCCGGGCGTGAGCTCCTCATTGTCGGGGCGGTGGTCGTCATCATCGTCGCCGCCATCGGCTGGTTCGCGTACACGAAACGGGCGAACTGACCGGAGCGCGAAAGCCCCGCGTGACGCCGCGATACCTCGGAGGTAGGCGGACGTCTCGCTGAGCGCTTAGCTGCGACTTACGCGGCCGTCTCCGGGCTGGGCTGACGATTGGGGGTCAGCGTCAGCTCATCCCGTCGGGCGCTCGTGCCGGGCGCGTACGCAATGCGCATACCATCAGGGCGAGTCCGGGAGCCGTCAGGAGCGCCAGGTAGACCGCGAATTCGGTCACATCGAGTGGCCTGGCGCTGACCGTCGCGCTCGCCACGAACGCGAGGAGGATGCTCGCCGCCGCGCATACGGCCGACAGCCGGCGCCCCCACAGCGCTCCCCAGAGACAGAGGATGAAGCCGATCGGCAGGATGGTGTATGTCTCGCCAACGAGCACGTTGGGAACCCAGTCAGCGGCGCGACTGACACGGGGATTGGCCAATGCGAGGCTCGTTCCAGCGCCGAAAAGCAGTTGCCACAATTCGGCGACAACGAATGTGACGAATACGGCCCAGCGGGTCATTCCGCACCTTCCTGATTTCAGCTCATGAGGCGCGCTACGGGCCCCTACGGGTTGACGTGTTCGGCGACGGGCCGTTACCGGCCAGACCATCGGGCACCGCGAACACCGACACGCCGGGCCAGCGCGAGCCGTCGGCGTAATGGATGATCGCTTCGCCCCACCAGGCGACGGCCACCGCCGCTTCCAGACCTCATTACTGTATGCCGGGCGGGGATGCGGACCGCTGCCGATCGCGAGGCTATTCGAGCCCCAGGCCGCCTCCGTAGCTTGGGTTGAGGAGACCACGCCATGACGACGGACCACGCGGCGTTGTGGGACCGCTTCACCGATGCGATCAACGGGCCCAACGACGCAGCCTTCGAGAGCCTGGTGACCGACGACTACGTCGAGGAGTGGCCGCAGTCGGGCGAGGTCCTGCGCGGACGAAGCAGCTTCGTGAAGATGCTCCGGGCATACCCCACGGATCTGACCATCGCCGCGCTGGATCCCGGGAATACCCGAATCGCGGCCCAGGATTCGAAGTGGCTGATGACCCCGGCCTTCACCCTCATACGGTTGGAGTCCAGTGGCAATGTCGGGACCGCCATCTTCCGGGCCCGCTACCCGGACGGTGCCTGGTGGTGGATCATCGGCACCTACGAGCTACGTGACGGCAAGGTTGCTCGCCGGACCACGTTCTTCGCCCCGGAATACGAGGCGCCCGAGTGGCGTAACGGCATCACGGAGCGAACCAAGCGGCCCTGACTCCCGGGTTCCGCGGCCGCCGCGGCGGTGGCAAGATCACCGCTTCGCCGCTCAGCCCGGGAGCTGCTCCCACTCGACCCACCGGGTCCCGTCCCACCAGCGGTGCCAGACGCCGCCATCCCGGCCCGGCGCGAAGACGTCGAGGCGGTCGGCCGACCAGGACGATGCCGTCGGTTGGCCGGTCAGGCTCAACTTGCCACCGAGCGTTTCCCACGGGTGCCACGACTTGCCGTCCCAGTAGCGGTCCCAGAGCTGGCCGTCGGGGAACACGGCAAAGACCTCCAGCCGATCGACGGCCCAGGCCGTTGCGGCCGGGCCCGAAGCCAGGGTCCCGCCCAGCGATTCCGGTTCTCCCCACGAGCCGGCCTGCCAGGCCAGATGCCAAAGAGCCCTGGCCGCGTCGACCCAGAAGAGGTCGATCCAGTCAGGGCTCCAGGAGACGGCTGCCAGGGCGTCCATTCCGACGCACGCTAGCAGGATGAGATCAGGCCAGCGACGAGCTCCCGAACGAGGAGTCGGCTTCGACCGTGCTCTCGTCGAGGCGACGGGCAAGAGCGGCCGAGCCACGGCTCACGGAAGCCGCCGCGCGGGCGAGGGATCGTCGTGCCAGGCCCGGGGTTGCCGGCTGGTACTCGAACCCGTCGTCGAAGCGCAAAAGGCGGTTGTGGGCCTCGGCCTCACGGGCGCGCTCCGCCATGGTGTCGAGGGCGAGAAAGACGAGGAATTGGGGGGTCATCGGAGGGCCTCCGCAGGCACTGGGCTTGGATCCGCGGTTAGCGGCGGTGGTCGTCCGGCAGCTGGTCGCGAGAACCGGCCCCGAAGTTGATGGCCGCCGCATCCAGCCAGGCGATCCCGCCGACGATGAGGAAGACGAGGAACAGGTATTCCACAATTGCACCTCCGCGGGTTCTGGCCGGACTAACCGGTTGACTGGTTTCTATCGGTTACGAATGTACTACCTTGCGCGTAACCTGTCAATAGGTATAAAGTGGTTATGCGATGAACAGCCCTACACCCCACCACCACGGCGCCAAGCTCGACGAGGCCCTCGATTTCCTGAACACGCGTGAGCTCGATTAGGGTT
>JALZAF010000270.1 GCA_030948505.1 Chloroflexota bacterium
GGGCGCGGGAGGATCGCGGAGCGGACGGGTAGTCAGGCCGGAGCCCCACCCTTCAGGCCTTCAGCGGCATGCTCGAACTCGCGCTCGAGCTCGGTGAGCTCGGCCTCCGCGCCCATCACCTTCGGTCCCTGGAAGTGGCTGCGCGCATAGCCGAAGTAGTAGACCACGAGGATCAGCGCAATCCCAACCATGAACGGCCACGAGATGTTGCCGGACGTTGGGAATGAGAACAGAACCATCAGCACGAAGACCCAGAAGACCGCGACGTAGGCCACCGGCCTGGACCAGCGGCCGAGGCTCCAGACGCGATGCAGCCTCCACTCCTCCGTCGTTGCTCCCAGGAAGATGACGAGACCGTAAGCGGCATACAGGAAGATGGTGCTGACCGCGGTGACGATGACGATTGCCGTCCCGGTCCCCACGATGAACGCCGCCACGGTGAACAGCCAGGAGACGAGCGCGACTGCGGCGAGGGAATTGGCGGGTGTTCGATACCGGCGGCTCACCCGCTTGAGCCAGCCAGAGGCGGGAATGCCGTCGTCGCGACTGAACGCAAAGAGCATCCGACCGGCCGCGGCAAGAGACGACAGGCCGCAGAACCACATTGCGATCGCGATCCCGGCCGCGAGCAGATCGCCCAGTTGCCCGAGGTTGTACTCGAGGATCGAGATGACGGCCACGCCGCCACCGAAGTAGTACTGGCTCGCCCCACTGAGATCGCTCGGCAGCGGGTTCGGGAAAAGCGTCGAGAGGTTGGGCAGGTGGGTCGTCAGCGCCACGAGGAAGATGTAACCGACGACAGCGCTGACAGCCACCGACAGGAAGACGCCCCATGCGCTCGCCGTCCTCGCCCCTACGGTTTCCTCGGCCACGTGCGCCGACGCGTCGTACCCGGTGTAGGTCCAGTTGGCGAGCAGCAAGGAGAAGAAGAAGGCAGCGACTACTGGATACGTCGAGGCGGCCCCGTACTGCAGGTTGATGAACCCGAGGTCGTTGTTCCAGCTACCGACTTGATCGACTGGCTGGATCTGGAAGAGTCCCAGCCCTGACTGGTCCGGCTTGCCGGTGAGGAAGATGAACAACACCACGATCGCGACGATGACGATGTGCCACCAGACGCTGACCTGATTGAGCAGAGCAACGAGGTTGATCCCGGCAATGTTAAGCGCCAGCTGGATCAGCAGGATCACGCCCATAGTCACGAGCTGGCCGTTGAGGACACCCGGAATGATCTGCGTCGTATTGAACACGCCGCCCGTGAGTCGATCGAGAATGGTGGCGTTGAGGAAGCCGGCGGCGGCATAGTCGATGCCGGCCACGATCGCGAACTGGCCGATCAGGTTCAACCAGGCAGTCCACCAGCCCCAATTCTTGTTTTTCATCTTGGAGGCCCAGTAGTAGAGCCCGCCGGCCGTCGGATAGGCCGAGGCGAGTTCCGCCATCGACGCCGCGATCGCCAGCACGAAGATGGTGACTACGGGCCACCCGATCATGCCCGCGGCCTTGCCCGCCCAGGCCAAGCCGTAGTCGTAGAGGATGACCGCCCCGGTCAGGATCGAGATGATGCTGAAGCTGATGGCGAAGTTGCTGAACCCGCCCATCGAGCGAAAGAGCTCCTGGGCGTAACCGAGCCGATGGAGATCTGCCCGGTCCTGCCGGATGCGCTCTTCGCGTGATCGAGCCTGGGTCATCAGAACCTCCCTCACTCCAGCGTGGGCGCGGGTCCGGGTGCCGGCGATCCTGCGGCCTTCGCTGACGATGCCGGCACTCCCTGGGGAATGCCGGTGCGATGACGCGAGGACGACGAATGGCGGGACTATACGCCTGCGGTCGAGCTGGGAACCGTCGTGCGCGCCCCCGACGCGCCAGCCGCGCATGACCATACCTTTGGCAAGACCTGTGGCAAGCCCTATCGAGCCTGAAACGCTGGGTACGATGCGCCAATGGACGTGACAGCCCGCCCGATCCTCGAACTCGGCAGCGTCCTCCTCCTCGCCGCGGCCGCGGGCTGGCTCGCTCGCCGGGCCCACCTGCCGGCGGTGGTCGGCTATCTGCTGGTCGGCCTCGCCATTTCGCCGTTCACCCCGGGCTTCGTGGCCGATCGACCGCAGCTCCAGCTGCTGGCCGACGTCGGTGTGGTGCTGCTGCTGTTCGAGGTCGGCATCGAGGTCGACATCGGGCGGCTGCGGCGCGAGCACAGCGGGCTGGTCTGGGCGGCGCCGCTCCAGGCGATCGTGACGACGGCGCTCGCAACCGGGGCCGGGATCGTTGCCGGGCTGCCGCCCTACGGCGCGGGACTCATCGGCTTGGGGATCGCACTCTCATCGAGCGTGGTCATCGTCAACATCACCCGCAGCCGGCGGCGGCGCACCACCCGAGCGACGGAGGAGACCCTGCTGGGGTGGAGCGTCCTGCAGGACGTGACCGGCGTGGCGATCGCCATCGTGCTGCTGGCGGCAGGGGGCGGCATCGAGCGACCGCTGCCCGTCGCCGTGGCCGGCCTGGGGGCCTATGTGGCGATCGCGGTCGCGGCCGCCTGGCTGCTACCGCGCGTGCTGCGCAGCTTGCGCGCCGAGCACGACCTGTTCCTCATCGTGTCGGTCGCCAGCGGCCTGGCCATCGCCGGTATCGGCTCGATCGTGGCCGGAATGCCGCTCGCGCTGGCCGCGTTCGTTGCGGGGCTGGCGATCACGGAGAGCACCGATGCCGCCGAGGCGCGCCGGCGGCTGCTGCCGTTCCGGGACCTGCTGGCGGTCCTCTTCTTCGTGGCCATCGGGTCGCTGATCGATCCCAGCGCCCTCGCCCGCGGCGCCGGCTGGGTCGTCTTCATCGTCGCCCTGATCGTCGTGACGAAGGTCGCCCTGGCCTATGCCCTCAGCCGCCTCGCCCGGCTGCGCGCCCATCCGCTGCAGCTGGCGGTGGGTCTGGGCCAGATCGGCGAGTTCAGCTTCGTCCTCGCCTCGGCTGGCGTGGCGGCCGGCGCGATCGCGGCCGACGTCTACGCCGCGGTGCTGGCCTCGGTCGCGATCAGCATCGTCGGTTCCACCGTGCTCGTCCGCTTCGTCGGTTCCGCCCCGGCCGCCGACGAGCCGATGGCGGCGCCTGCTGCCTGAGACTCAGCCAGCGCTCAGTAGAGCATCGTCGTGCCGGCCGGGAAGTGGAAGTCGAAGGTCGCCGGTGGCAGCGCCGCGTCGGGCTCGAAGGCGACCGCTACCGCCTGTCGCGTCACATCGCCGCCGATGGTTTCGACCAGCCGCAGGATGGCCCCGTCGGCGCGGTCGACCGCGATCTCGATGTGAAAATCGGGCCGGTCTGCGGCCAGCTCCGTGGCCCGTGGATGGTCGCACTGGACGACGATCGTCTCGCGGCCGCGGACGACCTCCGTGCCGGAGATCCAGGTTCTTCCCGTAGTGAGGACGTTCTGGCAATAGCCGGCCGGATGGATGAACGTCTCCGGCAGCGTCTCCATCGGCAGCGCAGTGAGTGGCCGGTAGATCTTGGTGTGGCCCGGCAGGTCCGGGTCGTCGAGGCCGCGCACGGACGGCCGAACCGGCCGCTCCGTCCCCAGTTTGTGCTGGCGCGAATACGTGCGAACGGACTCCCCGTCGGAGATCCACGTCTCGAAGCTGCCGGTCGCCCCGGCGGCTGGCTCACTCGTCGTGACCCTCGCCAGGCGAGGGTGCCGCAACGCGGTCTCGGACACCGTGAGTTGCTCGCCCTGCGTCCCGAAGGTCCGTTCCTCGATCCGCATCCACAGGCTTTCGAACCGCAGCTCGGCGTCGCGCATGAATGTGAACAGCTCGTCGATGCCGGGCATCTCCGCGCTCAGGGCGACGATCTCCGGTCGGCGGCGGGCGACGGCCAAGCCGGAAGGGGCCGCGGCGCGGTCCCAGCGCTGGAGGGATGTCATCGGGCCGGATTGTAGCAGGCCGCGAATCTCATCCTGCCGACGGCCCCCCGCTGCCAGGGGCGGGCTCGGTCATCGCGGCGGGGTCGAGCAGCTCGTCCAGCCGCTCGGCGGCGATGCCGCGCTCGAGGGCCAGCTCGCGGATCGTTCGGCCGCTTCGCAGCGCGTCCTTGGCCAGCTTCGCTGCCGCGTCGTAGCCGATCGCCGGCACCAGAGCCGTGGCCAGCATCAGCCCTTGCTCGACGAGTGCCGGACCCCGTTCGGTCGCCTTAACCCCCTCGACGGTCCGCGCGGCGAAGTTGTCGGCTGCGGCGGCCAGCAGCGTGGCGGACTCGAGGAGAGCGACGGCGGCGACCGGCATCATCACGTTGAGCTCGAGCAGCGAGCCCGTCTGGGCGAAGCCGATGGTCGCGTCATTGCCGAGGACCCGGGCGACAACCATCGTCAGCGACTCGATGATGACCGGGTTGACCTTGCCCGGCATGATGCTCGACCCGGGCTGCGTCTCCGGCAGCGCCAGCTCGCCGATGCCCGCCCGCGGGCCCATGCCCATCAGCCTGATGTCGTTGCCGATCTTCCACAGCCCCAACGCCACCGTCCGAAGCGCGCCATGGGCGGCGACCACGGCGTCGAGCGAGGCCTGGGCATGGAAGTGGTTGGGCGCCTCGCGGACGTTGAGACCGGTCATCTCGGACAGGCGCCGGCAGGCGACGGCGGCGTGGTCGGGGTGGGTGTTGATGCCCGTCCCAACGGCCGTCCCGCCCAGGGGCACGGCCAGCAGCTCGTCACGGGCGGTGCCGGCGCGGCGGATGGCCTCCTCGACCTGGCCGGCGTAGCCGCGGAACTCCTGTCCCAGGCGGATGGGCGTCGCGTCCTGGAGGTGCGTCCGGCCGGTCTTGACGACGGGCCAGAACTCCGTGGCCTTGGCGTCGAGGGCCGAGCGGAGCCGGTCCAGCGCGGGCAGCAGCTCGTCCTCGATCGCCATCGCCCCCGCCAGCTGCATCGCCGTCGGGATGGTGTCGTTCGACGACTGCGACTTGTTGACGTCGTCGTTCGGGTGGACCGTCCTGCCGCGCAGCGCCTCGGTCGCCAGGCGGGCGATCACCTCGTTGAAGTTCGTGTTGGTCGACGTCCCGGAGCCGGTCTGGTAGACGTCGATGGGGAATTGCGCGTCGTGCTCGCCGTCGGCCACCTCCTGCGCCGCCGCCGCGATCGCCGCCGCTACATCGCGGTCGAGCAGCCCCAGGCTGCCATTCGCCTCGGCGGCGGCGTTCTTGACCAGGCCCATGGCGCGCAGGAACCGGCGCGGGAAGTGTTGGCCCGAGATGGGGAAGTTCTCGACCGCTCGCTGGGTGGAGGCGCCGTAGAGCGCGTCGACGGGGACTTCGACCTCGCCCATCGAGTCGCGCTCGGTGCGGGTCCCCGACCGGGGATCGGCGGCTGCCACAAGGCCGATTGTAGGCGCGGCCGGCCCTTGCCAGTCCGTCCCGTAGACTCGGGCCGATGGATGTGACCCCGGCCTTCTTCCGCAAGGTGATGGGCCATTTCGTGACCGGCGTGTCGGTCGTCACGGCGCTGGATGGCGAGACGCCGCAGGGGATCACGGTCAACGCCCTGAGCTCGGTGTCACTCCAGCCACCGCTCGTGATGGTCGCCCTCGACCGGCGGCGGTTCATCACGCCGACCGTGCGCCGGGCCGGCCGTTACGCGGTCAACATCCTGGCCGAGTCGCAACAGGCACTGTCCGACTGCTTCGCCGGGGCGCCGGTGTCGCCGGGGCGCGAAGCCTTCTGTGGCGCCGCGTGGCACGCGGGCGCGACCGGGCTGCCGCTCATCGACGGCGCCATCGCCAGCCTCGAGTGCACCGTCGTGCAGACGTTCTCGGCCGGCGACCACGACCTGTTCATCGGTCGCGTCGATGCCCTCGCGAACGACGACCAGCACCCTCAGCCGCTGCTCTACTACCGGCGCCGCTACCTGCGCATCGAGCGCGCCCAGAGTGCGGTTGTCGAAGGCAAGGACGAGCAGTAAAGCGCATGCCAGTGGTGCGGGCCAATGGCCTCGACATCGGCTACGACGTGCACGGGGCCGGCCCGCCGCTGATCCTGCTGCACGGCGCGACGTCACTCGGAGGCGAGGACTTCGCGGCCCAGATTCCGCTCCTGTCGCGGGCGTTCCTGGTCCACGTGCCCGACGCTCGCGGCCACGGCCGGACGCGCTGGGACGCGGCCAAAGGGTTCAGCCACGACGCGCTGGTCGACGATCTCGAGGGCTTCGCCGATGCCCTCGGGCTGGCGACGTTCCACGTCATCGGCTTCTCGATGGGTGCGATGACCGCGCTCCAGTTCGCCGTCCGAAGCCCGGCCCGGCTGCGCACGGCCGTCGTCGTCGGGATCACCACCCAGCGCGAGCCGCGGACGAGCGTTGCCCGGCGGCTCATGGATCCGGCCCGCATCGACCGCGACGACGAGCCGTTCGCGCGGACCCTCGCCCGACGCCACGATGCGGGGCAGGGGGCGGACGCCTGGCGGCGCCTGCTGCCGGCGATCGCAGCCGACGTCGCCGTCCAGCCGCTCCTGTCACCGCGTGACCTGCGACGGATCGAGCTGCCCTTGCTCGTCGCGTGCGGCGACCGCGACCCGTTCGTCCCGGTTGACCACGCCTGGGGACTCCAGCGCCAGGTCCCCGACGGGCGGCTGTTCGTCGCTCCGGATTGCGGCCATGAGGTCACGGCTCGCAAGCCGGGCCTGTTCAACGAGGCGCTGTCCGGTTTCTATCGCTCGACTGAGGCAATCGCCACGCGCCGCGCATCAACGGGCGGTGAGGCCACCGAAGAGAAAGGGGAGAGCAGCATATGACGACCCTCCTGGCTCTCTATCGCCGCCCCGAGGGCGGGCCCACGGCCGTGGCCGAGTTCGAGCGGCGCTACACCGACGAGCACCTGCCGCTCGTCGCCCAGACCCCCGGCCTGCGCCGGATCCACGCCCAGCGGGTCGTGGCCGCCCTGGGTGGCGAGACCGATTTCATCCTCCTGACGTCGATGGAGTTCGGCGATCGTGACGCGCTCGACGATGGGCTCCGCTCCGAAGCCATGCGCGCGGCCGGCCGGAACCTGCGCGAGATTGCCCCGGGCCTGTCCTCGCTGCTGGTGCTCGAGGACGCGCCGGACATCGTGCCGGAGATCGGTGCGTGAAGACGCTCGGCCGCCGGGGCCACGGCCACCGGGGCGAAGGCCACCGGGGCGAAGGCCACCGGCGGGCCGGCCGCCGAGCCCTTCGCATCGGCTATTGTTGAGGGGCGACACCGGAGGAGCGGAGTGACCAAAAGCGCGCCCTCGACGACCCCCGCGCGGGGCGCTGCAAGCGCGGCCGCAAGCGCCAGGGTCCGGGTCGAGTTCCCCGCCAATGCCTCGTCCGGACCGGTCGAGCACGTGGCGCTCGTCACCCTCCACCGCCCTGAGGCGCTCAACGCCCTCGACTTCGCCCTGATCGAGGACCTGACCGACGCCCTCGAGGCGCTCGATGCCGACCCGAGCTGCCACTGCATCGTGCTGACCGGCGCCGGCGATCGCGCATTCGCCGCCGGGGCGGACATTCGGGAGCTGGCCGGGCAGACACCCACGAGCCTCCTCGCCGACAACGACTTTCACCGCTGGGAACGGATCAAGCGCATCCGCACGCCGCTCGTTGCCGCCGTGCGCGGCGCGGCCCTGGGCGGAGGCTGCGAGCTGGCGATGACCTGCGACATGATCGTGGCCGCGGAGGACGCCCAGTTCGGCCAGCCGGAGATCCGCCTGGGCGTGATGCCCGGGGCAGGAGGCACGCAGCGCCTGACGCGCGCGATCGGCAAGGCCAGGGCGATGGAGATGATCCTGACCGGCGACACGATAAGTGCGCGTGAGGCCGACGCCCGCGGCCTGGTCACGCAGGTCGTGGCGTCGGAGTTGACCGTCGATGCGGCGCTGGCGCTGGCCGGGCGGGTCGCCGCGATGCCGCCACTGGCCGTCGTGGCCGCGAAGGAGGCCGTGAACCGCGCCTTCGAGCTGTCGCTCGAGGCCGGCCTCGAATTCGAGCGCAAGAACTTCTTCCTGCTGTTCGCCTCTGAGGACCAGCGCGAGGGCATGGCCGCCTTCATCGAAAAGCGGCCGCCGGCCTGGTCGGGGCGCTGACCGAGCGCGCGCGAGCACGAGGAGACCGCGATGGATCCACAGCCGCGCGCCCCAGGTGACGTCGGGCGGGACCTCGACCGCGAATTCGGCGATGGGCCGCCGCTGGCAATCCGTGACAGCGCACCGGACATTCGCGCGCCCATCGACGAGGGTGCGCCCGTGAGCGGCC
>JALZAF010000291.1 GCA_030948505.1 Chloroflexota bacterium
TGGCGCGCTTTGCCCGGGTGATCGCGCTCGACAAGCGCGGCGCCGGCCTGTCCGATCGGGTGCAGGGAACCCCAGCGATCGACGAGCGGATGGACGACGTCCGAGCGGTCATGGACGCGGTGGGTTCCGACCGGGCCGCGCTGTTGGGAACCTCCGAAGGCGGAGCGCTGGGCGCGGTGTTCGCCGCGACACATCCTGACCGTACCGAGTCGTTGATCATGGCGAACTCCGGAGCGCGGTTCATGTCGGCGTCGGATTACCCGTGGGGATGGACGGACGAAGGTTTAGCGCTGGTCGAGACCTATATCGAGAACGATTGGGGTACCGGACTGGGCGCCCCATTGATGGCGCCCGACCTGGCCGACGAAGACGACTTCCGGCGCTGGTATGCCCAGGCTGAGCGCCTGAGCGGCAGCCCGGGATCGATGCGGGCGATGCTCCAGTGGAACATGGACATCGACATCCGTTCGATCCTCGCGGCCATTCGGGTTCCGACGCTGGTGCTGCATCGCGTCGATGACGCGCTCTGCCAGGTCGAGTGCGGCCGCTACCTCGCCACGCACATCCCGGGCGCGAAGTACGTGGAGTTACCGGGCTCGGAGCACTACGCCTTCATCGGTGATGTCGACGGGCTCGTGGACGAGATCGAGGAGTTTCTCACCGGCACCAGAACCGCCCCGGCGTCGGACCGGGTCTTGGCCACCATCTTGACTACCGACATCGTCGACTCGACCACACGAGCCGCGAGCATGGGCGACCGACGCTGGCACGACCTGCTCGACCAGCACTACGCCCAACTGCGCGAACGGGTGCGCGCCTTCCAGGGACGGGAGGTCAAGACCACCGGCGACGGGATCCTGGCAACCTTCGACGGTCCCGGGCGCGCCATTCGCTGCGCCGTCGCGGTGCGAGACGCGTCACGAGACCTTGGCCTGGAGATCCGTGCCGGACTGCACACCGGTGAAGTGGAAGTCATGGGCGACGACATCGGCGGGATCGCCGTCCACATCGGCCAACGCGTCTCCAGCCTCGCCCGCCCCGGTGAGGTACTCGTGTCACGCACCCTCGTTGACCTCATGGCCGGATCGCAGATCCAGTTCACCGATCGCGGCGAGCACGACCTAAAGGGAGTGCCAGGAATCTGGCGGCTCTTCACAGTCCAGACCTGATGCCGTCAACGATCTCGCGTTGACCCGACCGACCCCGGCAACAGGGGTGAAGACTCGCTTCCCGCACACTGTTCGGCAGCTCACATAACCGGGGTCGTGCTCGGTGTAGGGACCCGTCAGCTCGGGAGTTCGATCCGATGAACAGCGCCGAGCACGTGGTCGTGGGCGAGCAGATGGCTAATGGTGTGTCGCTCAAACAGCGTGGTGGGTTGCGAGACCCGGACGCTGGTTCGTCATTGGCGATAACGAGCGCCGACCGGGCAATCGGTGCGCGCTCGCGGCAGCAAGCACGACGCGATTGCTGGCCGGATAACGCACCACCGACCCGGCGATCTGTGGCACCCCTGGCGGGGATTATGGGATGTACGTTCTGGGGCACTTCGGTCGGTTGGGAGTCAGCCCTCGACGGCAAACAGCCGCCACTCGTCGGGCACTCCTTTGAGTACGTGCGCGCCCCGGTCGGACAAGGCGATGCCCGAACCGACGAGGTGAAGTTTGACGGCTTCGGAGACGAACACTTCTGCGGGGCCGGCGAGATCACAGACGCGTTTGGCGAATGCTGACGGTCAGGCCGACGATGTCATCGGGCCGGACCTCTACCTCGCCGGTATGAACTCCAGCCCGGACCTCGATACCGATACCGTTCGCTTGGTTCACGATCTCGGTCGCCGCGCGCACCGCCCGCGTCGTCGCATCGAACGTCGCGAGGAACCCATCACCGATCGTCTTCACCTCGCGGCCTCGATAGCGTGCCAAGACGGCACGGACCATGGTGTCGTGCGCGTCGGTGAGCGCGGTCCATTTGCGGTGACCGAGGCGGGCGGACTGTTCCGTAGAGGCGACAATGTCCGTGAACAGAACCGCGGCGAGCACCACGTCACCTTCTGGTGCCTGACGATTGCCGGTCAGGAATTCCTCGATCATCGAGGATCGCGTCGCCGTCGCCAACAAAGAACAGCTGGTCATCGCCCGGCAGCTCGACGGTCGTCATCGGCATGCGGTGAGAGCGGCTCCGTGTCGGTGCGTGCGGGGCCGATA
>JALZAF010000311.1 GCA_030948505.1 Chloroflexota bacterium
AGGCGCGCGCGGCCCACGTCGGGGCCGCGCTCGTTGGCAGGACCCTGGGGCCCTGGCTGGCCGGGGAGATCGAGGCCGCACCGCAGGACGAGGCCGCGGCGACGATGACGAGGCCACTGCGGCGCGACGACGGGCGGCTCGATCCCGAGCGTCCGGTCGTCGAGCTGGAGCGCCAGGTCCGTGCACTGCAGCCCTGGCCCGGCTCGTGGGTCGAGGCCGTGGGCGGCCGTCTCGCCGTCTGGCGCGCGGAGGCGATCCCCGGCTGGGAAGGGGGCGAGGACGCCAGCCCGGGTCGCTTCGGTCGGTTCGGGCTGTACGCCCGCGACGGCTATCTGGCCCTGCGCGAAGTCCAGCCCGCCGGCGGCCGGCGGATGACCTTCGACGAGCTCGTCCGGGGCCGACCGGGGATCATCGGGTCGAGCGTGGAGCGCCGGGGTGGATAATCGGTCGCCCTTGCAACATCGCGCGGAGACGATCCTGGCCACGCTCCAGCCGGTCCCACAGCTCGACCCCGGGGGGTCCATCGATCGCCGACCCGGCCTGTCCGGGCTGCCGCCCCCGGAGCTCGAGGCGTGGCTCTCGACACGCGAGCTGCCCGCCTGGCGGGCGCGGCAGATCCTGGACGCCGTCTGGCGGAGCGCGGCGACCTCGTTCGCCGGCGTGCGCACGCTGCCGGCGGCCCTGCGGCACGAGCTCGACGCCGCGGTCCGCTTCGACACGTTGGCCGCGACCGACCTCCGCCCGGCTGACGGCGGTCGGACAGAGAAGGCGCTGCACCGCCTGTCCGACGGTGCGCTGATCGAATCGGTGCTCATGCACTACCCGGCCCGGCCGGGCCAACGCGAGCGCAACACGCTGTGCATCTCCAGCCAGGCGGGCTGTGCGGTCGGCTGCCCCTTCTGCGCCACTGGCGAGCTGGGTCCGGGTCGCGACCTCGAAGTCGCCGAGATCGTCGACCAGGTCCGCCACGCCAATCGCCGCCTCGCCGCGAACGGCCGCCACGTGACCAACGTGGTGTTCATGGGCATGGGCGAGCCGTTGCTCAACCTGGACCATGTCCTGGCCGCCATCCAGGCACTGTCCGACCCCGCCCGTCTCGGAATGGGGGCGCGCCATGTGACCGTCTCCACGAGTGGTGTCGTGCCCGGAATTCGGCGGCTGACCGCGCTGGGACCGCAGTTCACGCTGGCCATCAGCCTCCACGCGGCGCGTGACTCGCTGCGTGACGTCCTCGTCCCGCTCAACCGGCGCTGGCCTGTAACCGAGGTCGTGGCCGCCGCTCGCGAGCACGGGCGCGCGACCGGCCGAAGGATCACCTACGAGGTGACGATGATCGGCGGCATCAATGACACCGCGGCCGACGCGATGGCCCTGGCGGACCTGCTGCGTGGCGACCACGCCCACGTCAACCTCATCCCGATGAACCCGGTTGCCCACACCCCGTGGAGCGCCAGCCCGATGGCAGTCATCGAGCCGTTCGCGGCGACGCTTCGTCTGGCCGGGATCTCCAGCACGATTCGTCGCAACCGCGGCCAGGAGATCGGCGCGGCGTGCGGTCAGCTGGCCGCCGAACGTGGCGGCGAACCCACAGCACCGGTGGTGGCCCGGCGACGCGAACGGATCGTGCGCGAAAGCGCGGCCGCGTTGCGCGGCGAGCGGAGCCATGAGCCCGTCCCGAGCGGGGTGGGGGAGTAGCGTGGCCAAGGGTCGCGCTCGCGTCGCCGCCAGCATCCTCGATGCGGACTTCGCCAACCTGGGCCACGCCGTCAAGCGGGCCGAGCGGGCCGGGGCCGACCGGATCCACCTCGATGTCATGGACGCCCATCTCGTGCCCAACCTGACGTTCGGGCCAGGCATGATCAAGGCCCTGCGGTCGCGCACGGAGCTGCCATTCGACGCCCACCTCATGGTCTCCGAGCCCGGCCGCTTCATGCAGCAGTATCTCGACGCAGGCTGCGACTCGGTCACCTTCCACGTCGAAGTCGACGAGCCGATCGGCCCCACGCTGCGCGCCATCAAGGCTGCCGGACGGGCCGCCGGCCTGGCCGTCAAACCGGCCACCCCGCTGTCCGCCCTGGAGCCCTATCGCGAGTTGCTGGACATCGTCCTGGTGATGACCGTCGAGCCGGGTTTCGGTGGCCAGAAATTCATGAAGGATGTGGCCAAGGAGAAGTTGCTCGCTGCCCGTGACCTGCTGCGCCACAGGCCCTTCGGAGCGGAGGTCCATGTCGACGGCGGGATCAACCGCGAGACCGCCGAGTTCGTCGGTGGCCTCGGCGTCGACATCCTCGTCGTCGGTTCGGCGCTGTGGGTCAAGGGCCACGACATGGGTCGCGAGATCCGTCTCGTGCGCGCCCTCGCGGACGAGGGCTACCAGTACCAGCTCAACGACGGCAAGCCGCCCATCCCGCGCGACGGCTGGGCGACGTTCACGGCACTGCCGAAGCACCTCGCCAAGCGATTCGCGGCGGAGATCGAGTCGGGCGGAATTCCCGTGCTGCTGCTGCCCCGTGACGGAGGCGCGAACCCTGAGGCACGCGACCACGACCTGCTGGTGCCGATGAGCGCCGAGGCGGCAACCATCGAACGGCACGCGGCCGGCCGCGACGCGTATGCCCGCGAGGCCGAAGCCTGGCGGAACGAAGGGGACCGCGACCAGGGTGCGACCGCGCCTCGCGCGTCGTGAGCGACGACGCGGCCGCGGTGGACGCGGCGGCGGGGACACCGGTTCCTGAGGCGGCCGGACCCAACCGCGGCCTGGGCCGCCGCAACGACCGCCTGTTGCTGGCCCTGGTAGCCGGCTACATCGCCCTGCTGTCTGCCCTGATGATCGCCCGCGGCGTCTCGATCACACCGGACGTGCTGCTCGTCGCCCTCGGCCTGGCCGCCGTCCTCGTCGGGCGCGGGCGGCTGTTCGTGCGCGACTGGATCCCATTCATCGGCCTGTTCTTCGCCTATGAGCTGATGCGCGGCTACGCCGACAACCTGGGCTTCGGCGTGCACGTCGCGGATGTGCTGGCGGTGGAGCGCGCCCTCTTCGGCGGGCAGGTGCCAACCGCGGTGCTGCAGGCCTGGCTCCATCCGGCGACGGGCATCGATCTCATCGCCGTCGTGGCGACGGTCTTCTACTTCCTGCACTTCCCGCTGCCTATCGCGGTGGGATTCTTTCTCTGGCTGCGCCGCCGGCGCGACTACTACGACTACGTTGCTGCCCTCATCGTCCTGTCGATGGCCGGCTTCATCACTTACCTGCTGCTGCCGGTTGCACCGCCCTGGTACGCCGCGCGCGAGGGCCTGCTGCCGGGTGTGATCTATCTCAAGGACCAGGGCTTCACGGACCTGGCCCGCTTCTTCGGCTTCGAGGGCCACTACCTGTTCAGTTACACGATCTACCAGATCAACCCGAACCAGGTGGCCGCCTTCCCCTCGCTCCACGCGGGCTATCCGTTCCTCGCCTTCCTCTTCGCCCGCCGCGCGTTCGGCAGGGTCGGCTGGCTGATGCTGGTCTATGCCGCCTGCGTGATGTTCGCGATCGTCTACCTGGCCGATCACTATGTCGTCGACATCGTGGGCGGCATCGCCTACGCCGGCGTTGCCTATTGGGCGGTCATCCACGGCCCGGGCCGGCTGCGCCGCCTCATCGATCGCGCCGCCGACGAGGAGCTGGAGGCCGGGGCGGAGGCCGCCGCTGCCGGCGACCGCGGCGCCCTCGGCAGGCTGGGCCGCCATGTCCGCTGGTCGCTGGTGCGAAACGGCCTGATCGTGGCCGGGGCCGGTGGCGCAGCGGGTGTGCTCATGGCCAACTTCGGGCTGCTCGGCGGCAGCGGCACGGCCCTCTTCCTGGTGCCCTGGTTCGGGGTACTCGGGGGCCTGTCGTGGGCGGCGGCCGGGCTGCTGAGCCGCTGACGCCAGGTGCGAGCCCTCCTGCAACGGGTGACCCGGGCTCAGGTCAGTGTCGACGGCGTGTCGATCGGGGAGATCGGGCGTGGCCTGGTGATCCTGCTGGGTGTCGGCCCCGACGACGACGAGCCCGTGGTCATGAGGCTGGCTCGCCAGGTCGTGGAGCTGCGCATCTTCGCGGACGATGCGGGACGCACCAACCGCTCACTGGTCGACGTGGGCGGGGAGGTGCTGCTGGTGAGTCAGTTCACCTTGTTCGCCGACACTCGACGAGGACGCCGTCCCGGGTTCACCGGCGCCGCGGCCCCCGACCTTGCCGAGCGGCTGTACGAGGCTTTCGGTGCGGCCATCCGCGAGCTGGGACCGCGCGTCGCGCAGGGCCGCTTCGGGGCGGAGATGGCGGTCGAGCTCGTCAACGACGGGCCGTTCACGATCTGGCTCGACAGCGCGGAACGGAGTTGACCCGCGGGACATGAAAAGACCGGCCGCCGTGGCGACCGGTCCGCTTCGCGCGAGTGGTCAGCGCGCGGTCTTGGTGAGCGTTCGCCGGCAGCGCGTGCAGGCCAACACGCGGGTCGGCGTGCCGTTGATCAGGATGCGCGTCGGCTGAAGGTTTGGCAGGTAGCGGCGGTGGGCGCGGACGCGGTTCATGCCCGATGACTGCGAGTTGAAGCCGCCCATCGAGGCCTTGCCGCAGATCGCACAGGAGCGGGCCATGACGTCCTCGAGACAGGGATAGAAACAGGGGACGGGCCGCGAGGGGCCCGAACGGGGCGGTATCATAGCACGCGGCCTCCGGCCCGCCGGCCTCCGGCCCACCCGCCGGTTCCGCGAGGAGGACGTCGCCCGCGTGCCCACCGACCCGTCACCCGGTCGTGCCGTCGTCACCCGCCATGCCATCGCCGACATCGTTCGCGCCGCGACCCTGGCCTCCTACGGGGTCACCGGATTCGCGGACCACCCACTGGCCCGGCTGGCAGGAGCGCTCGGGCTCGGCCAGCCCGGTCTTCGGCTGGACCTGGCCACGGGCCTCGGAATCGAGCTCCGCCTGACGGTCGCCTACGGCCTGCCGGTGGCAGAGGTAGCACGCCAGGTGGATTCGGCCGTCCGGCACGCGATTCGCCGATCGCTGGGCCGCGAGGTCGACCGGCTGACCATCCACGTGGGTAGGTTGCGCTACCAACCCGGAGGCCCGCCGCCCGGGGCGTCCCCGGCCGACCCGTCGGCCGTCCCCCTGGCCGAGCTGGCCGACAGTGGCACGGACGTGGCCTGATGCCGCGGCGCTCGTGCGACGGCGAAGGCCTGCTCGGCGCGTTCCGAGCCGGCGTCGCCAACGTCGAGGCGCACGTTGACGAGATCAACGGCCTGAACGTCTACCCCGTGCCCGATGGGGACACCGGCACGAACATGGCGGCCACCGTGCGCGCGGCCCTGGAGGAAGCGGAGGGCGTTGCCGATCGCCGCGCGGATCGCATCACTGCCGCGATCAGCTTCGGTGCGCTCATGGGCGCGCGCGGCAACTCCGGCGTCATCACCAGCCAGATCTTCCGCGGTACGGCCGAGGCGCTGGGCGGCAAGCGACGCTTCAACGGTCTCGACCTCGCGCACGCCCTGGCTGAGGGCACCAAGGCGGCCTATGCGGCCGTGGCAAGACCGGTCGAGGGCACGATTCTCACCGTCATCCGCGAAGCCTCCGCCGGAGCGCTCGTCGCGGCCGAGCGAAACGCCGATATCGAGGCGGTGCTGGCGGCCACGGTCGAGGCGGCCGAGCGAGGAGTTGCGTCGACGCCGAGCCTGCTGGCCATCCTGCGCGAGGCGGGTGTCGTCGACGCCGGGGGCCAGGGGTTGTACCGCTTGTTCCAGGGGGCCTACCTGCACGTCGCCGGCCGTGCTCCGGTCGGGCGCGCGGTGGCGGCCCCTGAACGTCCTGCGGCGCGGCCTTTCGCGCTGGTCGCCGGCGGCGACGCGGGTTTCGGCTACGAGACGATGTTCCTGCTCCAGCCCGGCACAGTCGGCCGGCTGGATGTCGACGCCATCCGCGGTCATCTCGAGACGATCGGCGAATCGGTTCTCGTGGCGGGAGATTCGCGGGCCCTCAAGGTCCACGTGCACAGCGAGCGACCCGATGAGGTCATCGCGTACGGCCTGTCGCAAGGATCGCTCAGCCGGATCAGCGTCGAGAACCTCGACAACCAGGCCCGCGACGTGCGCGAGACGCGAGCCGCGGCGTTCACCGGCCTTGCAGAGCTACCCGCCGCCGAGGCCGCCGCGGGCGCACGTTCGGGCGACGGATCATCGGCCAACGGGAAAGCCGCGACGAACGTGCCACTGGCTGTTGTGGCGGTAGCTGCAGGCGATGGACTGGCGGCGATCTTCCGCGACTTCGGGGTCGCCTCGGTGGTGCGCGGCGGCCAGTCAGCCAACCCAAGCACGGGAGAACTCGTGGCCGCTGTTGCGTCCGTCGAGGCGAAGGAGGTCCTGCTCCTCCCGAACA
>JALZAF010000329.1 GCA_030948505.1 Chloroflexota bacterium
CCCCGAGCCCGCCGCGGACGGCGGCGAGCCGGCCCCGAGCGTTCGCGCGTCGCCCTCGCAGATCGGGGCAACGATCGGTGTCCTCGAGCGGCTGTTGATCGTGACCTTCGTGCTGACTGGCTCGACAGCCGCGGTGGGGTTCGTGGTCGGGGCCAAGACCCTGGCCCGATTCCGCCAGCTCGACGACCGCGACTTCGCCGAGTACTACCTCCTGGGGACGCTGGCCAGCGTCGCGGTCGCGCTCGGCAGCGGGCTCATCGCCGTAGCTGCCCTGGCCACCGTTTGCTAGCGGTCGCTCACGCTGGCCCCGGGTTCGCTGGCGGCCGCGAACCCCGCCCAAGCCGCGACCGGCCCCAGGCCGCAAGACCCGCCCAAACCGTCGGATATTCGCCCGGTGGGTCTTCGTCACGGCGATCCCGTCATCCATGCACCCGGTGAACGGGTCCGTCATCCATGCACCCGCTGAACGGGTGACGAGGAGGTGCTCCACTCTTGAGCGTGGCTTCCTCGTCCCTGGCCTCGGCCATCGTGGCGAACATGCACCCCATGAATAGGTGACGGTTCGGTGCCGCCTAGGTGCAGCCTCGGGCGGCGGCCTCGGGCGGGCAGCTCAGGCGGGCTGCCCCGGGCCGGCCGCTCAGGCCGGCGCGGGGGCGAGGCGTCGCAGGCGTTCGGCAGCAGCCGCCAACGTTTCGGCTCGTTTCGGAAAGGCGAAGCGGAGCTTCGTCCGTCCCAGCTCCGGCCGCGAGTAGAACGACGAGCCCGGCACCGTCGCCACGCCCGGATCCCCGATGAGCCGCCGCGCGAAGGTGACGTCGTCGTCGGTGGTCAGGGCGGAGATGTCGGTCATCGCGTAGTAGGCCCCGTCGGGCGAGTAGACACGGAAGCTGGCCGTCTTCAGGGCGGGCAGCAAGGTGTCGCGGCGGACCCGGTAGTCGGCTGCCAACTTGTCGTAGTACGCATCGGGGAACGCCAGGGCCACGGCCGCGGCCTGCTGCAGTGGCGCGGCCGCGCCGACGGTCAGGAAGTCGTGGGTCTTGCGGATGCCCGCCGTCAATGCCGGCGGGGCGATGACCCAGCCGATCCGCCAGCCGGTGACCGAATAGGTCTTGGACACGGAGTTCACGGCCACCGTGCGCTCCGCCATGCCCGGCAGCGTCGCCAGCGGGATGTGCTCGCCGGCGTAGACGATGTGCTCATAGATCTCGTCGGTGAAAGCGACGAGGTCATGCTCGCGGCACAGGTCGGCAATGAGCTCCAGCTCGTCGCGCCGGAACACCTTGCCGGTCGGGTTGTGGGGCGAGTTGACGACGATGCCGCGCGTTCGCGGCGTGATGGCGGCCCGCAGCTCGTCGGGATCGATCGCCCAGTCCGGCTCGTGCAGGGTGACGTAGCGCGGCGTGGCCCCGGTCAGGATGGCATCGGGTCCGTAGTTCTCGTAGAACGGCTCGAAGACCACGATCTCATCGCCCGGATCCAGGATCGCGAGCATCGACGCGATCATCCCTTCGGTGGCCCCACAGGTCACCGTCAGCTCCGTCTCCGGATCCACGTTCCAGCCGGGGTAGTGGCGGGCCGTCTTGGCGGCGATCGCATCGCGCAGCGGCTTCGCACCCCAGGTGATGGCGTACTGGTTGAAGTCCGCGTGAACGGCCGCCGCGGCCGCCTCCTTCAGCTCGGGAGGGCAGGCGAAATCGGGGAATCCCTGGGCCAGGCTGACCGCGCCGGCGGACACGGCGAGGCGGTTCATCTCGCGGATGACCGACTCCGTGAACTGCTCGGTCTTGTGGGAGATCCTGGGCATGGCGCGGAGTCTAGACGGTCGCCCGTCAGACGAGCCGCCGCGGGATCCGCTCGTGCCACTCGCGGCCGAAGAACGGAGCGCCGTCGACCGTGACCCGCAGGTCGAGGTCCAGGTCGAACGCGCCCACGTCGCTGGCGATGGAGCCGATGGCCACAATCTCCGTCGCGAACGACCGCTCGCGCCAGCGGTAGACGACGGTCGTATCGAGCCGCGCCGTGGCCGGATCGGCGTCCGACGCGATCATCGTCAGCTCCTCCGACGCGAACAGTGAGCGGCCGTCGGGCAGCTCCGTCGTCCCGGCATCGCGAACCTCGACGCTGACCGTGCCGGCCATGACGTCGTCGACGATCCGCCACACGGGCGGGTCATCGGTTATGCCGCCGCCGCCTTCGAATTCCTTCACGTCCGGCGGCGTCAACTTGAACGCCGGAACGGATACGTCGCCCTTGCCGCCAGCGGGTGGCACGACCGGCAGCACCAGCCGCGCCGGCGACGCGCCGCCGAGATGGATGCCCAGCTGGCACGGATAGGGAGAGGGCCACAGGACGGGCCAGGCATTGGATGCCAGAGACAAACGGATGCGATGACCGGGCAGGAACCGATAGCCGCTCGCGCGCAGCGGCAGCCGGATCTCGTACGCCCGGCCGGGCTCGAGCTCGACCGGGTTCTCGTGTGAGCCGCGGTGGGTGAGGTTGAGGACCCCGGCGGCGACCTGTTCGGAGGTGCCGTCGGGAGCCACATCGGCCAGCCGCGCGACCAGGGTCGCGACCGGCGCGGACGCCTCGACCCGTGCCACGAGCTGCGGAAAGCCCAGGATGTGGAGCCCCTCCGTCAGCGGCGCTGACGTGTACGTCGGGCCCAGCGCCTCGTCCGGACGCAGGTCGCGGGCGAGGCCGTTGGGCGGCGAGCCGGCACCCCACGACAGTGCGGACCGCGTGCCGACCGTGGCGCGATGGTCGAATCGGTCGACGGTTGGTTGTCCTCCTTCGGCGGCCGCGGTGGCTTCGGCCAGACGTCCGACCAGCGGCACCTCGCCCGGCGTGAGAGCCCACTCGCGCTCGACCGCGGCGGGGTGGGGGAACGCGGGCGCGGATCGCCACGAGCCGTTGAGCACGGCAGGAAACGCCTCTGGCGGTGTGTACTGCCGCTCGAACCAGGTGAACGCCGGCTCCTCGTTCATCCCGTTTTCGACGCCCTTGAGCCAACGATCGAAGAACCGCACCAGCTCGTGCAGCCAGTCCAGGTTGGGGCCCGGGTAGGCCGAGTCCGGCAGGCCGTGGACCCAGTTGCCAACCAGCGACCGGGTCGGCGCACTGCAGCGGGCCTGCATCCGCAAGACCGGGTCGACGTAGCTGTCCATCCAGCCGCCGATCTGGAAGATGGCCGCCTCGATCGCGTCGTAATCCGGGGCGAGCGACCCCTGCCGCCAATACGGCCCGTCGTGCTGGTGGCGCAGCCAGCCGATGATCCAGGGCGGCGTCTTCTCCAGCCGCTCCAGCCATTCCTCCTTCCAGTTCTGCCCGCGAAAAGAGGGATCTGGCGGCATCGCATTCATCGCCACCTGGCTCACCGCGTACTGGCTCTTCTCGCTGACGGTGACGCAGCCGCCGCGGTAATGGACGTCGTCGACGTAGCGATCGTCCGTGGCCATCACCGGCACGATCGCGCGCAGATGCGGCGGCCGGAGCTTGGCCACCTGAATGGACGTGAAGCCGCCATAGCTGATGCCCCACATCCCGACGTTGCCATTGCACCACGGCTGAGCGGCCAGCCACTCGACGGCGTCGTAGCCGTCGCGCGTCTCGTCGGCGGTGTACTCATCGAGGGCCACGCCAGGCGACGAGCCCGTCCCCCGGACGTCGAGGCGGCACAACGCGAAGCCGCGCGCGGCCAGCCATTCGCCCCGTCCCACGTCCGCGTTGCGACGCCAGTTGTCCTTGCCGTACGGGATCATCTCGAGGATCGCCGGGAAGCGCGTCTCGACAGCACCCGCGCGCGGCATCGGCAGCCACAGGTTGGCCGACAGCTCGATGCCGTCGCGCACGGGGATCCGCGCGTCGAAGGTGGTTTCGACGGCGTAGCGTGGCTGGCTGGCCTCCCGGCTGGACATCCCGGCGAGTCTACGGACTGCGACGGGCTGGCGACACGGCCCGGCCCGCTAGCATGGGCGGATGGACGATCCGCCGCCCCCGTCCGCCTGGCGTCGCCGCTCGAGGCGCGTCGCGTACGAGAACCAGTGGATCACCGTCTGGCACGACGACGTGGTCCGGCCAGATGGCGAGCCCGGCATCTACGGCGTCGTCCATTTCCACGGCCTCGCGGTGGGCGTGGTCGCCATCGACGATCAGGATCGGGTCGCGCTCGTCGGCCAGCATCGCTACTCGCTTGACAGCTACTCCTGGGAGATCCCGGAGGGTGGCGTGCCGTTTCCGGAAGACCCGTTGGCGGGCGCCAGGCGCGAGCTGCAGGAGGAGACCGGCCTGGTGGCAGCGAACTGGCAGGAGATCGGGCGCCTGCACCTGTCGAACTCGGTGACCGACGAGGCGGCGATCGCCTATCTCGCCACCGGGCTCACAGCCGGCCCCGCCTCGCCCGATGGCACCGAGCAGCTCGTCCTCCGCTGGGTGCCATTCGACGAAGCGCTCGCCATGGCCCTCGACGGGCGAATCACGGATGCCCTGTCCGTCATGCCATTGCTTCGGATCGGCCTGACGAGATTGCGCGACGCGGCCGCAACGGCCGCCGCTACGATCAACCCCACGCCGCCGCAGGCGGCACCCGGGAGGGGCAGCGCGCGATGACCGAGGGACTGCTCGACCGACTCGCCCGCGGCCCGGTCCTCGGCGACGGTGGCTACCTGCTCGAGCTCGAGAAGCGCGGCTACGTGCAGGCCGGTCCGTTCACGCCAGAGGTGAGCATCGTCCACCCCGAGGCCCTGACCCAGCTTCACCGCGAGTTCCTGCGCGCCGGTTCGGAGGTCCTCCAGGCGCTGACGTTCTACGCCACGGAGGAGAAGCTGGCGACGGTTGGTCTGGCGGGCCGCGTCGACGACATCAATCGTTCGGCCGTCAAGATCGCCCGTTCCGTCGCCAATGAGGGCGACGCACTGGTGGCCGGCAACCTGTCGCTGACGTGGGCCTACGATCCGGCCGACCCCGCGTCCCCGGATCGTGTCCGGGCATTGTTCGACCGCCAGCTCGAGGTCCAGGTAGCCGAAGGCATCGACCTCGTCATCGGCGAGACATTCAGCTTCCTGGGCGAGGCACTCATCGCCCTGGAGCGGGCCCGTCTCACCAGCCTGCCCGTCGTGATCACCATGTCCTTCGAGCATCCCGACGCCGCGGCCTACGAGGGCGACTCGGTCGGCGACTGCGCTCGCAAGCTGGTGGATGCGGGGGCCGACGTCGTCGGTGTCAACTGCCTGCGCGATCCGACGCGAACGTTGCCGCTCGCGGCGGAAATGCGCGCCGCCGTGCCGCGCGCCTGGCTTGCCACCCAGCCCGTGGCCTACCGCGTGACCGACGAGCGGCCCGACTTCACGGGCACTCCGGAATTCCCGTTCGCGCTCGAGCATCTGACCCTGTCTCGTGCCGAGATGGCCGACTACGCGGTGGCCGCGCGTGACCTGGGGGTTCGGTTCATCGGCTCCTGCTGCGGCTCCGTCGCCAACCACGTCCGGGCCATGGCCAAGGCGCTCGGCAAGCTGAGCTCGGAGGAGCGGGCCTGGAAGTCGCCGACCGGCAAGGCGATGTCGGCCTACGAGTACTACGGCCACACCGAGGTCGAGGTCAAGCCCTGACCGGGCGGACGGACTACGAGGCCATCGTCGTCGGCCTCGGTGGCATCGGCTCGGGTGCCGCCTGCTGGCTCGCAAGGCGGTTGGGCGGTGACGTCCTCGGCCTCGAGCAGTTCGAGCTGGGCCACCGAAACGGCGCCTCGCAGGACCACTCGCGGATCATCCGGCTGTCCTACCACCGGCCGAACTACGTCCGCCTCGCCCGGCGCGCCTACGAGACCTGGAAGCAGGTCGAATCGGAGGCGGGCGTCACGATCGTGACGCTGACCGGCGGCCTCGACGTCGCGCCGCGCGAGGCCAGCATCCCGCTGTCCGATTACACGGCCAGCATGGACGCGGAGGGCGTGCCATACGAGCACCTCGAT
>JALZAF010000336.1 GCA_030948505.1 Chloroflexota bacterium
GGCCGTCCGGCATCGGGGGGTCGAGCCTCTCGGCGAGGTCGTCGTGAATGCCCTCATCGGCGGGGTGCCGTTGGATCGCTGGCAGGACGTGGACGAAGCACACGCCCGGCGCGTGTTCCGGCGCTTCTGAGAGGTGGCGGACGACTCGCCTGCGCTTCGGGCAGCCCCGTTCGTGGAGCTCGAACGCTTCACGGCGACAATTGGAGGCGCGCTCGCCGAACGGATCGGCGCGGAACGTGATGATCCCGAAGTGACGCTAGCCGCGATCGTCATCGCGGAGCTCGCTCGTGCGCCACCTTCACGCACGTTCAGGGGGCGTCCTCGACGGCGGCGCTCGAAGGCGCGGTACGTGCCGCTGTGATCCGTGCGCTGCGCGTCGCGACACCGACGCTCAGCGCCTTCGCCGACCTCGATGCTTAGCTACGCCCGACAGGATCGGCGCTGACCAAGTTCACTCGGGCTCGAGGTCGGCGCGCCGAGCCATCCGCCAGTACGGCCGGCCACCGCGCCCCCTCAGAGTTTGGTCGCGGGCAGGGCTCTGGTATCCGGACGGGTACCAGTCCACCTTCACCTGGCCTGGCTCCGACGACCGATCCGGCATCGCCCGGTTCGAGATATCGCACTCGACTGATGGTGGGTCATGGACGATCGTGTCGCCATCGGCAACATCCGCTTCGCTGGACCGCGGCCTTGCCCCGGGACACACAAGAATTGCTGCCAGCATTGAGAATCGGCGAACTCGCGTGGGCGAAAGACAGCGAGATCGCCTACGTCGCCGCTCGTACCTGCTCGGCCGCCTTCTCGGGCGTCAAGTCGCGTTGTGCCTCGGCGAGCAACTCATACCCGACCAGGAACTTTCGGACAGTCGCGGATCGCAGCAGGGGCGGGTATAGATGGGCGTGGATCTGCCACGCATCAATGGCGGCGTCCGGCTCGAACGGAGCTCCATGCCAGCCCATCGAGTAAGGGAACGGGACGCCAAACAATCGGTCATATCGGCGCAGCAGCCGGACGAGGATCGACGCGAGATCGTTGCGCTGGGCGTCGTTGAGGTCGGACATCCTCGCCACGGGGTCGCGCGGCAAGATGAGGGTCTCGAACGGCCACACCGCCCAGAATGGGACGACGACGAGCCACTGGTCCGACTCCTCGACGACGCGCGGCCCGTCGGCCTCAGCGACGGCAACGTCGAGCAGGAGCGAGCGACCGGTTTGTGCGAGGTGCGCCCGCTGGCTCGCGTCCTCGCGTGCTGGTTCGGCTGGGAGCGCGGTCCCGGCCCAGATCTGCCCATGCGGGTGGGCGTTGCTCGCCCCCATCGCCTCACCGCGGTTCTCGAAGACCTGGACCCAGCGGTAGCGCTGGCCAAGCTCCGCCGTTTGCACCGCCCAGGTGTCGATCACCCGCCGGACTCCGGGCGGATCCATCTTGGCGAGCGTTAGGTTGTGATACGGCGAGAAGCACACGACGCGGCACGTCCCTAACTCGGCCTCGGCGCGGTAGAGGCCGCCACCGTCGGTCCACGTGCCGGATGATGTCGTCGGCCGGAGCGCCGCGAAGTCGTTCGTGAACACGTGTGTCTCGCCGTATGCAGGGTTGGGCTCCCCGTTCGCGCGGACGTTGCCGGGGCACAGATAGCACGTCGGGTCGTAAGCAGGAGGCGCGGCCGCCGGTGCCTCACGGCTGCCCTGCCACGGCCGGTCGGTCCGACCCGGCGAGACGAGCACCCATTCGCCGCGCAGCGGATTCCACCGACGGTGAGGTTGGGCGAACAAGTCCGGCAGGTCGCCTTGTTGATCCGCGGAGTGTTGAGTTGGCACCGTGCTAGGCATCGAGCCACCCCGCACCTTGGGCTTGCTCGACCTCGAAAACACGCGGTCGGAGTCCGGTCCGTGCCGGGTATTCACGCGGGACTGCCGTGCGGAGTGACTAGACGGGGTCGCGGCCGAGAACAACCGGATGTGCAGCCCCCCGAGACGATGGTCATGACAGCGTGATCCGTCGACCTGATTGAAACGACTCGATGCTGGCGTAAGCGAGTTCCAGGGCGCGACGACCCGCCCGTGCGTGAACCGGCGGCGGGCCACCGGCTCGGAGCGCCGCGAGGACGGCGTCGAGGTGCCGGTCCAGCGTCCGATGGAACATTCGGCCGAGGTCATTGAAGTAGCCGGCTTCCCAGACTTCACGCAGCTCGTTCCCGGTGGCCTGGAACTCGAAGGAGCGAACGGTGTCACGAACGACGATACGGCCGAGCGTCCCGCCGATCTCCAGACGGTGAGTGTCCGGGTAGGCGTACGAGGAGTCGTAGCTTCCCAGCAGGGTCCCGGCGGCATCGTTCGCGAAGCGCAGAGCGATCGCGACCGTGGAGTGCCCACGGCCTTCGAACTCCGTCATCTCGGCGGCGACCGACCTGATCGGCCCGCACAGATACTCGAGCATGTCGAAGCCGTGACACTGCGTCTCGATGAGGTTGGCGTCTGGATGCGGGCTCGACCCCTCCCCTCCGAAGCGCCAGGTCGCATAGACGATCTCGCCTAGTCGCCCACTCGCGATCGTCTCGCGGGCCATCTGCACCGGCGTCGCGGTACGGTGGTTGAAGTCGATAGCCAGGAAGAGATCCCGGGAGTCCGCTTCTCCGAGCAGCTCGTCGGCCTCAGCGAGATCGAACACAAAGGGCTTCTCGACCAGCAGCGGAGTACCGGTCTTGATCAACGCCAGGGTCGTCTCGAAATGACCTTGGTTCGAGAGGCACACGCTGGCCAGGTCGGGGTGCTCATGCTCGACCATCGCCACGGGATCCGTGTATGCCCGAGCTCCG
The DNA here is from genome assembly GCA_030948505.1 of Chloroflexota bacterium. Lineage (GTDB taxonomy): Bacteria > Chloroflexota > Limnocylindria > Limnocylindrales > CSP1-4 > JACDAV01. Next base: position 2,816 of record JALZAF010000336.1, read on the forward strand.
ACGATATCCGCCCGAGCGCGGGTCTTCTCGGGCGATCGGCCCACAACGGCGACGATCTCCACATCCGGTCGTTCCGCGAACGCGCGGAGGTGTTGGCGACCCCACCATGTTCCGGTGCCGACGACCGCTACCCGGAGGCGTGACTCTCCGATCGAGATGCCCTCGTTCTGGACGGTCGGGGCGAGCGCGAAAGTGTCGCTCATAGCTCGACCACGGTGCTCTCGGTCATCTTCTCCTCCAGGCCGTCCGGGAGGTCACAGTCGCTGCTCTCGACTGAGATAACGCTGGACCAATACGACGATGATCAGGAAGGCGCCGCTGACAACTTGCTGGAAGTACGAACTCAGCGTGCCCACCTGGTTGATGACGTTGTTGATGACGTTCAGCAGCAGCACCCCCGCCAGAGTGCCGGCGATCGAACCCGAGCCACCCGTGAGGAGCGTCCCTCCGATAACGACCGCGGCGATGGCCTGGAGTTCGAGACCGACACCGATCGTCGATTGACCCGAGGATGACCGAGCCGCAACGAGCAAACCGGCGAGTCCGGCGAGCAGACCGCTGACGAGGTACATGACCGTCTTCACCCGAGCGGTCGGCAGCCCCATCAGCCGGGCTGCGTCCTCGTTGCCGCCGATCGCGGTCACCGCGATCCCGTAACGCGTCCGGGTCAGGACGATCCAACCGATCAGGAATGCGATGCCCGCGATGATGATCGGGACCCGGATCCCCAGAACCGACCCCTGGCCGAGCCAGATCACGGTCAGGTCCCCGCTGATGTGGAAGATCTTGTTTCCCTCGTCGGATACGCCAAAGGCGAGACCGCGTGCGAAGAGGAGCGCCGCGAGTGTCACTATGAATGGCGCCATCCGGGCCCGAGCGATAAGCAGACCGTTCAACAGGCCGATGAGTCCGCAGACGCCCAGCGGCAACGCGACGGCGGCCACGGTCCCGTATTGGGAGCCGAACGCCGCGAGCACGGCCGACAGTGCGAGAAGTGACCCGACCGACAGGTCGATCCCGCCACCGATGATCACGAAGGTCATCCCCACACTGACGAGCCCGAGGAACGAACTCGCCTCGAGGATGTTCAGGAAGTTGTCGATGCTTGCAAAGCGCGCCCCGAACACGAGCGACGCGATGAGCGTGACGGCGACGAGCACGATGAACGCCCCGCCTCGCTGCAGGGTCCCAGCCAGGCGTTCACGACGGTTGGCGGCGCGCTCCGCCTGATCTGGATCGCCGAGCGTTTCACGCCTCGGGGCGCCGTCGCCAGTGGTAGCCGTCATGACCCGACCAGCGGACGCTGGATGAACAC
>JALZAF010000263.1 GCA_030948505.1 Chloroflexota bacterium
TCCGAGGTCATGTTCTTCGCCGGCCTGTTCGCGGCCTACTTCAACGTCCGGGCCAATGCGCCGGTGTGGCCGCCGATCAACCCCGAGACGCACGTGGCGTTCCGGGTCGAGATGCTGCCGCTCGTCCTGCCGGCCACGATCCTGCTCGTGCTGAGCTCGCTGACCTGCCAGCTCGCGGTCAACGCGATTCGGCGGGACGACCACACCGGCCTGGTGCGCAACATCGGCGCCACCGTGGCCCTCGGCATCATCTTCCTGGTGATGCAGGCGACCGACTATTCGCTGCTGTACAGCGAGGGCGTCAGGCTCGACGCCGGCCCCTTCGGGACGACCTACTTCACCCTGACGGGGTTCCATGGCGCCCACGTCTTCGGCGGCGTCATCATGCTCAGCGTGATCCTGTATCGCGGCATGGCCGGCCAGTTCTCCGCCCGCCACCACGACGCAGTCGAAGCGACGTCGCTCTACTGGCACTTCGTCGACATCGTCTGGATCGTCCTCTTCTCGACGCTCTACATCCTCTAGCCAGGGAGCACGGCTGATGCATCCGCTGAGTCATCCGAGGAACGCGCTGGTCATCGGGATCATGTTCGCGGTCATCGCCTTCCTGTACTGGCTGACGGCCAAGCTGGGTAACGGGCACGTCGACTACGCCGGCATCACGATGCTGTTCGCGCTCGGCATCGCGATGGGGCTGATGGCCTACATCCTGATCGCCGGCTCGCCGCACGAATAACCAGAACCCAGCGTCAACGTGCTCGACCAGATCTGGACCGCCATCCTCGACTTCACGTCGAAGCTCGTCATCCCCGACTGGGGGGCGCTGATCGGGCTGATACCAGTCGCGCTCGCCGCCGTGGTCGTGCTTTGGCTCGTGATGACGGTCTACCGATTCGCAACGATCGGGCCGCGGCGGCGGGGCAAGCGGCGACTCACGCCCAGGCCGCCGCCCGGAATCCACGCGCCGGGGCCGTCCTTCGCCCCCGTCATCGCGGCGATCGGCGTGTTCCTCCTTCTGTTCGGGCTGGTCGTTGGCGGCATCGCCCTGCCGCTGGGCGCCGTGGCCCTTGCGCTGAGCCTGCTCTACTGGGGCCGCGAGGGACTGGCCGATTACGATCACCTCACGGCCGGCGGCCATTCGCAGGGCGCGGTCGCGGTGATGCGACAGCCGCCGCCCGGGGTCCACATGCCGGGACCGTCGTTCCGGCCGCTCCTGGCCTCGCTCGCCCTGGCCGTGCTGCTGTACGGCTTCGTGTTCGGCGGCTGGCTGCTCGCCGTCGGCGTCATCTTTCTCATCGTCACCCTGCTGGGCTGGTTGCGCGACGCGAGGGCCGAATACGGCAAGGCCATCGATGCGGACCGGACCGGCCACCTGGAGGCTTTGCCGGCCCCGGGCTGGCCGCGGACGTTGCTGGCGGTGATGGGCATCCTGCTCGTCGGCGCGGTGGTGCTGAACCTGGGATTGCTGCCGCCGAAGAGCCCGACCGCGGCGGGCGGCGGGCCCGGAGCGTCTGGAGCGCCCCCGGGATCGGGCGGTCCAGGCGGATCCGGCGGGCCGTCGGGGTCAGGGGGGCCCGGTGGTGCAGACGTGACGATCGTGGCCGAGGGCGTCAAGTTCACGACGACCGACGTGTCCGCACCGGCCGGCAAGCCGTTCACCATCCTGTTCGATAACAGGGATGCGTCGACGCCGCACGACGTCGTCATCCTTGGAGCGGACGGCTCGAAGCTCTTCGCCGGACAAACCACTACCGGACCCAGCCAGACGAGGTACAACGTCCCGGCGCTGCCGGCGGGGACCTACAAGTTCGAATGCTCGATCCATCCGAGTCTGATGACCGGCACCCTCAAGGCCGGCTAGCGAGGCCGCCCATCCCGTCGCGGTCCCGTCGTCCCATCGTGGTCGCTGTCGCCGTCGCGGCCGTTATCACGATCGCCGTCATGGCCGCGGTGCAGCTGGGAATCGGGCGCCCTGCGCCGTCGGACTCGGGCGTGTTGGCCCGAGGCCGCCCAGTGCCGGACATCAGCGGCACGACGCTCGACGGGGCCGCCTTCCATCTCGCCGATCTGCGCGGCCACCCGGTCATCGTCAATTTCTGGGGCCCGTTCTGCGTGCCCTGCCGGTCCGAGTTCCCGCTCTTCAAATCGAAGCTCGCGGAGCACGCCGCCGACGGGCTCGTCGTCGTGGGGGTGTTGATGGTCGACCCGCCCGATCCGGCGCGCGCGTTCGTGCGGGAGTTCGGCGCGACGTGGCCGACCGTCCTCGACCCGAACGAGGCCTTCCGGGCGGCCTACCGCGTGGCGGCCCGGCCGCAGTCGTACTTCATCGACAAGGACGGCATCCTGCGGGCCGTCCAGATCGGCGAAGTGGCCGCAACCGACTTCGAGCAGCAGTACGCCACGATCAGGCCACCGGAGAGTGGCCCGTCAACGACAGCGCCGTGAGTGAGCCGGCGGTTCGTGTCGCCGGCCTCGTCAAGCGCTATGGGGATCGGGCGGTCCTGGACGGCGTGAGCTTCGAGGTCGCCGCCGGTGAGCTGCTCGCGTTGCTCGGCCCGAACGGCGCGGGCAAGACCACCACGGTCGAGATCCTGGAGGGATATCGGCGCGGCGACTCGGGCGACGTGCGCGTCCTTGGCCAGGATCCTGCTCATGGCGGACCGGGGCTCCGAAGCCGGGTCGGGCTCATGCTCCAGGGCGGCGGGATCGACCCGCGGGCCACGGCCGACGAGGTCATCCGACTGTACGCCGCGTTCCACGCCGCTCCCCGCGATCCGGCTGAGTTGATCGACCTCGTTGGTCTCCGCGCCGTCGCCCGGACCCGTTATCGCCGCCTGTCCGGCGGGGAGCGCCAGCGCCTGGGTCTCGCGCTGGCCCTCGTCGGGCGGCCCGAGGTGCTGTTCCTCGACGAGCCGACCGCCGGCATGGACCCTGCGGCGCGGGCCGCGTCACGTGATCTCATCCGCGACCTGCGCGCCGACGGCGTCGCGATCCTGCTGACGACCCACGACCTGGTCGACGTGGAGCGGCTCGCCGATCGGGTGGCGGTCCTGGCCGGCGGGCGGATCGTGGCCCTCGGGACGCCGGCCGAGCTGGTGGCCGGCGCGGCCCCGCGCCTGCGACTCCGCTTCGCCACGCCACTCACCACCGCGGATCTCGCGGCGTTCGGTGTGGCGCTCGCGGCAGAGCGGCCGTCACTTCGCGTCGCGCCGGTGGCCGGCGACGCGTCCGCGGCCGTGATCGACGGCAGCCCGCCGGACCCGGGACTCATTGCCGCCGTCGCGGCGTGGGTCGCGGATCGCGGCCTGCTGCTGGTCGAGCTGCGGGCGGCGGGCGCCTCGCTCGAGGATCGATATCTCGAGCTCACGGGCGACGTGGGTGCAGCAACGGCGCAGGAGCCGGAGGCCACATGAGCGCGCCTGCGCCGGCCGCACGGGCGACCCTGGCCATGACGGCGATGGAGCTGCGGCTGACCGCCCGCAGGGGCGAGAACCTGCTCGTCACCATCGTCATCCCGGCGGCCGTGCTGCTGTTCTTCGCCTCGGTCGCGGTCCTGCCCCTGCCTGGCCCCGCGGTCGATTTCCTGTTGCCGGGCGCGCTCGCCCTGGCGGTCATCGCGACGAGCCTCGTCAACCTGGGCATCGCCACCGGCTACGAGCGCCACTACGGGGTCCTCAAGCGCCGGGGCGGATCGCCGTTGACACGCTCACAACTGATCGCCGCGAAGATCGCGGCTGTCCTGGCCGTCGAGGTGGCCCAGGCTGGCTTGCTGTTCGCCATCGCCATCGGCCTTCTCGGATGGCGCCTTCCCGCGGGCGCGCCGCTGGCCGTGGTCGCGCCGGCTCTCCTGCTCGGCACGCTGGCCTTTGCCGGACTGGGCCTGGCGATGGCCGGGTCGCTGCGCGCGGAGGCGACGCTGGCCCTGGCCAACGGGCTCTTCCTTGCCTTCCTCCTGCTGGGCGGGATCGTCCTGCCCATCGATCACCTGCCCGCGCCGCTTGCCGCCGTCGCTGCCGTCCTGCCGGTCTCGGCGCTGGCGGACCTTTTCCGGGTGGCCCTCGGCTCTGGCGGGGATGCCGTCCGGGCGACCGCCATCCTGGCGGTCTGGGCGGTTGGTTCGGTTGCGCTCGCCGCGAGGACGTTTCGCTGGGAATAGGCGGCTGTGAGAGCGCCGCTATCAGCGCGCCGCCGCCAGCGTCCCGCCCTCAGAGCGCGGTGCCCAACGGCACGAGGTCGATCCCGTCGGGGACGAACAGGTAGCCTTTCGCCCGTCCTGCCAGCCCGGTGTGGCCGTACTGCCAGACGATCCTGTTCGTGCGGGGATCGATGACGACGACGCGATGGCGGTAGTCGTCGTTCAAGGCAATTGTCCCGTCGGGCAGCGGGATGGCCAGGCTGGGGTGGTCGAGCATGCCGGGGCCGGATCGTGGACCGTATCGCCACACCACATGGCCCCGCGGATCGAGCTCGACGACGGCTCCGGGCCTGGCGTAATCGACGACCAGAACATTCCCCCTGGCATTGAGCTGCGCGTCCGACGGATAGAGCACCGGCGCGTGGATGTCGAACACGACGTTGCCGGCGGGGCCCAGGCGGACGACGCGCGAGCCGCCGATCTCGGTCACCAGCAGTCCCCCATCGGGCAGCGGCGTGTCGCCGTTGGGGTTGTTGAAGCTGATCGGCGGGTGGTGGGTGCAGCGTCCGGCGCGACCAAGCCGGCGAACGATCCGTTTGGCCGGGTCGATCTCCAGGATCCGACAGTTGCGGATGTCGGCCACGCTGATGTTGCCGTTCGCCAGGGGATACGCATCGTCCGGCGTGTGGAGGTAGCCGAGCGCCGAACCCATCACGCCGTAGTGGCCGTACTGCCAGATCACGCGGCGGGTGGCGATGTCGATGACGTCGATGACCTGGTGGCTCTCGTCGTTGGCGACGATCGTGCGGTGATCCGGCGAGATGAAGGCATCGTCGGCGGAGAAGTGCTGCCCGGCCGGCAGGCTATGGGCGGCGGGGAAGCTCCACAGCGTGGCGCCGGCGTCGTTGACGATCAGCAGCCGGCCGTTGCCCCGGTCGGCGATCAGCAAGCCGAGGCCGAAGCGTCCGCCGGACGAAGGCAGATCTGGCGCGGCCGAGGCCACCGGGTCGGTGCTCGACGGAGCCTGGCCCACGGCCGTGGGGTTGGCCGACGCGGTCGCGTGCACTCGCGGCGACGCTCCCGCTGCACTGCTGCGCGCGCCGGCCGCGACGGAGGTGGAGGGAGTGCGACCTGGCGGCGAGCCGATGGCAATCCCGACGATCGCTCCCACCGCGACGGCGGCGGCGATCATCGCCACCCAGATCGCGACGGTCCTCGCGGGGCGGCCGCGGTGGGCCTGCCGATGTCGGGCCATGTCGACGAGGTCTAGCCGTCGAAGCTGAGCCCCACCTGAGCCCGGGCCGGGCCGGCCGGCCGCACGCCGTCGCGCGTCGGGAAAAGGTGAACCCCGGGTGGTCGGGACCCGGGGTTCGGGAAAATGCGCTGGTTGCGGGGGCCAGATTCGAACTGGCGACCTTCGGGTTATGAGCCCGACGAGCTGCCGCTGCTCCACCCCGCGACGTTCAACTCTAGCCTTTCAGGCCGATTCGGTCAACGGCCAGACCCGTCCTAAGCGCTCGGAACGGGATCGAACGACCCGCCCGGGGCGCTCATCCGGCGGATGGCGGCCCCGCCGACGACGACCCCCGCGATGAGCAGTGTGTACATCACTGTTGCCGCGACCCAGAACGGGTAGCGCAGGTCGACCCCGGCCAGGTAGCCGGCAAGGACCGAGGCAACGATGGTGCCCAGGGTGCCGGACGCGCCGAAGACGCCCTGCGCCGTCGATGTCCGACCACGTGGGCTGCCCCCGGCGACGATCGCGTACAGCGCCGGGTTGAGGATGGCGAAGCCCGTCCCCTCGACGATGATGAACGGAATGACATGTAGCGGATTCCCGAGCAGCGGGTAGATGAAGCTCGGGGTCGCCATCATGACCGAGCCCACCACGACGAAGGCGAAGCTGCCTCGACGGTCGATCAGCCGCCCGGCCAGCGGCGACACGATGAGAACCGGCAGGGCGAACATCGCGAAGGTCAGGCCGATCAGGTCGAGGCCCGCCCCCTTCGACAGCAGGAACACGCTCCAGATCACCTCGTACGTTCCGCCCGCGAAGTAGCCGCCGAGGTTGATGAAGATCGCGGCGATCAGGCGACGGTTCCACAGGCTCGCCGGGGCGGAGGGCGGGGCCGCGTCACCTTCGGCTGCCTCGGCGAATGCGTCGTCGGCTGCGCGCTGGTAGACGACCGGCGGCTCGGTCGGGAACTCCGTGATGTCGTAGGCCGGCCCGATTCTGCCGCGCCGTCCCACCTGGGCCGACTCCCTGACCCGGAGCGCAACGGCGACGGCCGCCAGGAGCGTGACGAGCGCTCCGAAGACGAACACGAAGGCGACCCCGCCGAATACGGCCGCGCCCACCCCGCCGATCGCCGGTCCCAGCAGCAGCCCGCCCATCTGCGCGGCGCCGTACAAGCCAAAGGCCTCGCCGCGCCGCTCCGGGGGCGTCGCGTCGGTCAGGTAGCCGCGGGCTGCGGGGTCGTAGATCGCCGTGGCGAAGCCGGCCAGGGCGCGCAGCAGCAGGAACTCCAGCGGCCCGGTGAACACGAGCGGCAGGCCAAGGGCGATGCCCGTCACGACCAGGCCCACGACCATCAGCGGCACCCGTGCGGAGCGGTCGGCGATCCAGCCGAAGATGGGCTCGCCCACGAGGCGGGCAGCGGGCCAGGCGGCAATCACGATGCCGAGGCCGCCCAGATCCACGCCGTGCTGGGTGAAGTAGAGCGGCATGATCGGCAGCAACCCGCCGAATCCCACCCAGACGATGAACTCGGCGACGAGCAGCGGCAGCAGTGGACCCCACCGCTCGAGCCAGGCGGAGGAGCGCGGGGCAGGCGGAGTCACGGGGGTCGGTCCGGTCATGTCGGCAGGGTGGAGTGGGCTCGGGCATCGTAGCCGAGGGCACTCGTGCTGCGGCTGGGCGATGCGGGCGATGGAACCTGCTGCGGCGCCCACGGCCACAACTCGGCCACTGGAAACCGTCGCCTACCCATGGGGTGCATGTTCGTCAAGCCAAAACCGTCGTTTGCCCACCGCATGGGTGGCTGGCGAAGCGGTACGGCGGCGCCGTGCGTGGGCAAGGCGGGTCGCGTTGCGGCCGGGCTGACGAGTACCCAACCCACGAATAGACGACGGTTGGGCAGGGCGCGGCGGCCTCGATCCGCCCGGCGAGCGCGGCCGCTCCGAGACGAGGGCGACCGGCGCTGGCGCATATCATCGGGCGGTGATCCCGCCTGTCTTCCTCGGCGCGATCCTCGTCGTCGGCCTGATCGCGCTCGCCCCCACGCGGCGCCTGTACATCGGCGGTCATTCGGCGATGACGATCACGACCTACTTCCTGACCCTGTGGCTGCTGGGCATCGCCCTCGCGGTCTCGGGCGGCTTCGCCCGCATCCTGTTGCCGGTCCTGGTCATCCTGTACGTGCTGCCATTCATCACCTGGCGCCGGGGCCTCGACCGGCTGCGCGGCCGCCCGCCGCGCGAGGTTCGGCCGCCGCCGCGGAATGTCACGCCACCCGAGCGCGACGAGGCCCGGACCAGGCGGTGAGCGGGCCGATCGGACTTCACGGCGGCGACGAGTTCATGCCCGGCGACGAGCCGTTTCTGGCCGCGCTGCTACGAGCCGCACGGCCGGCAGCGAATGGCCCGATCAGGGTGGTGGTCGTGCCGACCGCCGCTGCCCGCGGGCAGCCGAAGGCGACCGCCACCCACGCCCGCGAGGCGTTCGAGCGGGTCGCCCATGGCGCCGGACTGGCGATCGAGGTCGAGTCGGCGATGGTCGTGGACGCCCCCTCCGCGGGCGATCGCCGGATCGGCGACCGGCTCGAGCACGGAGACCTCATCTACCTGCCCGGCGGCGACCCGGAGCTGGTGCCGGCGATCCTGCGCGAGACGGCGGCATGGCACTCGATCGTTGCCGCCCACGAGCGTGGGGCCGTCGTCGCCGGCGCAAGTGCGGGGGCGATGGGCCTCGCCCTTCGGACGTGGACGCCTCGAGGCTGGCGCGACGGGCTGGGGCTCGTTCGGGGCCTCGTCGTGGCGCCGCACTTCGATACCTTCGACAGGCGCGGCTGGGAGGGGACGGCGGAGGCCCTGCATTCGGCCGGTTTCGGCTACCTCGGGCTCGACGAGCGAACCGGCGTCCTGTCCTCCGGCGACGGGCCGAACGGCAGCGGCGGGCGCGCGTGGCGGGTGGCCGGCCATGGCCGCGCACATTGGTTCCCGTCGCATGGCGAGCCGAGCTCGGCCACCGACGGCGGCACGCTCGACCTGCCGACCTGATCGTGCGCTCGACCGCTCCGTGGCGCCTCGACCCTTCGGTGACATTCCTCAACCACGGCTCGTTCGGCGCCTGCCCGGAGACGGTCCTCGCGACGCAGGCCGAGTGGCGCGATCGGATGGAGCGCGAGCCGGTCCTCTTCCTAGGCCGGGAGCTCGAGGGCCTGCTTGAAGCCGCCCGTGCCCAGGTCGGCGCGTTCATCGGTGCGGACCCCGACGACCTTGCATTCGTGCCGAACGCGACCGCGGGCGTCAACACCGTCCTGCGCTCGCTCAATTTCGCGCCCGGCGACGAGCTGCTGACGACCGACCACGAATACAACGCCACCCTGAATGCCATCGGCGAGGTGGCGCGGGGCGGGGAGGCGCGCGTCGTCATCGCCGCGATCCCGTTCCCCCTTCGTGACGCGAGCGAAGCGGTCGACGCGATCATCGCCGCCGTCACACCACGGACGCGGCTCGCCCTCGTCAGCCACGTCACGAGCCCGACCGGCCTCGTGCTTCCCGTGGCGGACATCGTCCGCGAGCTCGCGGCCCGCGGCGTCGACACGATCGTCGACGCGGCGCACGCACCGGGCATGGTCCCGGTCGACGTGACCGCGCTGGGAGCCGCCTACTGGACCGGCACAGCTCACAAGTGGATCTGCGCCCCGAAGGGCTCCGCCGTGCTGCATGTCCGGCGCGACCGGCAGCCGGGGATTCGGCCGCTCGCCATCTCGCACGGCGCCAACGATCCGCGTTCCGATCGAAGCCGCTTCCGGCTCGAGTTCGACTGGACAGGCACGCTCGACCCGACCCCCTGGCTGACGGTGCCGGCCGCGATTGACGTCATGCGCGGCCTGCTGCCGGGGGGATGGCCGGCGGTCATGGCCACGAACCGCGCGCTGGCGTTGGCGGGCCGCGACCTGCTGTGCGGGCGTCTGTCGATCGAGGCGCCCGCGCCCGACGAGATGATCGGCTCGCTGGCGGCGGTGCTCCTCCCGATGGAGCGCGACGACGTCGCCGCCGCGGAGCTGCAACGGGCGTTGTTCGACGAGGATCGGATCGAGGTTCCCGTGTACGGCTGGCCGGTGCCGGCGGCGCGACCTCCGGGCGATGGGCCGCGCGGGGTCACCGTCCGCATTTCTGCGCAGCTCTACAACCGGTTGGAGGACGTGGAGCGACTGGCGACCGCGCTGCAGCTGCGGTTGGCGCGCGGCCAGGCGGCGGCGCCCTAGCCGGTCGACTGGAGCCCGGCCGCGATCCCGTTCACCGTGAGCTGGACGAGCCGCAGCAGCCGCGCCCGCTCCGGGTCGTCCGGCGCCCGCCCGCGGAGGTCAGCCAGCAGCCGGATCTGCAACTCCGACAGTGAGTCGACATAGGGATTGCGCAGGGCGATGGCGCGTTGCTGGACCGGCGCCCCATCGAGCAGTCTGTCTCGCCCTGTGATGCGTAGCAGGAGCGCGACCGTGCGCGCGTGCTCTGACTCGATGGCTCGCCAGCGGCGCGCGTCTCCCTCGGATTTGGCCAGGCGCGCGTAGCGGCGGCCCACGCCCATGTCGGCGCGGGCAAGGCCCAGCTCCGCGTTGTCGAGCAGGCTGGTGACGAACGGCCAGTCGCGGTACAGCCGGCTGAGGCGGTGCAGGCCCTCTTCGCCGTGATCGCGGCGGTAGCGCTCGATCGCCGTTCCAAGCCCGAACCAGCCGGGCAGCTCGATCCGCGACTGCGACCAGGCGAAGACCCAGGGGATAGCCCGCAGGTCGTCGATCCGTGGAGCGGGCTGCGGCCCGCCTGGCGCCGTGCGGCCGCGAGCCGCCGGACGCGAGCCCAGGCGCAGAGCGGAGATCTCGGCGATCGGGGTCACCGCGCGGAAGAAGCCGGCGAACCCCGGATCGTCGAACACGAGCGCCCGATATGCCCCCCGGGCGCTCTCAGCCAGCTCGTCCATGATCGCCGCGCCGTCCGCGGCGGCGACTCGCAGGAGCTCATCGTGCATCGGGGTCGAGGCGAGCAGCACGGCGCCGGTGACGAGCTCCAGCTCGCGACGGGCGATCTCCGCGTCGGCGTAGCGCGCCGCCACGACCTCGCCCTGCTCGGTAACCTTCAGCCGGGCGTCGACCGAGCCGGCCGCCTGACCGCGGATCGCGCGCTGGGTGGGTCCCCCGCCGCGGCCGATGGCGCCGCCCCGGCCGTGGAACAGGGTCAGCTCGACGCCGTGGCGCCGGGCGGACTCGACCAGCGAGGCCTGGGCCCGGTGGAGCAGCCAGTTGGCCGCCAGGAAACCCGATTCCTTGTTCGAGTCGGAGTAGCCGAGCATCACTTCCTGGCGACGGCCGCGGCCCTCGAGATGTGCCCGGTAGGCCGGCGCGGCGAGCATCTCGTCGAGGATGTCGCCGGCCGAAGCGAGCGCCTCCGCGGACTCGAACAACGGCACCACGTCGAGCGTGGGCGGCGCGCCATCGGTCGCGACTGCCGCCAGCTCGAGGACGTCGGTAACGTCGGACGCCGCGGCCGTGAAGCTGACCACGAACTGGTGCGCGGCCTCCGCCCCGAAACGTGACTGGGTGGTGGCGATCGCGCGGAACGTCGCCAGCACCTCGGCCAGGGAGACTCCGGGTGCTACCTCGTGCTCCGGCGGACGGCCATCGCGGAGGGCCGCGAGAGCAGCCCGGTGCACGCTCGAGTGCTGCCTGATCTCGAGCGCGGCGAGATGGAATCCGAAGGTCTGGAGCTGCCAGCGGAAGTCCTGGACCTCGCCCCAGGCCAGCCGCGCGAGCCCGTCGTCGACCAGCGCGGCCTGTATCTCGGCCAGCTCCGCATCGAGCTGGTCGGGCGACTCGTATCGACCGGCCAGCGGCGCGGCGACGCCGGTCAGGTGCGCCCGCGTCCGGCGCAGCCGCTCGGCGATGAACCCGAAACGGCGCCGGTATGGCTCGTCGGGGAAGCGCCGCCGCAGCTGGCGGTCGAGGTCGCCCAGCGTCTCGGCGTCCCGGCCCAGGCGCGAGGCGAGCGGACGGGCCACCTCGTCGTCCGGCTGGGTGGCCGCGATCGTCTGCATGAGCCGCGACGCCACCGCCTCGTGGCCGCGAAGGACGTGATCGGCGTGGATCCGCATCGTCTGGACGGTCAGCTCGGCCGTCACGCTGGGGTTGCCGTCCCGGTCGCCGCCGATCCACGAGCCCCAATGCAGGAAAGCTCCCGCGAGTGGCGGGCGGGTGCCGGTGTGGCCGGTGTCGGCCGCGGAGGCTCCCGGCTCCACGCGCGGATTCGGACCATCCAGGGCGGCGTCGAGCGCTCGATACAGCCGGGGCACGAGCGAGAAGAGCGTCTCGTCGAAGAAGACGAGCGCGGTTCGGACCTCGTCCAGCGGGCTGGGGGTGGCCGTCCGGATCTCCGCCGTGCGCCACAGGATCGTGATCTCCTCGCGCAGCCGGCGCCGCACGTCGGCATCCTCGTCCGGCGTGAGCCGCGTATCGTCGAGCCGCTCCAGGAGCCGGGCGCAGCGGCGGAGGGCAAGCAGCAGGGTGCGGCGGCGGGCCTCGGTTGGATGGGCAGTCAGGACGGGCGCGATCGACAGGCGGCCAACGAGGGTGTCGAGCTCGGTCTTCGACAGGCGTCGCCGCAGCAGGGCCACCGAACCGGCCACCGAATCCTCGGCCGGCGAGCCACGCGCGGCCCGGCGGCGCCGGCGCAGGGTCCGCACGCGATGCCGTTCCTCGGCCAGGTTGACGAGCTGGAAATAGAGGCCGAACGCCCGGATGACGGCCTCGGCGCGGTCGAGGTCCAGCGCCTCGAGCTCCCCGTCGAGGCGATCCGCGGCGGAGGGATCTTCGCCCTTGCGAATCGCGATCGAGCCGCGCCGGATCCGCTCGACCAGCTCGAACAGCTCCGGCCCGGCCTGCTCGACGATGACCTGCCCCAGCAGCGCGCCCAGAAGCTTGACCTCGCGCGCCAGCGGGTCGCGGGCGCCGCTGCTGCCGATGCCGGGCG
>JALZAF010000022.1 GCA_030948505.1 Chloroflexota bacterium
GGCTCGGGGTGGGGACGGGCGTGGCTGTCGGGCTCGCGGTCGGCGCGGCCGTGGCCGCGGGTGTGACCCCCGCGGACGCGGGCGATGGCGGCGGCAGGCTGGCTCGCGCGACGGGCAAAGGCGACGACCCGGCGGAGGATACAGCCGGCGCCAGGTTGGCGGCCGCGAGGGCGGCAAGGGCCCCTACGCCAAGCGCCAGCAGGACCAGCGCGATGGGAAGGGGGCGTCTCATTCGGCGCGCCGAGCCAGGGTTGTTGGAACCACGAGCGGCATTGACTGGGATCCCTCTCACGGATGCCCGACGTGAGGCGCCCGCACCGCGGGAGCATACCCGAGGGGGCGAAAAGGGCGGTTCGATCGCCGGACTACCGGGACGGGCTAGGGTAGTCTGGCGGCGACCGCAGGGAGGAGCCAAAGATGGCCGAACCGAACGATCAGGCCGACGACCAAGCTGTCTCGCGGGGCGACCACGCCGGCGATGCCCCGGATCTGGCTCGGGCCGAAGAGGCGGCCGAACGCGAGGCCGCCCAGATGACGGCCGCGCCAGAGAACGACGCCGCGCCGCCCGAACCGGCGCCTGAGCCGGCGAAGGCGGCCACCAAGGTCAGCCGCCCCGGCGTTTCGGGCGTGCCGTCGGGCGCGCCACCGGCGCGCTCGTCGCGTGAGGGGGTGCGGGCGGTCCCGGGCGAGACGCTGAGCGTCAATCGTGCCGGCCTCCCGTCGGCCAGCGCGGGCTCGGTCGAGGTGCGCCAGGGCGGCATCGGCCGGGTGGAGGCCCAGGACGTGGCGGTCACGCTGGGCGGGATCGGCGTGGCCCGGGGTGACCGCGTGTCGGTCGAGCTGGGCGGAATGGGCGCGGGCATTGGTCGCGAGGTGCGCCTGACCCAGGGCGCGGCGAACCTCCTCGTCGGACGGGAAGTCCACGTCGACCAGTCGCTCGTCCAGACGGTTGCCGCTTCCGATGTCCGGTTCGAGCGTCCCAGCGTGGTCGTCTTCCTGCTGGCTCGCCGCGTGGAGGGCCCGGTGCGGGCCCTGTTCGACTGGCGGGGCGCGATCGCATTCGGCGCGGTGGCCGGCCTGGTGGCCTCTCTTCTTCGCCGCCGCAACTGACCCGTCGGGGCTCGTCGCCGGGTCTCCGCGGCGGGTCCAAAGGCCCCCCTCGGCTATACTCGGTCCCCCCGCAGCAGGAGCCCCGCAGACGCAGTGATCGACCCCTCGGCGCGCGTCCATCCGTCGGCGGACCTCGAGGGCGACGTCAGTGTCGGTCCGGGCAGCTCGGTCTGGCAGCGTGCCCAGCTCGGCGACGGGGCCAGCATCGGCGCCGAGTGCATCGTCGGTCGCGGCGTCTTCATCGACCACGGAGTAGTGGTCGGCGACCGGGTGAAGATCCAGAACGGCGCCCTTCTCTACCACGGAGTGACCGTCGAGGACGGCGTGTTCATCGGCCCGGGCGCGATCCTGACCAACGACCGGTTTCCACGCGCGATCACCTCGAGTGGCGACCTGGCACGCAGCGGTGACTGGCAGCTGAGCCCGATCGTCCTTCGCTACGGCAGCTCGATCGGAGCCGGCGCGGTCATCGTCGCCGGCGTCGAAGTCGGCCGCTTCGCGACCGTCGGCGCGGGCGCGGTGGTGACTCGCGATGTCCCGGGGTACGCCCTCGTGGCGGGCAGCCCGGCCCGTCGCCTGGGCTGGGTCTGCGCGTGCGGGCGGCGGCTCGATGACTCGGCCGGTCATCCCGCTCCGGCCGCTCCGGAGCGCTACGCCAGCGACACCGATCTGGTCTGTGGCGAGTGCGGCCGCCACTACGGCTACGTCCCCGATGGCGAGACGCTCGAGGAAAGGACCGGGCCGCGCCAGGGAGCTCCGGCGTGATTCCCATCGCCCGCCCGGACCTGGGGCCGGAAGAGGCGGACGCCGTCGCGGAGGTCCTGGCCAGCGGCATGATCGCGGCGGGTCGACGGGTGGCCGAGCTCGAGGAGCGCTGGTCAGAGCGTCTCGGAGTGCGGCACACGATCGCCGTCAGCAACGGCACCGTTGCCCTCATGTCCGTGCTCGCCGGCCTGGGGCTGGGACCGGGCGACGAGGTCATCACCGTGGCCCACACCTTCGCCGCCACGGCCAACGCCATCCTGTTCACCGGTGCGACGCCGGTGTTCGTCGACATCGAGCCGGACACGTACCTGATCGATGCCAAGCGGATCGAGCGGGCGATCACGGGGCGGACCCGCGCGATCATGCCAGTCCACCTCTTCGGTCTCGTGGCCGACATGGACATGATCGCGGCGATCGCCGACCGCCACGGGCTCGAGGTCGTCGAGGATGCCGCCCAGGCCCACGGGGCCACGTTCCGCGGGCGCCTGGCAGGGACCTTCGGCCACGGTGCCTTCAGCCTGTATGCGACGAAGAACATGACCACCGCCGAGGGCGGCCTCATCACCACCGACGACGACCGCCTGGCAGATTGGCTGCGCGTCTATCGCAACCAGGGCATGCGAGCCCGCTACCAGTTCGAGATGCTCGGCTACAACTTCCGGCTGACCGACATCGCGGCCGCGATCGGGCTCGTCCAGCTGGGCAAGCTCGACCGCAACACCGCCCGGCGGCAGGCCCTGGCCGGGGACTACGACGCGGCGTTCGAGGACCTGCCGATCCGGACCCCGACGACGCCGGTGGGACGGTCCCACGTGTTCCACCAATACACCCTCGACGTGGGTGGCGCGCGGGACACCATCCTGGCGGACCTGCGGGCGGCCGGTGTGGGCGCCGACGTCTACTACCCGGTCCCGGTCCACCGCCAGCCCTACATCCAGGAGCGCGGCCTCCATGCCGAGCTGCCGATGACCGATCGAGCCGCGGCTCGCACGCTTGCCCTGCCCATCTACCCGGGGCTGACCGATGCCGAGCGGGACCAGGTCATCGCCGCGGTGCGGGCTGCCGTCGGCCGTCGCATCCCGCGCGGCCGCCGGTCCGCGCCGGCGGCGCGGGTGGCCGCCGAGCCAGCTGCCCGGTGAGCCGCCCAGGCCTGGGCCGAATGCCCGTTCGCATCGGCCTCGCCGGACTCGGCTCGATGGGCCGCAACCATCTGCGCGTCCTCTCCGCCCGACCGGATGTCCGGGTCGTGGCGATCGCCGATCCGGATGCCACCGCCCTGCGGGCGGCTGGTGCCGGTGCTGGCACCGGCGCGCAGGCCTACGCCGAGCCCCTGGCGATGCTGGCCGAGGCCGAGCTCGACGCCGTCATCGTGGCGGCGCCGACGACCGCCCACCGCTCGATCGCCATGGCCGCCATCGAGCGCCGCCTGCCGGTCCTGATCGAGAAGCCACTCGCCGCGACCCCCGACGACGCAGAGGCAATCGCCGCAGCCGCGCGCGCGTCCGGAGTGCCGGTCCAGGTTGGCCACATCGAGCGCTTCAACCCGGCCGTCCTCGAGCTTGGCCGGCTGCTGCGAGCCGGCTGGCTGTCGACCATCTACTCGATTGCCAGCCGTCGCGCGGGACCCTTTCCGGCGAGGATCCGCGACGTCGGGGTGACGATCGACCTGGCGACCCACGACGCCGACATCCTGTCGTGGGTGGCGGGCGAGCGCCCGGAGCGCGTGTACGCGGAGACGGCTCGGCGGATCCACGCTCGTCACGAGGACCTGCTGTTCGGCCTGCTCCATTTCCCGTCCGGCGCGCGCGGCATGCTCGACACCAACTGGCTCACGCCGGCCAAGCGCCGGCAGCTGCTCGTTGTCGGCGAGGAGGGCATGTTCGAGCTGGATTACCTGACCCAGCAGCTGACGTTCACCCGGGCCACCGACACCACCAACCCGCGCCTCATCGGTGGCTACGCGCCGACCTTCGAGGGCGAGCAGGTGACGCTGCCCGTCGAAGCGGCCGAGCCGCTGGCGGCGGAGATCGAGGCGTTCCTGCGCGTCGTCATCGACGGCACGGACCCGATCGTCGATGCCGAGGACGGCCTGTGGGCGGTGGCCATCGCCGACGCCCTGCTCGTCTCGGCCGCCGAGGCACGCGCCGTCGACCTCGGTCACCTCAACGCCCGCCTGGAGACCAGATGACCATCACCACCCGCCCCACGACACCCGGGCCGGACCTGCTCGGCGGTTCGATCGACCTGCAGCCGAACCCCTGCCTGCACGACGAGGCCAGGCGTGCGTCGCCGTGGGTGGGCGAGGCCGGCACGGCGGGCACGGTGGCGGTCGTCGGTGCCGGCAAGATCGGCCTGCCGCTGAGCGCCCAGTTCGCGTCGCACGGCTGGAACGTCATTGCCGTCGACGTGCAGGAGGCGGTCGTCGCGGCCATCAACGAGGGCCGCACGCATATCGGTGCGGAGCCCGGACTGGCGGAGCTCGTCACGGCCGCCCATGGGGCCGGCCGGCTGCGGGCCACGACAGATGCCCCGGCCGCGGCGCGCGAGGCCGACGTCGTCGTGCTCATCGTTCCGGTCATGCTCGACGACGAGCTGGGACCGGATCACCGCCACATGGACGCGGCGGTCGCCTCGATTGCCCCCGCCCTGCACCCCGGATCGACGGTCATCTTCGAGACCACCCTGCCGGTCGGCGACACGCGCGAGCGCTATGGCCCGCGGCTCGAGGCGGCGACAGGGTTGCACATCGAGCGCGACCTGTTCGTGGCCTTTTCGCCGGAGCGGCTCTATTCAGGCGCCACGCTGCGAGGCCTGGGAACCTATCCTAAGCTCGTCGGCGGCCTGGGCCCGGCCTCGACCGCCCGGGCGGCCGCCTTCTACGATTCGGTCCTCGACGCGGAGATCGTGGCCATGTCCTCAGCCGAGGCGGCCGAGTTCGCCAAGCTGGCGGATACCACCTATCGCGACGTCAACATCGCCCTGGCCAACGAGTTCGCCCGCTACGCGGACCGCATCGGCCTTGATGTCCTCGAGGCCATCGCCGCCGCCAACAGTCAGCCCTACAGCCACATCCACCAGCCCGGCCTCGGGGTGGGTGGCCACTGCATCCCCGTCTATCCGCACTTCCTGCTGGCTCGCGCGCCGGAACTCGAGCTGGTGGCCACGGCGCGGCGCATCAACGACGGCCAGGTGGGGATGGCTATCCGGGCCATGCAGAAGCTCCTCGGCGGCCTCGAGGGCGTGCCGATTCTCGTCCTCGGGCTGACCTACCGGCACGGCGTCAAGGAGCTCGCCTACTCGCGCGCGCTGCCGCTCATCGAGCGGCTCGGCTTCCATGGAGCGGCCGTGTCGGCCTGGGATCCGCTGCTGAGCGAGGACGAGATCGCGCGCTCCGCGACCCCCTGGCGGTGGGGCCAGCCGGGCCCCTTCCGGGCCATCGTCACCCAGACCGGCGATCCAGTTTTCCGCGACCTCGATTTCGGGCTGTTCCCGGACCTCGAGCTGCTGTTCGACGGCCGCAACAGCCTGCACCGCGTGCCGCTTCCCGATGGCGTCGCCTACCACGGCATCGGCGTGCCAGGCTCACCCGCGAAGCCCGCGCCGCGACCCCAGGGAGCTGCCCTTCGCTGACCGCTACGCTGCACGGCGTGCGGATCGTCAGCGTCGTCGGGACGCGCCCCCAGCTCATCAAGGCCGCCGCGTTGTCGCCCGCGCTCCGGCAGCGGCACGACGAAGTGTTCGTCGACACCGGCCAGCACTGGGACGAGGCGATGGCCGGCTCGTTCTTCGCCGAGCTGGGCCTGCCCAGGCCCGACGAATCGCTCGCCACGGGCGCCGGAACGCATGCCCAGCAGACCGGCCGGATGCTGGCCGCCGTCGAGGAGGTGCTCCTCGCTCGTCGCCCGGACGCGGTGCTCGTCTATGGCGACACCAACTCGACCCTGGCCGGGACGCTGGCCGCCGCCAAGTTGACCATTCCGGTGGCGCATGTCGAGGCCGGCCTGCGCTCATTCGATCGGACGATGCCGGAGGAGATCAACCGGATCGTGGCCGATCATCTCGCTCGCTGGCGGTTCGCGCCGACCGCGAGCGCGGTCGACAACCTGGCCGCGGAAGGCCTGACCGAGGGTGTCGAGCTGGTCGGCGACCTGATGCAGGACCTCGCCGCCCGCTTCGCCCCCGGCCTCCGCGACCCGAGCGTCCTCGAGGGACTCGTGCCCGGGGCCGCGCTCGCGCAGGGGCGCTACCTGTACGCGACGATTCACCGGGCCGACAACCGCGAGCCCGATGCGATCCGGCGCTGGTCGGCGTTGCTGACGGCGGTGGCATCGCCAGACCGGCCGGTGGTCCTGGCCCTCCACCCCGGAACGCGCGACGCGATGCGGCGCGACGGTGCCGTCCCCGGACCGGACGTGATCGTCAGCGAGCCGCTGGGCTACCGCGCGTCCCTCGCTCTGCAGCTCCATGCGGCCGCGGTGCTGACCGACAGTGGCGGGGTCCAGCGCGAGGCGGCCTGGTTGCGGACGCCGTGTCTCGTGCTGCGCTCGACGACGGAGTGGCTCGAGGCCGTCGAAGGATCGGCCGGGCGGATGGCCGTCATCGGCCTGGATGGGGAACGCGCCGTCCTTGAGCTGGCCCGGCTGGCGCCCGCGGCCACGTCACCCGAACTGGCACGAGATCGTGCCGCGGGCCTCGATCTCCGGTCGGCCGGTGCCGCCGAGGCCATCGCTGCGCGGCTGTCTGCCGATGGGCCGTCGCGTTGACCGCCGCCCCGAGCACTCTGGACGAAGAGCGGTTCGACGTGGCGTTCGTGGCCGCCAACACGTTCGAGTTCGACTCGCGGACGCTGCGAACGGCCACGGCCCTGGCAGCCTCCGGCCTGCGCGTGGTCGTCGTCGCCCAGTCCGCGCCGGGCCTGCCGCGACGGGAGGTCGTGGACGGGGTCGTGGTTCGGCGCCCGTTCGTCGAGCGGCGAATCAGCGCTGCGTTCCGGCCCCTCCCCGGCCCGCTCCGAAGCCTGCTCGCGCGGGCCCTCGGCATCGATCGCCGCGCGACTGCGTTGCGCCGCCGCCGGCCCGGACTGGTCGAACGCGTCCGTGCGCCGCTGCGGCGAGCAGTGGAGATCCTGGCCTACCGGCGACGGATCGGCCCATGGACGGAGGCCGTCCTGGCGGCGGCTCCCGGTGCGAGCGTCTTCGCGGCCAAGGCGCTCGTCGCCTTGCCGGTCGCCGCTGGCGCGGCGAGGCGGACCGGCGGTCGCTATGTCTTTGACGTGGCGGACCTGCACGTCGAATCCGACCGGCTGGCGCGTCTGCCGGGGCCGCTCAAGGCGTACCTCCACCGGCGCGAGGGCGCGCTCGTGCGGGGCGCGGCGGCGCTGACCGCATCGACGCCGGCGATGGCCGCGGAGGTCGCCCGGCGTTACGGCGGGCCCGCGCCGCTGGCCGTGCTCAACGTCCGACCGCGCTGGCGACCTGACGACCCGGATC
>JALZAF010000025.1 GCA_030948505.1 Chloroflexota bacterium
CGGCGCCGACGACGGAATGGATGGCGATCATGCCTTTGTGGGCAAGCGGGATGACCGACGGCGATTCGAGGCCCGGCAACAGCCGCTCCAGCTCCGACAGCCTGGTGGCCGGCGCGTTCATCATCAGGTACTTGCGGCCGCGCGCGGCGATGACCGCCGACAGCATCGTGTCGATCGCCTCGACTTCGGACGAGCGCCCGCGGTGAGCCGTCGGGTTGGCAACGAGGACGGCCTCCGAAGCGAGGACTTCGCCGATCGGCCGAAGGCCGTTCATGACCAGGGTCGAACCCGTTGCCACCAGGTCGACGATCGCCTCGGCCAGCCCGAGGCGAGGCGCGACCTCGACGGCGCCGGAGATCGGGATGACGTCAACCGCGATCCCGCGTTCCTCGAAGAACCGACGCGTTGTATTCGGGTGGGCGGTGGCGACGCGCAGGCCGGCGAGGTCCTCGAGCCGGCGCGGCGGGGTGTCGGTCGGGACGGCGGCCGTCAGCCGGCAGCCGCCGTAGCCGAGCTCCCGGATGCGCGGCAGCTCCGCGCCGGACTCCACCAGCAGGTCGATGCCGGTGATGCCCAGGTCGGCCACACCGTCGCCGACGAACTCGATGATGTCGTTCGTCCGGACGAACAGGATGTCGAGATCCAGGTTCTGGACGCGGGCGACGAGTGAGCGATCGTGCTCTTCGAAGATCAATCCGGCGTCGCGCAGGAGCTGCACGGTGGGCTCGACCAGGCGGCCCTTGTTGGGAACGGCGAGGCGCAGGCGCTCCCTCATCGTTCGGTGCCGACCGGGTAGGGCCGGCGCTTGCCGGTCTTGTCCGCGAGCCGCTCGAGGAGGAGGCGGTAGCCGCCCTCGCCATGGTTGAGCCACGATGCGATCCGGGTGATGGTCGCCGTACTGGCTCCCGTGTCGCGCGAGATCTCCGCGTAGTGGCGGCCCGCATCGAGCTGACGGACGACCGCCCAGCGCTGGGCCATGTCGCGCAGTTCGCCGAGCGTGCACAGGTCGCGGAAGAAGCGCTCCGCCTCGGCGGGCGACTTGAGCTCGAGGATCGCGTCGAAGAGCGCTTTGGTGTCGTCCGTCCGCCAGGTCTCGTTGACCGCCATGGCCCTCTGGGAACCCCACCTATCTACCGTGTTACTATGTTAGCGTGCTAATACGCTATCACGGTAGCACGGGGCGCGCAAGCTTCGACGTCATACCCGCGATCGACCTCCGGGGCGGGCGGGTGGTCCGCCTCGCCGGCGGCGACTTCGCCCGAGAGACGGCCTATGCGGGCGACCCTGTCGAGACGGCAAAGGAGTTCGCGGCGGTGGGGGCAGGCTGGATTCACGTTGTCGACCTGGACGGCGCCCGGCAGGGGAGCCCTGTCCACGGCCGCCTTATGGCACAGATCGCCGGCGCGGTGGGGGAGAACGTTCGGGTGGAGTTCGCGGGCGGCCTTCGCACCGCCGAGGGCGTGGCGGCGGCCCTCGCGGCGGGCGCGGCACGGGTGGCGATTGGGACGGCCGCCCTGTTTGACCCCGGCTTCGCCGCCCAGCTCGTCCAGGCCCATGGATCTGCTCGGATTGCCGTGGCGCTCGATGTCAGGGACGGCCTGGCGCTCGGCGAGGGCTGGCGCCCGGGAGCGGCCGGCCTGCCGCCCGGGGACGTCCTCGAGACGCTGGCCGACGCCGGGGTCGCGACCTTCGAAGTGACGTCGATCGCCCGCGACGGGCTTATGAACGGCCCGGACCTCGAGCTGTTGGCCCGGCTCGTGGAGTTGAACCAGGGCGAGGTCATCGCTTCGGGCGGGATCCGTTCGGAGGACGACCTGGCGGCCGTCAGGTCGATCGGCTGCAGCGGGGCGATCGTGGGGCGAGCGTTGTACGAAGGCGGGCTCGACCTGGCATCGGCGCTCCGGAGCCAGTCGCAATCCGCGGAGACCGCCCCTCCGTCAGGCCCGGCCGAAGGCCCGCTTGACGGTTGATCGAACCGCAACCGGCAGCCGCCGCCATGCGGCCTTGCGCCAGCCGCGAACCCCCTGGGCGGCACGAGTCCCCAGCCCCAGGGCTGACAACGAAGCGAGCCGCCGGCTGATCGCCGGCCTCACGCGATATCGGACCATGAACCGGAGTTGCCCAGGCGACACCTCAACCTGGCGACGGCCGCTGAGGATCGACACGAGGGCGAGGTCCGGCGTTCGCTCCACGAACACCTCCGGTCGGCGAGCCAGCACGAACACGCCGGCAGCCCCCGGATCGGGCTCGACCGTCACGATCTCGAGGTCGGCGAAGATCTGACGCATGTCGTCGGGCTCGTAGCGCCAGAAGTCGTACGGCCAGGCGTGATAGGGGAAGCCCGGTGAGCGGGTCGTTAGCAGCAGGTGAGCGCCCGGCCGCAGCACCCCCTTGAGGTTGCTCACAACCGTCCGCCAGTCGCGCGTGTGCTCCACCATCTCGGTGGTGATCACGAGGTCGAACGATTCGCGTCCGAAACGGCGCACCAGGTCCACCGCATCGACGACCTCGTCGACGCCCGGGCCGGGCGTCAGGTCCACCCCGATGTACCGCGCCGGGTGGAGCGACTCGACCCACGGTCGAAGCGACCCGTTGACGTCGAGTGCCCCCACCTCGAGCACGTCGCGCCCGGCGACCATGGCCGGAAGCAGCGATCGCTCACCGAAGGCGATGCACGATCGGTCGCACATCAGTGGCTGGGGGCCTCGGCCTCCTTGCGATGGTCGGCGATGACCTTCTCGGCGATGTGGCCCGGCACTTCGTCGTAATGGTCGAGCGTCGCGGTGAACGTACCCCGGCCGCCGGTCAATGAGCGGAGCTCGGTCGCGTAGCTGAACAGCTCTGCCTGCGGGACGAGGGCCGTGATCAGCTGCAAGCCGTCGGAAACGTCCATGCCCATGACCCGTCCGCGGCGGCCGTTCAGGTCGCGGTTGACCTCGCCCATGTAGGCCTCGGGAATTCGAACCTCGACCGACATGATCGGCTCGAGCAACGCCGGCTTCGCCTGGTGGACGCCTTCCTTGAGGGCCATCGAGGCGGCGATCTTGAACGACAGCTCGTTGGAGTCGACGTTGTGGAACGATCCGTCGTACAGCGTCGCCTTGAAGTCACTCAGCGGGTAGCCCGCGACGACGCCCTCGGCGGCGGTCTCGCGGATGCCCTTCTCCACGCCGGGGAAGTACTGCTTCGGCACGGAGCCACCCACGATCCGCTCAGCGAACGCGACCCCGCCGCCGGGGTTCGGCTCGAGCTCCAGCCAGACGTCGCCGAACATGCCGTGGCCACCCGTCTGCTTCTTGTAGCGGCCGTGGACCTGGGCCTTGCCGCGGATCGTCTCCCGGTACGGCACGCGAGGCGTGTGGGTGACGATGGCCGCACCGAACTTGCGCCTGAGACGCTCGGTGATGACGGCTGTGTGGGCCTCGCCCATCGTCACCAGCACCTGCTCGCCGGCCTCGCTGCGGGCGACCCGGGCAGTGGGCTCCTCCTCGAGCATCCGCTGCAGCGCGGGTCCCATCTTGTCGAGGTCGGCCTTGGACAGCGGCTCGATGGCCAGCATCAACGACGGCTGGGGGAAGGCGAGCGGCGGCAGCACGAGCGGCTTTTCGCGCGACGAAAGGGTGTCGCCGGTCTCGGTGACGCCCAGCTTGGCGACCGCCCCGATCTCGCCCGCCCGCAGCTCGCCCGTCGGCTCCTGCTCCTTGCCGTGCAGCAGCAACAGCTGCCCGACGCGCTCGTCCTCGTTGCGGGTCGCGTTCCAGGCGTGGCCCTGGCCGTGCAATGTGCCCGACAGGACACGCATGTAGGTGAGCCGGCCGACGAACGGGTCCGCGGCGGTCTTGAAGACTCGCACGAGCAGCGGTCCGTCCGGGTCCGGCGGCAGGCTGAGGTCCGCGCCCGCCTTGGCGTCACGTGCGGTGACCGGGCCCTCGTCGGCCGGCGACGGCAGGTACCGGGTAATGGCATCGAGCAGGGCCTGGAGCCCGATGCCCTTGGCCGCGCTGCCGACCAGCACCGGGGCCAGGATGGATTCCTTGACACCCTTGCGAAGGCAGGCCTCGAGCTCCGGGTCGGATACCTCTTGCCCCTCGAGGTATTTGGTCAGCACGTCATCGTCCGCCTCGGCCGCCGCCTCGAGCAGCTGGTCGCGTCGGAGGGCGACCTCGTCGGTGAGCTCGGCCGGGATGTCGATCTCCGTCTCCTTCGAGCCATCCCATTGCCAGGCCTTGCGGTGGACAAGATCGACGTAACCGCTGAACGTCTCGGCCGCGCCGATCGCCACCTGGAGCGGGGCGATCTTGTTGCCGAACCGCGCGCGGAGCGCATCCAGGGTGGCCGAGGGGTCGGCGTTCTCGCGGTCCGACTTGTTGATGAAGAAGCAGGCCGCGGTGCCCGTCGACCGACCGAGGGCAACGGCCTGCTCCAGGCCGGCCTCGATCCCGCCCGAGGCGTCCACCGCGACGACCGCGCCGTCGGCGGCGCAGAAGCCCTCCAGCACCTCGCCCACGAAATCGGGGTAGCCGGGGGTGTCGACCAGGGTGATCCGGGTGCCGTCGTGCTCGAAGGTCGCGACCGCCAGGCTGAGCGACTCGCGCCGCTTCTGCTCCTCCGGCTCGTAGTCCAGGTGGGCCGTCCCGTCGTCGACCCGGCCGAGGCGGTTGACCGCACCGGCGCGGAAGAGGAGCTGTTCGGCCAGCGTCGTCTTGCCGGCGCCGGCGTGCCCGGCCAGGACGACGCTGCGGAGGTGCTGGAGGTCAACGCTCTTCATCGTCATCGGTCCGGCGGCTCCTCATCGGCTCCGGGACGGCGCCGCGCCGGGGCTGAGCCGGGGCGCCTGGAAGGGTCGTTGCGAGGCGGCTGGCGGGTTCGGAATCCCGCGGTCGGGCCATTCTAGTCGGTATACTCGGGCGCGATGTCTGGTCATTCCAAGTGGTCGACGATCAAGCGCCAGAAAGGCGCCAACGACGCCAAACGGGGGGCGTTGTTCACCAAGGTCGCCCGCGAGATCTCGGTCGCGGCCCGCCAGGGAGGCGGCGATCCGGACGCCAACTACCGCCTCCGCCTGGCGATCGAGAAGGCCCGCTCGGTCAACATGCCGGCCGACAACATCAAGCGCACCATCGACAAGGCCACCGGCGGCGGCGAGGGCGAGCAGTTCGAGGAGATCGTCTACGAGGGCTACGGCCCGGGCGGCGTGGCGGTCCTCGTCGAGGCCCAGACCGACAACCGCAATCGCACGGCGGGCGAGGTCCGCTCGATCTTCGCCAAGTCCGGTGGTCAGCTGGCCGGCTCCGGGGCGGTTGCCTGGCAGTTCGAGCCGCGCGGCCTGATCACCGTCGCCCGCGACGGGATCGACGTCGATGAGGTCGCCCTGGCGGCCATCGATGCCGGGGCCACGGACGTGGACACGGACGCCGGGGACGCCATCGAGATCTTCACCGACCCCGGCCACCTGGAGGCCGTGCGGCGCGGGCTGGAAGCCGCGAAGGTCCGGGTCGACACCGCCGAATCGACCATGGTGGCCAAGCAGACCGTGGAGCTCGATTCGTCGCGCGCCCGCCAGGCGCTGCGGCTGGTCGAGCTGCTCGAGGAGCTCGACGACGTCTCGCGTGTCACCGCCAACTTCGACATCCCCGAGGACGTCTTCGCCGAGGTCGCCGGGTGATCGTCCTCGGGATCGACCCGGGGACCGCTGCATTGGGCTACGGCATCATCGAACGGACCGGCGGCCGATTGCGGGCGATCGATCACGGTTGCTTCGAGACCAGCCCGGACCTGCCGCTTCCGGAGCGATTGCTTGCGATCCACGCGCTGGTCAACGACCTGATCGCGCTCCACCGCCCGGACCTCGTCGGCGTTGAGCGACTGTTCTTCAGCCGCAACGCCCAGACGGCGTTCGCCGTCGGCCAGGCCCGCGGCGTCGTGCTGCTGGCCGCGGCCGGGCACAAGGTCCCCGTGCGCGACGCCACCCCGAACGAGGTGAAGAGCGCGGTCGCGGGCTACGGGGCGGCGGACAAGGAGCAGGTCGGGCGGATGGTCCAGATCATCCTCGAGCTCGTGGCGCGGCCGACGCCCGACGACGCGGCCGATGCGCTGGCGGTGGCGATCTGCGTGGCCAACCGCGAGCGGCCCGGCGAGCGGCAGCCCGCCGGCGTCCTCGACCGCGCATCCGTTGAGCCCATCGTCCGCGGCGAGACGCCGTACGACCGTGCCGTGCGCGAGGCCGTCGCCCGCGAGCGCACGACCGCTCGGCGCGGCTGACGGGCCCGGTGCTGGCGTCGGTCGAGGGCGCGGTCGGGGCGGTTACGCCGGATTCGGTGGTCGTCGAGGTCGGGGGGCTCGGCTATCGCGTCTTCGCCCCGCCGTCCGTGCTGGCCTCGGCCGCGCCCGGGGCACGCCTGAAGCTGCACACGTATCACCTCGTTCGCGAGGACCAGCAGGCGCTGTACGGTTTCCGAACCGTCGAGGAGCTCGGCTTCTTCAACCTCCTTCTCACCGTCACCGGTGTGGGACCGAAGGTCGCCCTGGCGATCGTTGGGTCGCGACCGACGCCGGACCTCCAGCTGGCGATCATGCAGCAGGACCAGGCCGTCCTGGTATCGATCCCGGGCATCGGCAAGAAGCTGGCCGAGCGTGTCATTTTCGAGCTCAAGGAGAAGGTAGCGGCCGCTGGTGTCGCGGCCTCGACGGCGGCGATGAGCGGCGGTGTGGCGTCGGAGGGCGAGATCGTCGGCGCGCTCCAGGCGCTCGGCTATTCCCTGGGGGAGGCGCGCGAGGCGTCGCGCGCGGCGCTCGCCGATACGGGCGTCAACAGCACCCTCGAGGAGCGGGTGAAGGCCGCGCTGCGGAGCCTGTTGCGGGACTAGAGCTAAGGCCGCCGGCCGGCGAGGGCGTCGGCGTGGATGCCGCGCGGGTCGATCGACGCGCGTCCTTGGCGGGCGGCCAGGTCGCCGAGGGTCTCGCGATCGAGGATGTCGAGGATGTTGTCGCGCACGTCGAGCATCACGTCGCGCAGCGCGCACGACGCCTGGTCCGGGCAGGAGCACGGCTCGTAATAGCGCAGGCTGACGCAGCCGACCGGCGCGAGGGCTCCGTCCAGCAGCCGGATGATCCGACCCACCGAAGCCTCCCGCGCGTCCTCGGACAGCGCGTAGCCGCCGTGGGATCCCAGAGCGGTGCGCACGATCCCGCCCCGCTTCAGCCGGGTCATGATCTGCTCGAGGAACTTGGGCGGCAGGTTGTTGCGCTCCGCAAGCGCGGCCAGCGCAATCGGCCCCGAGCCCTCGTGGCGGGCGAGGTCGATGAGGGCTCGCAGCCCGTATTCGGATCGCCGTGACAGCCGCATGCCGCCATTCTGGCAGGAACTCCTAGTCGGAGGGAGGTCATTCGACTGGGTCGCGCGGAGACGTCATTTTGGTTAGAACAGGCGTGCGATATCATTCGGCGCATGCTAGACTTTCGGGCGTGACCGACGAGCTCTCGCGCGTCCTGGCGCCCGGTCTCCTCGACGACGCGGATATCGCGATCGAGGGCACGCTGCGGCCGCGCACGCTCGATGAATACGTCGGCCAGCGCGACGTCAAGGCCAACCTCTCCGTGCTGCTGACCGCGGCTCGGGGGAGGGAAGAGGCGGCGGACCACGTCCTGCTGTATGGCCCGCCGGGCTTGGGCAAGACAACGCTTGCGACGATCATCGCTCGCGAGCTCGGAGCGAACATTCGGTACACCAGCGGACCGGCCATCGAGCGGGCCGGGGACCTCGCGGCGATTCTTACCGCCCTCGACGAACGCGACGTCCTGTTCATCGACGAGATCCATCGCCTCAATCACGCGGTGGAGGAGATCCTCTATCCGGCGATGGAGGACTACGCGCTCGACGTCATGATCGGCAAGGGGCCTTCCGCGCGGTCGCTGCGGCTTAGCCTGAAGCCGTTCACCGTGGTCGGGGCGACGACGCGAGCCGGCCGCATCAGCTCTCCGCTACGCGACCGCTTCGGCGCGACGTACCGGCTCGACTTCTACGCGGACGATGAGCTGATGGCGATCGTCCAGCGCTCGGCGCGGATTCTTGGCGTCGAGGTGGACCTCGCGGCCGCGCGGGCGATCGCGCGACGGGGCCGGGGCACGCCACGCATCGTCAACCGCCTGCTCAAGCGCGTCCGTGACCACGCCCAGGTGCACGGCGATGGCCGCGTCGACGAGACGACGGCGCGCGAGGCGATGCGGGCGATGGAGATCGACGACGAAGGCCTCGACTCGACGGATCGCAAGCTGCTCGCGGCGATCATCCAGAAGTTCCAGTCGGGCCCGGTTGGCGTGGCGGCGCTGGCCGCCGTCCTGTCCGAGGAGATCGAGACGATCGAGGACGTCTACGAGCCGTTCCTGCTTCGGTTGGGGTTCCTCGATCGCACGCCGCAAGGACGCATCGCCACGGATGCCGCTCGCCAGCACATGGCCAGGTTGGGCTTCGAAATCCCGCCGCCACGACGGGCCGAATCCGACATGGCGGGGTTGTGGGAAGACCCACGGGCCGGCGCCGACTAGTGACCGCTTCGATCTTCCAGGGACGCGCCTCCCGCTACGAAGTCCTCGTCCCGCCACCGGCGGATGGCTCGACCCGCGCGCGCCTGGGGCGTCTGGAGCTGACCCACGGCGTGGTGGATACACCGCAATTCATGCCAGTTGGAACGAACGCCACGGTCAAGGCGCTGGACCCGGATGACCTCAGGGCCGCCGGCGCGTCGATCATCCTGGCCAACACCTATCACCTCTACCTGCGCCCGGGTCACGAGCGGATCGCGCGGCTCGGCGGCCTGCACAAGTTCATGGCCTGGGATCGGCCGATCCTCACCGACTCGGGCGGCTTCCAGGTCGTGTCGCTCAGCGACCTGCGGGTGATCGACGACGACGGGGTCACGTTCCGCAGCCACCTCGACGGGTCGCTCCACCGGTTCACCCCGGAGCACGCCATCGGGGTGCAGGAGGCGCTCGGGTCGGACGTGGCAGTGGCGTTCGACCAGCCCGTGCCGCCATCGTCGCCGCGTGATGTTGTCGCCGACGCAACCGCCCGAACACACCGCTGGGCGGAGCGTTCGCTGGCCGCCCACAGCCGAACCGACCAGGCCCTCTTCGGGATCGTCCAGGGCGGCCTCGACCCGGAGCTGCGGGCCGGCTCGACGTCGTTCGTGGCGAGCCTGCCCTTCGACGGGATCTGCCTGGGCGGCCTGGCCGGCGACGAGACGGCGGCTCAGCGCGAAGCAACGCTGGACCTCGCCGTCGATGTCCTGGCCAGCGATCCGCGGCCGCGGTACCTCATGGGCCTGGGGTCGCCGGCGGACCTTCTCGAGGCCGTCCATCGCGGCATCGACGTGTTCGATTCGGTGCTGCCGGCGCGGGTCGCCCGGAATGGCTCGTTGTGGGTGCCGGGCGACCGCGAGGAAGGCGGCAAGCTGAACATCCGCAACAGCCGCTTCCTCGACGATCCGCAGCCGGTCCAGGCCGATTGCCCGTGCCCCTTGTGCCGGCAGTTCTCGCGGGCGTACCTGGCCCATCTGTTTCGCGCCCAGGAGCTGCTCGCGTACCGCCTCGCAACTTGTCACAACCTCACCTTCACCCTAGACTTCATGGTCAGGATCCGCACCGCACTTCGAGCCGGAACCTTCCCCGCGATGCTCCCCGAATTGCGCCTGCGCGCCGGACGGATGAGCGGTCGCGAAGCCGCCGAGAAGTCCGCGTGAAGGACCGCTTGCTAGCGTGCATGCCACGCGGAGGATTGCCGGATGGGCTCTCGAGACCGCCCGCACCGCGAATCGAAGAAGAAGCCGAAGGACAAGAGCGGCCAGCCCAAGTTGCAGCCGTTGATGGATCCGCCGCAGAACGTCGAGCTGATCCGCAAGGAACGCAAGCCGAGGCGGGTCGACGAAGAGGCGGAAGAAGGCTGATCCGGCCGGGACGGGCGACCCAATCGTCCGCTCCGTCGAGCGGCCCAAGGATCGACAGGAGCGTGACGAGCGGATGGCGATGACGGACGAGCGGAACGGCGAGCGGGCCGAAGCGGCGGGTAGGGCGGACAAGGCCACGGCGACCGCCACTGCTGAGCGTGCGGAGAAGGCGACAGCGGCCAGCGTCGACAAGGCCCAGGCGGAACGCGGCAAGGCCGTGGCCGCCGCGATCCTCTCGATCGAGAAGCAGTTCGGCAGCGGCTCGATCATGAAGCTGGGGTCCAGGCAGCGGCAAGCGGTCGACTTCATCCCGACCGGCTCGATCGCGCTCGATCTCGCCCTCGGCGTCGGCGGCATCCCGCGCGGCCGGATAACGGAGATCTTCGGGCCGGAGTCGTCGGGCAAGACGACTGTCTGCCAGCACATCATCGCTGAGGCACAGGCCCGCAGCGGCGTGGCCGCCTTCATCGACGTCGAGCACGCGCTCGATCCAGGCTACGCACGCTCCTGCGGCGTCAACGTCGACGAGCTGCTGGTCAGCCAGCCGGACACCGGCGAGCAGGCGCTCGAGATCACGGAGACGCTCATCCGGTCGGGTGGCATCGACGTCGTCGTCGTCGACTCGGTCGCGGCGCTCGTGCCGCGGGCGGAGATCGAGGGCGAGATGGGCGACTCGTTCGTCGGCATCCAGGCGCGGCTCATGAGTCAGGCGCTGCGCAAGCTCACCGGCGCGGTCTCGCGATCGAACACCTCGCTCGTCTTCACCAACCAGCTGCGCGAGAAGATCGGCGTGATGTTCGGCAACCCGGAGACGACGCCCGGTGGCCGGGCGCTCAAGTTCTACGCCAGCATCCGGCTCGACATCCGGCGCGTCGAGACCATCAAGACGGGTACCGAATCGGTCGGCAACCGGGTGCGGGTCAAGGTCGTGAAGAACAAGGTCGCGCCGCCGTTCCGGGTCGCGGAGTTCGACGTCATGTATGGCGAAGGCATCTCCAAGGAAGGCGGCCTGCTGGACGTCGGCGTGGCGATGGATGTCGTGACCAAGACGGGTGCGTGGTTCACCTTCGACGAGACCCGCCTGGGCCAGGGTCGCGAGGCGGCCAAGGAGTTCCTCAAGACTGCGCCGGACATCGGCGCCGAGATCGACCGCCGCATCCGCGGCAAGATCAACGAGGTCGTCCTCCCCGTCGAGGGCATCGAAGAAGCCGAGTAGGCGGAGGTCGTGGCAGGGCGCCGGCGAGGCAACTTCGCGGAGCGGCGCGAGGAGCGGGCCGCCGTCGATGACCCGGAGCTGGTGCTTGCGGCGGCAGTCCGCTTCCTCGAGAGCCGAGCGCGTTCCACCGCCGAGGTGCGTCGCCGGCTGACCGGCGCCGGATACCGAGCTGAGCTCGTCGACGGCGCGATCACACGGCTCGCGGAGCTGGGCATGCTTGACGACGAGGCGTTCGCCCGATCGTGGATCGAGTCGCGCGACCGCGCCCGTCCGCGCGGCGAACACGCACTCAGGCGTGAGCTCCAGCTGAAGGGCATCGACCGGACGGTCGTCGATGAGCTGCTGGCGACGCGGGCGGAGGCGGCGGCTGAGGCGGGCGCCGAGAAGTCCGCGGATGACGATGCGGCTACCCGACTGCTGGCGCGCCACGCCCGCGCCCTCGACCGGGTTGCGGACCCAAGGGCCCGCCGCCAGCGCGCCTACGCCCTCCTGGCGCGACATGGGTTCGACCCGGAAACGTGCTCGTCAGCTACTCGAGCATTCCTCTCCGACTCGGGCGGGGCGGGGGCCGGCAGGGCCCCGGAGTAGCGCGTTTCGGTTGAGGGACGGCCCCTTTTGTGCCACCTGTCCATGCCACGGACGTAGGTCCCACCCACGCTCCGGTCGACGGGTTGAGCACGCTCGATGCGCTGCCGAGATCGTGTCAGATGCCCGCTACGAGGTCGTTTGGCTGTAACTCGAGGACGAGCGTCCGCAAGGTGGACACCTGACACGAAATCGGGCGCCAGGCCGCTCGGCTTGCCGCCGCGGCTCGGTGCCCGCCTCTCGCGCGTTCCTCGCCGATCAGAGCAAGGCAGATGGGTCGGACACGATGGGCGCCCCGGGACCATAAGAATCGGGTCATCGGCGCTGCGGGTCGTGGGCCGCCCAGAACCGGCGGATTCAGGCTGATTTCGGGGGTTGACGGCGGTCGCGGCGCTCATTCGCCACGCCGCGGCCCTGATTCGGCCCCCGGCCAGCTCGAACCGTCCGTAATGGTCGCCCGGCGACCAGCGGCGTGGGGCGGTGACGCGCCAGGACCGGTCGTTTGACCCTCCGCGGGGCCGGCCGTACGCTTACCGGCAGACAACGACGCGCGCCGCGAGGGGCGCGCCAACAACGCGAAACGGCGTGATCACGGCCCAACGGTGGCGCCACGAGAGGCACCACCGCGTTCCGTCGTCCGATTTTTGTGATCCCGCCGTCGACCGAACAGACCTCCGGTCGCTCAGCCGGCCGGGCGGGAGGACACGAGATGGAGACACCGCTCGTCGTAGCGATCGCCGTCGGGGCGTTCGCTGCAGGCGTGCTGCTCGGTGCCCTCGTTCGGCGGCTTTGGGCCTCTCAGGCGGTCAAGGCCGCCCAGGTCGAAGCCCGCCAGATCGAGGCCGAGGCGCGAGCCCGCCAGAAGGACCTGATCCTCGAGGCGAAGGAAGAGAAGATCCGCCTCCTGCGCGAGGCGGAGGATGAAGCACGTTCCCGGCGCCTGGAGCTGGGGGCGCTCGAGACCCGCCTGCTCCAGCGAGATGAGCAGCTCGATCAGCGGACGGACATGCTGGAGCAGCGTGACCGCAAGCTGCTGGAGCGGGATCGCGACCTCGACCGCACCCGGGAGGAGCTGGCCAGGGCGCACCAGGAGCAGGTCGCCGCGCTGGAGCGCGTCAGCGGCCTGTCGGCCGAGGACGCCAAGGGCATCCTCCTCGAGGCGGTCCGCGAGGACGCCGAGCATGACGCCGTCCGGCTCGCCCGCGCCATCGAGCGCAAGGCTCAGGAAGAGGCGAACGAGAAGGCGCGGGACGTGATCGTCACCGCCATCCAGCGCATCGCCGCCGACCACACGGCGGAGCACACGGTCAGCGTCGTGCACCTCCCGTCGGACGAGATGAAGGGCCGGATCATCGGCCGTGAGGGACGCAACATCCGGGCCCTCGAGCAGGCGACCGGGGTCGACCTCATCATCGACGACACGCCGGAAACCGTGGTCCTCTCCGGGTTCGACCCGGTCCGCCGCGAGATCGCCCGCCTGTCGCTGACCAAGCTCATCAGCGACGGCCGCATCCACCCCGGACGGATCGAGGAGGTCGTCGCCAAGGCACGCGCGGAGGTCGACCTGGTCATTCGCCAGGCCGGCGAGCAGGCCGCCTACGAGGCCGGTGTGCCGGGCCTGCCGCCGGAGATCATCAAGCTGCTCGGCCGCCTCAAGTACCGCACCAGCTACGGCCAGAACGTCCTCAACCACGTCGTCGAGACGAGCCGGCTGGCCGCGATCATCGCGGCCGAGGTCGGCGCGGACGTCCAGATCTCGAAGATGGGCGGACTGCTGCATGACATCGGCAAGGCCGTCGATCACGAGGTCGAGGGCCCGCACGCGGCGATCGGGGCGGGCATCGCCCAGCGCCACAACCTGCCGTTCAAGGTCATCAACGGCATCGCCGCCCACCACCAGGAAGTCGAGTACGCCTGCGTCGAGGCGCCGATCGTCCAGATCGCCGACGCGATCAGCGCGTCCCGGCCGGGCGCCCGCGGCGAGTCGATGGACACCTACATCAAGCGGCTGGAGGACCTCCAGGCGATCGCCGAGAGCTTCTCCGGTGTCGAGAAGTCGTTCGCCGTCCAGGCCGGGCGCGAGGTTCGCATCCTCGTGCGGCCCGAGGAGATCGACGACCTGACCGCGACCCGGCTGGCCCGCGACATCGTGCGCAAGATCGAGGAGACGCTGACCTACCCCGGCCAGATCAAGGTCACGGTGATCCGCGAGACGCGGGCCGTGGAGTACGCAAAGTAAGCGCGACCGAAAACCAGGCGATCGGACGGACGCGCCTCGGGAACCCGCCGAACAGCGACAGCCCCCGTCCGCGCGGCGCGGTGCGGGTGCTGATGATCGGCGACGTCATCGGCAAGCCAGGGCGCGTGGCCCTCGAGCAACTCGTCCCCGACCTGCGCAAGGAGCGGGGCATCGACTTCGTCACGGCCAACGGTGAGAACCTGGCCGGCGGCATGGGCCTGACCACGTCGACCGCCGAGGCGCTGTTTGCCGCCGGCGTCGACGTGATCACGTCCGGCAATCACATCTGGGACAAGAAGGAAGTCTTCCCGTACCTCGAGACCGATGAGCGCGTCCTGCGGCCGCTCAACTACGGCACACACGACGTGCCGGGTCGGGGGTGGGGGACCTACCACGCGAACGACGGCACCGAAGTCGCCGTGGTCAACCTCCAGGGCCGCACGTACATGCAGCCGATCGACAACCCCTTCACCGAGGCCGACCGCCTGCTGGACGAGTCATCCGAGCCGCTGCCGCCGGTCCGGCTGGTCGACTTTCACTGCGAGATCACATCCGAGAAGAACGCGCTCGGGCTGTATCTCGACGGCCGGGTCAGCGTCGTCGTCGGGACGCACACCCATGTCGTCACGGCCGACGAGAGGATCCTGCCCAAGGGGACGGCCTACCTGACCGACCTCGGCATGACCGGCCCGGTGTGGAGCGTCATCGGGTTCGATCCGAAGACCGTCCTGCCGCGCTTCATCAACGCCCTGCCGACGCGTTTCGAGGTGGGGGAGGGGCCGGTGATCTTCAACGCCTGCCAGATCGACGTCGACCCCGTCAGCGGCAGGGCGCTCCAGATCGAACGGATCCAGCGCCTCGTCGAAACCTCGGGCTGATGGCTCGCGGGGCGTCGCCTCAGCCCTCGGTGGGCGATCGGCGGTTCGCTGCTGAGGGTGCCGGTTGACCAGCCGACACGCCAATGAGAGCGCCCCGGGCCTCGTAGTGCCACCGGCGCCCTCCACGATCGACCTCCACACCCACACCCGGCGCTCCGACGGCGTCCTGGAACCGGCCGATCTCGTGGCACAGGCCGTCGCGGCCGGCGTGCGCCTGCTTTCGATCACCGATCACGACACGCTCGCGGGCTACCACGAGCTGCAAGCCGGCCCGCTCTCGAAGGAGCTGGAGCTCATCCCGGGAGTCGAGATCAACGCCGTGGTCGGGGCCGGCGACGGCCTCTGGGAGAGCGAGCTCCACATCCTGGGGCTGGGGATGGACCCGGACGACGCGGCCTTCGAAGGCCAGCTCGCCGCCCAGCGCGACCAGCGCCGCCTTCGCTTCGAGCGGATCCTGGCCCGGCTTCGTACGATCGGCATGCCGATCGACGCCGCGCTCGATGGGCAAGAAACTCGCGACGACGACGCCCTCGGTCGGCCCATGGTCGCCCGCGCCATCGTGGCAACAGGTCACGCCGACAGCGTCGAGGACGCCTTCCAGCGCTGGCTCGGCAAGGACATGCCGGCCTACGTCCCGCGCGACGGCCTCGGCCCCGCCCAGGCGATCGCCGCCATCCGGGCCGCCGGAGGGCTGCCGGTCCTGGCCCACCTCGGGGAGGCGGCGGAACGGATCGGGACGGTCCGGGAGCTGGTCGAGCGTGGCCTCGGCGGCCTCGAGGTCTACTACCGCTCGTTCGACCGGGCGACGGTCGACTCGGTCCGGGCCGTCGCGGACGAGCTGCGACTCGTTCCCACGGGTGGCACCGACTACCATGGCGACCTCGGCCGCTACGCCGAGGCGCACGCCGCGCTCTGGGTCCCGCCAGAGGTGGCTGACGCGGTCCACGAGGCATTGGCCGAGGCCCACCGAGCGAGGCGATGACCGAACGAACCGTGACCAGCTCGAGGTCGCTGCCCGTGCTGGACCTGGGCTCCGGGCTCGTGAGCGCCCCCCGGGCCAACCCGCGGCCGACCGACAACCGCCTCGACGAGTACCTGCCCGAATCCGCGGCTCTGCCCCGGTTCCACGTCTGGACGCTGGGCTGCCAGATGAACCGCAGCGACTCGGAGGAGATGGCCGGCCGCCTGGTGGCCGCCGGCTGCGAGGAGGCCAGCGGACTCGACGCGGCCGATCTCATCGTGATCAACACCTGCGCCATCCGCGAGGGCGCGGAGCAGAAGGTCATCGGCCGCCAGGGTCACCTCGCCCGGCTGAAGGCCGCCAACCCGGGCCTTCGGGTGGTGATGACCGGCTGCTCGGTCCGTGAGCCGGATCGTGGCGGGCTGCGGCGGCGCTACCCGGCGGTCGATCTCTTCCTCCGCCCGGACGAGGAGCCGGAGCTCATCGACCGGCTGGGGCTCGCGTCGGCCCAGGCGGCCATCGGGTCGGTCGGGGTGGTCGGGGCGGTCGGGGCGACGACGGTGGTCGGTCGGTCGACGGTGGGTTCGGCGGACCACCTGCCTCGCAGTCGCGCGTTGGCGGTCGATGGTGGCAGCGTTGCGCGAGAGTCGGCGATCAGCGCCTGGCTGCCGATCATCTACGGCTGCGACAAGACCTGCACCTACTGCATCGTGCCGTTCAGTCGCGGGCCGGAGCGAAGCCGACCGTTCGACGAGGTCGTCGCGGAGGCGCGCCAGCTGGCTACGGCCGGCTACCGCGAGGTCACGTTGCTCGGACAGAACGTCAATTCGTACGGTCACGACTTGGAGCCCGAGGCCCGCTTCGGGCATGTCGCCACCGAACGCTGGGCCGGGCGGCGCCTGGACCTGGGCTCGCGGCCGGACCTGGCCGAGCTGATCCGGGCGATCGACGGCCTCCGAACCTCCGACGGTGCGCCGGCGATCCCTCGCCTCCGGTTCGTCACCAGCCACCCCTGGGACCTGTCTGATCGCCTCATCGCCGCGATGGCCGAGTGCCCTTCGGTCTGCGAGCACCTCCATTTGCCGGTGCAGTCCGGCGACGACGCGGTGCTGCGCCGCATGGGCCGGCAATACACGGTCGACCACTATCTCGAGCGCCTTGCCCGGATCCGTGCCGCCGTGCCGGGTATTTCGATTTCGTCGGACGTCATCGTCGGGTTCTGCGGCGAGACGGAGGCGCAGTTCGAATCGACGCTGCGGCTGCTGGAGACCGTCGGCTATGACCAGGTCTTCGCCGCTGCCTACTCGCCGCGACCCGGCACGCCGGCGAAGCGACTAGACGACGACGTGCCGGCGGCCGACAAGCGCCGCCGGCTGAACACGCTGCTGGCCCTCCAAGAGCGGATCGGGCATGAGCGCAACCAGGCCTGGCTGGGACGTGATGTCGAGGTGCTGGTGGAGGCGGTCGTCCCGCCGCGGTCGCACGAGCACGACCCGGACCTGCGCGATGGGGTGGGGG
>JALZAF010000114.1 GCA_030948505.1 Chloroflexota bacterium
CCCCCCCACGAACGGTCTCCGCGGGCGTCGGTTGAATCACGTTCGGTCTCTCTTCGATCTGACCCGATCCCGGAACGGACGGGGTCGACGGCTGGGCTGCTTCGAGGGTGATGCCCGGCAGGTGGCCCTCGCGCCCCACCACCCGGGTCTGGCGTTGCGTCCGTGTTGCGAGCCAGCGCGTCGCCAGGCGGCGTTCCCCGGCACGCTCCCCGCGCCTGCAACGGCTCTGCAAGCCGGCCCTCCGCGCGCCGGGTCTGTCCGTGAGCCGCGTCGCAGTTCCATAGGGGCGGGCAA
Organism: Chloroflexota bacterium; assembly: GCA_030948505.1. GTDB lineage: Bacteria > Chloroflexota > Limnocylindria > Limnocylindrales > CSP1-4 > JACDAV01. The sequence continues at coordinate 295 of JALZAF010000114.1, forward strand.
TCGATCGGACGTATTGACGACCTCTTCGGCGCCGGCGGGGACCGCGCCAGAACTTTCCAGGGAGCGCTCGATGGCGGGTCTGATGGACCAGTTCGGTCAGGTGATCGCCGGCATCGTGGCCAATCCTGTCGTGCGAATGGCGGCGACGGGAGCCGTCGTCTACATCGTCATCGTCTGGCTGGCCGTCGCGTTCTGGGCTTACCAGGATGCCCGGCGTCGCCACGCCAGCCCCATCGCTCCGTACCTGGCGTCAGGGGCGCTGGTGATCGCCTCGCCGGTCCTCTTCCCGCTGGCACTGGTGGTCTATCGCGTCGTGCGCCCGGCCGCGACCTTGTCCGAGGCCCGGGCGCGTGCGCTCGACAACCGCCTGACGGCGCTGGAACGCTCGGCCCTGCTCGCCTGCCCGGGCTGCTCGAAGCTCGTCGACGAGACCTGGCTCAGCTGCCCGGCCTGCCGCGCCAGACTCGCCCACCGTTGTCTGTCATGCGGTCGCTCGATGGGCCTCGACTGGGTCGCCTGCGCCTGGTGCGCGACGGAGTTCGCCCTTCCCGCGGCCCTCGACGCACCGAAGGCGGCCGCCCGCAAGCGAATCGCCGGCCCTGCCCCGACGACGGACCAGGTCCCGCTTCTCGACGAGGCTCCGATCGCCAATCGGCGCGGGCTGAAGCGACCGCAGGCCAAGGCCGCCCGAGCCTGAGGGACCCAGGGGGGAGCGAGCGTGCGAGGAGCACCCGAGCGGGAGCAAGCCCCGCGGGCGTGAGTGACCCATGCGCGCGTGAGCGAACCCACGTGCGCGTGAGCTAGCCCGAGCGAAGCCCCGAGAAGCGGGGTGCCTCCGAAACGGGTGGCTTGGCCGTCAGCCTGCCGTGTGCTTGCCGCCGAGCGGGCGGCCCCGACCGTTCCGATCGAGCAGCGTCATGCCCATCGCGGCGGCGGGGATGAGCGCGAGCACGACCAGGAGCCGGCTGGCGCCGCCGAGGAGCAGCCCGATCGCGACGCCCAGCGAGAGCGTTGCGCCGGCGGTCAGCATCTCGTCCGAGCCTGTCTCGATCCGCCGGGCAGCCTCGTCGACCGCCGCCCTGGTGCTGGCGGCCGCCTCGGGCAGTCGCGCCGCGACCGTCTCGGCCGCATCGCGAACGCCGCTCGCGACATCTCCCGCGACCTCGCGCGGCGAAGGCCCGCTGGCCTGGCTCCGGGCGCCGTTCGCCCGCTCAGTGTCAGACTTCTGTGTCGTCATCAAGCTGCCTCCTTCCGCGACGGCGGCGCGGCCTCGAGCCGGAGGATCCGGCCCTTCCCGCATGGGGCAGCCTAGGTCCGACGGGGCGGGCCACGCCCGGTCGGCAGACCCGTATCGCTTGCAGCGGTGTGACAGGCTGTGGCGCGCGGAAGCGGTTGCCGGACCCTGAAGCCGCTCCCGGACCCCGAAGGGCATGAAAAAGCGCCCGCCGGGCGAAGCCCGACGGGCGCTCTCGTCTCAGGGATCAGTAACGGCGGTCCTTGTCGACCTCGTCGGCCGTCTTGTCCGCCTCGTGGCGCAGATCGTCTCCGGCATTGCCCAGGTTCTTGCGGATGTCGTCGCCCGCGTTCCCGACCTTGTCGGCCAGGTCTTCGTTGCCGTCGGCCTTGCGCCAGGCCTCTTTCGACTTCTCTTCGCCTTCGCGGTATGTCTTCTTGACGTCGTCCACGGAGCAGTTCCTCCCTGGTTGGGGTTCGGGGGTGTTCCCCCGGCTGCCAAGACCGTAGGCTCCTGCGCGTATCGCGCCGACCCTTTGGCCCTGCGGGAGGGTGTCAGTCCGCTTGCAGCCCCCGCGGCCCCGATGCGCCGGGCGCGGAGCCGAGGGCCGTAGCGGCCGTGACGGGCATGAAGAACGGACGGCCCGAGGAGGGGACTCGAGCCGTCCGTGGGAACGAGAGGGAACGCCCCGTCACAAGCGCTCCCTGCGGGAGGATTTCAAGTCGCGTCCCGGTGGACCAGCCACCGTTGCCGAGTAGGCTAAATGGGGCGGCCTGCAGGATGGTCAGAGGCGCCGGGCGAAGTCTTGCAGGCTTGTAACAGCCCGCAGCCCGTGTCAGAACCTCCCGTCGGGCCGGCGACTGCTGCGTCGCCGGCAGCCTAGGACACCTTCTGGTTCACCTCGCCGCGCCAGGCTCCGGTCTCCCGGCCGCGCGACTCGATGAAGGTCTTGAACCGCTCCAGGTCCTCCCTGACCTGTCGTTCGGGCAGGCCGACGGCGTCACCCAGCTTCTCGATCGGGCCCTGCGGCTCGATGTCCATCTGGACCATCACTCTGGTGGTGTTGTCATCGAGCCGATGGAAGGTCACGACGCCGGCATTCGGAGCGCCGCTGGTGGCCTTCCAGGCGACGCGCTGATCCGGTGTCTGCTCCGTGATCTTCGCGTCCCACTCCTCCCGTTTGCCGCCCACCCTGGCGACCCAGTGGAGTCGCTTGTCGTCGAGCTGCTGGACCTTTTCGACCCCCTCCATGAAGCGGGGGAACTCCTCGAACTGTGTCCACTGGTTGTAGGCGGTGCGAACCGGCACCCGGACGTCGATCGATTCGGTGATGGTCGACATGGTGGCTCCTTTCGCGCCGGCCGCCCTTCGGCCGGCCGGAAAAGCGGAACGCCCACCGATTGGGTGGTGGGCGTTCCTGGCTGGTTGAGTCGGGTCGCCCGTGCGGCCCGTGCGAGGTCAGATCGCGCCGCGACCCGTCCGGCTGCGGCCGGTGACCGCGTTCACGACGACGACCACGATGATCGCGCCGATCACGGAGGCCACGATCGACGTCACGTCGAGCGGGCCATTGATGACGTCGCGATTCAAAAGCAGGCCGGCGAGATAGCCGCCGACGATGGCGCCGACAATCCCGAGCACGATGTGCCCGATGATGCCGAGGCCCTCGTCACCCTTGACCAGGAAGCCGGCCAGATAGCCGGCAATCGCGCCGAGCACGATCCACGCAATGATGCTCATGAACAACCTCCGTCCCTGCTTGATCCGCCCTATCGAGCGGGCCCTCACTGTCGCCGACGGGGGATGCGAGCCTCGACACTGCGGGCCCGCCCCGGCCTAACAACGGCCTGACAGCTGGGGCCCTGGCGGCGGGGTCCCAGCCCGGTGCAAGAGGCCTGTTAGGACCGTCGCCTCCACCTAAGCGCGGACGGCAGGGTCAGGCAGCGAGACTTCACCCCATCAACCACGTCGCCCGGACCGGAGGCCGGGCCACCCATCCACCGCGTCTCTTGGAGCCACAGCGATGATCGATCGCACCAGGGTCACGAGTATCGAAGGCGACAACCTCACCCGTGACGAGCGCTCGATGCGCGTGATGGAGTACGCCATGGCGATCATGGCGTTCGCCGCCGCGCTCCTGCTGTCGTTCCGCTGACCGGCCCCGCCGAGTCTTCGCGAGCCGGGTCCCGCCAGGCCATGGGGCGCCAAAGCGCCGCGCCGGAGCTGGCCCGGACCGCTCCGACAGGACCCCCACGGCCCGCGGCCAGGCGGCTGGCGATCCTGCGTCAAGCGGACCGATCCAGGCGCGGCTGTACGACGCCAGGAGGCCGGACCGGGATGTCGAGCTGACCCCCGCGCTGGTCGCCGCTCTGCGCAAGGACCAGCTCCTGTGGGTCGACGTGGACAGTCGGGACGCCGGCCGGTTCGAGCGCATCGCCGCCATCCTCGACATTCCGGCTGATGCGGCCAGGCTCATCCAGGAGAAGCTGGGGCACGCCCACCTGGTGCGCTACCGGGACGCCGTCCACCTGACCATGGAGGCCATCGAGGCGAGCGATAGCGCCGCGGAGTCGGTCGTCCTCAGGGAGCTCGACTTGTTCGCCCGGCGCCTGGTCGTGGTCACGGTTCACGACGGACCGGTCGCCGCTCTCCGGGAATTCAACGACCAGCTGCGGGGCGACACGCTCATCGGCAAGCTGGACTCGGGCTCCTTCCTGGCTGCCCTCGTCGATACCATGCTGACCACCTACTTCGAGCCCATCGAGGCCATCGAGCGCGACATCGACGATCTCGACGAGATCGCCCTTCGTGGCCCCAACGACGACGATTTCCTTGTCGATGTGCTACGTCTCCGTCGCCAGGTCGGACTGCTGCGGCGGACCATCGCGCCACACCGCGAGGCGCTTGCCCCCCTGGCCCGCACGGACCTGGCATTGGACGAGGTCCTTGGCCATCCCCAGCCACAGCTCGCCGAACGCCTGGAACGGGTCATCGACGCGGTCGAGAACGCACGCCAGCTGCTGGTCGGATCGTTCGACATCTACCTCGGACGAGCGGCCCAGCGCACCAACGAAGTGATGAAGGCGCTGACCGTGTTGTCCGCGGTGCTGCTGCCCAGCGTCGTGCTGGCTGGGGTCATGGGCATGAACTTCCAGCCAGATTTTTTCAACCAGCCCGCGAACTTCTGGCTGGTCGTTGGCGCGATGGTGGTCATGGCCATCGCGATCCTGGCCCTGGCCCGCGCACGTCGCTGGGTCTGAGGTGCCCGCGGTGGGCGGCCAGGCATTGGGCGCCCCGCGGCTGGTCAGTCGTCGGGCATCACGCGCAGGCTGAATCCGAACTCGGAGCCGCGATCGGACCGCGGCATTGCCCAGATCCGACCGCCCATGGCTCGGATGAGCCGGGCACACACAAAGAGGCCGATGCCGGCCCCGCTGGCCGTGCCGGCGGTCGACGGCGAGCGGTAATAGAGCTCGAACAGCTTGTCCGCCTCGGCGGGCGGGAAACCCGGGCCGTCGTCCAGGATGCGGACCAGGACCTCCTCCCGTGCAGCCTCGAGGACGATCTCGACGTTGGCCTTGGGGCCACCGTACTTGGCCGCGTTCGACAGCAGGTTGCGGACGACCTGTTCGACATAGGTGGCGTCCGCGATCACCGTCGGCAGGCCGCCCGGCACCCGCAGCTGGAACCTGACGCCTGGCCAGCGCGCCTCTTCGGAGCGCACGACCGCCGGCAGGATCCGCTGCAGCAGCACTGGCTCGTCGCCGATCTCTGCCTGTTCCTCACCGAAGCGGGTCAGGGCGATGACGTCCTCGACCAGCCGGTGGAGCCGTTCCGCCTCGACGTGGATGTCCTCGAACACGCTGCGCCGGACATCCTCGTCGAGCGTGGATGCGCCGCGGGCGAGAACCTTGGAGCCGGCATAGATCGTGGTCACCGGCGTCCTCAGCTCGTGCGACAGCACGCCGATGAATGTGTCGCGCACGGCTTGCCGCTGGCGCGGCACCGTCACGTCGCGCAGCAGCGCGATCGTCTCGCCGTCATCGCGTGCCGTTCCCCTGCCGGGCCGTCGAGCAGCCACCGGATACGTGCTCAGCTCGATCCAGCGCTCCTCTTCACCGCGGACCCGCAGCTCGACCGGCCCGCCGCGCGTCCCCAGCGCGGGCGCACCGGCCCCGCCGTCCTCGAACTGGTCCAGGATCTCGGCATAGGTGCGCGAGGCGACGCCGGGGAACAGCTCCTCCGCGGCCGGATTGGCGAGACTGATCGTGCCCTCGCGGTCGCACACGACCACGCCTTCTCCCATCGCCCGAATGACGGCATTCAGCTCCGCGGCGCGGGCATGCTCTGCCTCGGCCAGACGCTGCAGGCGGGCCTGTGCCTCGACCCGATCGGAGATGTCGCGGGCGATGGCGACGACTCTGCCCGCCTGCTCCGGGAGCTTGACGTACTGGAGCAGGACTTCGACCGGCAGGCGCCGGCCGGAGCGATGGCGCTGGGTCAGGGTGATGGTGCGGGATTGGAGCCGGCCGTCGAGCAGGGGGGCGATCAGCAAGCGCAGCTGTGGCTCGTCCAGGTCCACGGCCAGCATGGTCGGGTTCATGTCGAGCAGCGTCCCGGCGTCGTAGCCAACCTGGTCGACCGCGCCGAGGTTGACGTAGGAGAAGCGCAGCGTGTGCGGATCGAACATGTAGACCGCATCGAGCGTGGCGTCGAGGGTCGCCTTGTAGCGGCCCACGTCGCGGAAGAGCCGCGCGTTCTGGACGGCCGATGCGGCCCTGGCGGCGAGGTTCTCGGCCAGCGCCAGGTCGTCGGCGTCGAAGCGGCGTCCAGACTCGGCGCCGACGAATGTGATGGCCCCGATGCTCTCGCCCCCGGCGACCAGCGGGACACACATGTAGGAATGCAGTTCGAGCTGGTCGATGATCCGCCGCAGCTCCGGATCCTCGATGACATCGAAGGCATCCGGCGGGAGCTGCGACACGAGCTCCGACCTCTGGTTGCGGATGACAGCCGGGACCCCGCTCGTCGCCGCCGGGTAGGGTGGGAAGCGGCGCCGCAGCTCCTGTGCCAGCTCGACCTTGGCCGGGTCCACATGAGCCACCGCGAGGTGTTCGAGCTTGCCGTCCGGGCCTACCAGGTCGATCGTGCACCAGTCGGCGATCGTCGGCACGGCGAGATCGGCGACCCGCCGGATGGTCGCCTCATAGTCAAGCGAGGAGGCCAGCAGGGTGCTGGCGTCCCCGAGGAACTGCTGGCGGTCGGCCGCATCGCGCGTTGCGGTGACGTCGGTGAAGGTCGACACGGCGGCCACGATCCGGTCGTCGCGATCGCGGACCGGCGCCGCATCGACGGAGATCCAGCCGCGCGTGCCGTCGAAACGGACGATGGCCATGATCTCGCCCGTCACCGTCTCGCCAACCCGCAGCGCGCGCGCCAGCGGCCACTCGTCGATGGCGTACGGTTCGCCCGTCGGGCGGTGGGCGACGTAGTGCTTGTAGTCGGCGACGTCGCGACCCGATGGGACCGGCTCGCGCCAGATCTGGGCCGCATGCTCGTTCGTCAGGACCAGGGTTCCGTCGGCGTCAGAGATCAGGACGCCCGCCGGCATCTGGCGCAGCACGGTCTCGAGGCGGCTGCGCTGGTCGCCCAGGCTCTTGAGCAGCTCCTCCCGCGCCTCCCCCAGGCCGACACGCTCGAGCGCCTGGCTGCAGAGGTCGGCATAAGCGACGAGGAAGGCGCGGTCGTCGTCGCCGAAATGGCGCGGGCCGGAGAAGACGAGGGCGAGGGCGCCCGTCGGCGCGTCGTCGATGCCAATCGGAACGGCGCAGGCCGCAGCCCCGCCGGTCTCGTCGGTCGGGCCGAGCAGCTGGGGCGGGACCCCGCCGCCGGTGGCCGGCACCCAGACCGGATGTCCGGTACGGGCGGACTTCGCAGCGGGCACGGCCGCGTCGAGCGGGATCCGCCGATGGCGCTTCGCGGCCGCCGTTGCGACGCCCCGCCAGGCTCCCAGGGCCAGCTCGTCGTCGGCGCGGAGGAGGATCGCACCCGCGGTCGCGCCGGTCGCGTCGCTGGCTTCGCGCAGCACGATCTCCATGACCTCCTCGCGGCTCAGCGCCCCGGCGAGGGCGCGCGTCGCCCGCTGCAGGCGATCGGTCCGCCGGGCCGCCCCCTCCGCTGCCTCGCGGGCGGCCTGCTCCGCGGCGTAGAGCTCGGCGTTCGAGATGGCCACTGCGGCGCGCCGGGCGAGGTCGGCGGCCAGCTCCAGGTCTGCTGGGTCGTAGCGACGGCCGGATCGTGTCGCGACGAGGAGCATCACGCCCAGCGTCCGGCCGCGGGCAATCAGGGGCAGGGCCATCGCGCTCTTCGGATCGACCTCGCGCAGAAGCGCACCATGCTCCTTGGTTCGTGCGATCTGGGCCAGTGCCCCGGCCGTGAAGTCCTCCAGCACCACCGGCTGACCGGCGCGCATGGCGACCGCGACCGGGCTGGGACCAGCAGGGTCAATGGGAAAGGCGCGCAGGCGGTCCGCGATCCGGGAGCTGTCCGGGACGGCGGTCAGGACCGCCCGCCGGCGGGGCGCTCCATCCGGCTCGATCAGGTCGATGAAGCACCAGTCGGCCAGGGTGGGCACGGCAATGGCCGCGGCGGCGTCGACGGTCTCCTGCACGTCGAGGGTCGCGTCCAGCCGAATCGTCGCGTCTGCCAGGAGGCGCAGTCCGGCCTCGGCGCGTTTGGCCTCGCCGATACTGGCCCGCAGCTCCGCCTCCATGCGCAGCCGCTCGGTGACGTCGTGGAAGGTGTTGATGGCGAAGATCACCCGCCCCTCGGCGTCGAGCAGCGGCGCCGCTTGCACCTGGGCCCAGTGCTCTTCGCCAGTGGCCACGATCCGGAAACCGATGGTCGCCGCGGGCTCGGGGGTGCCCTGCAGGGCGAGCCGGCCGGGCAGGGCAGACAGGGGCATCGGCGAGCCGGCCTCGTCGAATATCTCGAAGCGGGTCATGATCTCGCCCGGGGTCGCGGAGAGCAGCTCGGCAGCCGTATGGAATCCGATCACCCGTACGGCCGCCGCGTTGGCGTACACCAGGCGGCCGGTCGGGTCCTGGACGGTGATCCCGTCGGCGACCGAATCGAGGACGGCGCCGAGCCGCCCGGCGATGGCCGCCGCCGCGACGGTCCCCTCGGATCGTTCGTCGACGCGGTCGATCACGTCTTCGCTGTCTCTCCCGGATTGGGGCGTGCCACCACCTGGAGGCATCGCACGCCGACGTTCCCGGCACACTACGGCACGACCGGCGTGACGGCCTGACAATTGGCCTGCGGCCGGACATTGCAGGGGCATTGCAGCGGACCGAGCGTCCGGTATGCTTGTCGCCCAGTCCGGGATCAAGCCCCGCCGCCACGGGGCCGACGCATCGAAGGGGTTCCGATGCACGTCGCGCCGGCAGACCTTCGTTCGATCCGCAGCGCCGGTCTGACGATGCGATTCGCCATCCTGGGCGACGTCGCGTTCGTGCTCGCCGAGCTCCCGCCGAGCGGGTCCAGCGGGACCCGAATGGAGGATCTGTGTGACCGCCAGCACTGGGGCTTCGTGCTGGACGGAGACATCGAGCTGGAGATCGGTCCGGCTCGCCAGCGCATCCCCGAGGGGACGGCATTCCACGTGCCGGGCGGCCTGCCCCACCGGATGTTGTGTGCCGGTGCGGGGCGGCTCGCGAGTTTCGAGCCTTTCGACAGCGGCCGGGACGTCAGCGACGAGGCCCTTCGCGACGAGGGCTTTCAGGTCCTCCGCGGCCGCTCAGGGGTAGGACCGCAGGCGATCGTGCCGAAGGTCGATCCCAGCGTTGAGGCCGAACCCGGCGAGGTCTCCACGACGGGCACCCGGATGGGCGACCTGCTCTTCTGCCAGACCAGGCTCGGACCAAGGAGCGGCTACGCCTCGCCGTACTGCGACCTCGAGCACTGGGGCCTGGTCACGGCCGGCAGCATCGCCATCGAGTGGGAGAACGACGTCGAGGTTCTTGCCAGCGGCGACATCTTCCGATGCCCGGCTGGGCCACCGGGTCACCGATTCCAGGCGGCCGATCCGGCTGCCACGATCGATTTCACCCCGCTCGCGGCGTTCGATCTGGGAACACGGGTCGTCGAGTGGCGACAGGCCCCGGCCGCGAGCGCGCGAGTGACCCGGCCCACCCGGGGCCGGCGGCGGGTGGAGCTGGCACCGCTGCGCTGAAGCGCGGCACGAGCTGAGGCGCGGCACGAGGGGTCGGGACTAGGGCTTCCCGGCCGCGGCGTCCGGCAGCGACCGCGCCTGCGCCTCGGCTTCGGCTGGGTCGACTTCAGTCGGCGAGGGGTCCTGCGCGATCGGCACATCTCGATCCTGGAGCCTTTCCAGCACCACGAGGGTCGCGGCGGCGACCGGGACGGCGAACAGGGCGCCCAGGAGCCCGCCGGCGGCGCCGCCGATGAGCAGGCTGACGACGACCAGGAACGGCGACAGCCCGATCGTGTTGCGCATGACGAGCGGGACGAGGATGTTGCCCTCGACCAACTGGACTACCAGGTAGACCACCGCTACCGCGAGAGCGAGCTGAGGCGAAACGGTGGCCGCCACGAGCAGCGCCGGAACCGCGCCGAGCAGGGGCCCCACGATCGGGATGGCTTCCGTCAGCGCGGCGATCAGGCCGAGCAGCAGGGCCGAGGGAACGCCGAGCAGGAAGTACGCCGCTCCCGTCGCGATGCCCATCGTGGCCATCAGGATCAGCTGCCCCCGGACCCACAGGCCAAGGCGGTTCTCGATCTCGTTCCACGCGTCGCGCGCGCCCGCGCGCCGCTCTCCAGGCAGGAACGCGAGCACAAATCGCTGCAGCCGGGCGTGTTCCACCAGCCAGAAGTAGACGATCGCCAGCAGCGTCACCAGCGACACCACCGCCTCTACGACCGTCAAGCCGACCCGGACGACCGCGTTCGGGTCCGGCGGCTTCGGGGTGAGGAGCGCGCTGGCGGCATCGACCAGGGCGCGGATGCTGGCACCCAGCCCCGCCGGCTGAAGGGTGGCGGCCCAGTGCCGGGCCCGATCCACGAGCGGTGGCAGCTCGACCAGGATCTCGTTGAACTGGCCGATCGCGGCAGGGACGACGATCAATGCCATGGCCACAACCAAGACCAGAAACGCCGCGTAGACGAGCAGGATTGTCGGTCCCCGACCCAGGCCGACATGGCCCCGGATCCAGCCGACGAACGGTTCGAGGGCGGACGCAAACAGGATCGCCACGAACACGAGGAGCAGCACGCCGGCCGCGGCGATAGCCAGCGCGCCGAGAGCGTAGACGACGGCGACGCCCATCGCCAGGCCCATCCCGCGGACGGCCCATGCGACGAGCTGGGCACGCATCATGCTCGAGGCGCCCTAGGGGGTCGGAGGAGGTGGAGGGGCGCCGCCACCACCGCCGCCCCCACCGCCCTTGGGCGGCTTGTGGCCGTGCTTGCCGCCCTTGGGCGGCTTGTCGCCCGGGTTGGCCTTCGGCGCCGCGCACGGACCGACCAGCGTCCCGCCCCACGTGCCTTGCGCCCAGAAGTAGGCCGTCCTCGAGCCGTACTGACCGAGCACGCCCGGGCCGCGGCGGGCCCGCGCGATCCAGCTCGCGACGTCGATGTTCCAGCTGGCCGGGCCGAGCTCGGCCTTGAGCGGGTCGACCTGCCAGCCGCCACAACCCTGTGAGTAGAGCAGGCCGGGCGGGTCGACGGCCCCACCTCGGCCCGGCTGGGTTCCGGCGATGAACCACTCGCGCGTGACGGCGCGGGTCCAGGGTCCCGGCTGACCGCCGCTC
>JALZAF010000117.1 GCA_030948505.1 Chloroflexota bacterium
CCCGTGAAATGCTCCGCGCAAGCGACGCACAGATGATCCGTGATGAGCGGAGCGGCGGCGTTGATCTCGGCCATCGCCGGCTCCTTGGAGTCGAGCAGCCGCAACGGGCTCCGCTCGAGACGCTCCCGCTCGAGACGCGGCAGCCGGTCCGCAAGACCGCGGTAGTAGCGACCGAGCTGCTCGACATACGCGGGCCTGCAGGTCGCATCGCCAACGGAATTGACGAACAGGTCGATCGCCGGCAGCCCCGCGTCGCGGTAAAAACGCGTCGCAAGCTCGACGATCTCGGCGTCGATGGCCGGTCCCGGATCGCCGATGGCCTCCACGTCGAACTGCCAGAACTGGCGGTAGCGACCGGCCTGCGGGCGGTCGTAGCGGAACATCGGCCCGGTCATCGTCAGCTTCACGGGCTGCGGCCAGGTCTGCATCCCGTGCTGGATGTAGGCACGCACGATGCCGGCCGTGGGCTCTGGCCGGAGGGCCCACGTCTCACCCTCCTCCGTGCGCGGCACGATCCGGAACAGCTCCTTCTCGACGACGTCGGTCACCGCCCCGATGCCGCGTTCGAACACGCCGGTCTGCTCGAACATCGGCGTCTCGATCGGCTGATATCCGTAGCGCGCCGCGAGGTTCGCGGCCAGTCGCTCGAGGCGTCCGAGGGCGGCGCGATCCGCTGGCAGGAGGTCGTGGGTCCCGCGAGGGGCGCGGAAGAGGGGCATCGCGCCGAAGTCTAGCGGCCGACCGGCTCGCCAGGATTGAAGGTGGCGGCGTTCCTTTCCCTAGCCAGATCCTGCAGGTCGAGGTAGCCCGTCGTCAGGAAGGGGCACTGCAAAGACGCCAACGCGTTTCAGATAACGCTCCACGTCATCGGCGACGGCGGAAGCCGAAGGCGGAATCAGCACACGCCAATTCGCTACCGCGCGCGAGTCGAAGCGGTTGCTGCGCAGCAACTCTGCCTTGATGTATGGGTAATCAAAGTCCGTCAGCAGGATGTCCCACATCATCAGCGACGCGTTGACGGGTAGTGTCGTCAATCGCTCGTGGTATTGGAATCGTTGTCCCATCGCCTGCGCAACCTGCAAGAGATCCCGGATGGGGTACACAGGGAAGAGCTGGTAGCCCGCCTTCATCAGGTATTGGCTAAGACCGATCTCGCCGCTGTCGATGATGCGTCGTTTACGGAAGCTGAAGCGAAAGCGCTGCCAAAACCTCCGAAACGCCGGATCTTGCAGGAGCGGTGACTTGAAGTACAGAAAGAACGATTGCAAATGCGGCGCGGTCTCCAGGCTGTCGTTCAATCCACACACGAGCTCTGCGGCATTCTCCATCTTGGCGAAGACGGCTCCCAAATCGGAAAAAGGACCGAACAGCGTGTCGTTGGTGAGCAACATGCGATCGTAGGTCCAGACGTCCGGAAACGTAGCCATCGCCGCCTGCCACGATCCGAAGTCGAGACCGATGTTGTCGCGACGCATCACGGCGCGACATAGAGGAAGCACACGTCGCACGTCATCGGCGTCGAGACGCTGACTCGTCGAGCTCAAGATGACGTCGAAGCCTGAGCTTGCGAGGACCCTTATGTGGTGCTCGACATAAGGGTCAATTCGGCCCTGTGGATCGAAATGCGCAAACAGGCAGATCCTGTCGCGCTCTCGAGGGCGACCGCCGTGCACCTCGCGGACTGTCTCCGCGGCGCGCGGCGCTCGCAAATCACGCAGCCAAAGCATCACCCAATGCCGACGCAGATAGGCCTTGGCTCTTGATCTGAGCGACCTCACTCTTGATTTGAGCCACTTCAAAGGCACACTCACAGGTTCTTCGCCTCGAACCACGGATCATCGAGCGCGGTCGGCGGCTCGCGCCAGGCGTGCCGCCGCGCCGACGAGCGTGGCCATCTCCGCCAGCTCGGCGACCGCGTGCGGATCGTGCAGCACCCGTCCGATAGCCGCGCCGGAAGGGCTGGATCCAGCGTCGTGGACACTGCGCTCACACCCGGACTCCCCGCCTCTCGCGGGAGGTTATCCCAGGTCCCGTTGGACCGACAGGACGTCCTTGAGCTGCTCGATCCGGCTCATCACCCGCGCCAGCTGCGCGACCGACGAGACCTGCAGCGTGGCAATGACGATCGCCGTGTGATCCGGATTCACGCTGACCGCGGCGGACACGATGTTGACCTTGTTCTCCGCCACGACCTGGGTGATGTCGTTGAGCAACCCGGTCCGGTCGTAGGCCTCGACACGGATGGCGATGGGATACGTCTCCGCCTCGGTCGACTCCCACTCGACCTCGATCAGCCGGCCGATCTCCCGTTCGTTGATCACCGTGGGGCAACTCTGCAGGTGAACCGTCACGCCCTTGCCGCGGGTGATGAAGCCCACGATCGGGTCGCCCGGGATGGGGTGACAGCACTTGGCGAAGCGCACCAGGAGGTCGCCCACACCCTTGACCCGCACGCCGCCGGTACGGACCGGCAAAGTCGCCGGCGCCTGGGTCGGCAGCGCCAGCTGGGTGTCGTCGACGACGCCCAGCCGCATCACCACCTGCTGTGCCCCGATCGCGCCATAGCCCACGGCGGCGAAGAAGTCGTCGACCTGGTCGAAGTTGTAGTGCCGCGCGACGTCCGCGATCCGCTCCGCCCCGACGGCCGCCAGCGAGGTCCGGGCCAGCCGTCGCAACTCGCGTTCCAGCGACTCCCGGCCGTGGACGATGTTCTCGTCGCGGTCCTTGCGCTTGAACCATTGGCGAATCTTTTCGCGCGCGTGGGACGTGCGAACCACGTTCATCCAGTCTCGCGACGGGCCGTGCTCGCCCTTGGTCGTCACGATCTCGACGATGTCGCCGTTCTTGAGCCGGTAATCGAGCGGCACGAGGCGGTTGTTGACCTTGGCCCCGATCGTGCGATGGCCGACGTCGGTGTGGATGCGATAGGCGAAGTCGAGCGGCGTGGCGCCCGCAGGAAGGTCCTTGATGTCGCCCTTCGGGGTGAATACGAACACCTGGTCCTGGAAGATGTCGAGCTTGATGCCCTCGACAAATTCGGTCGCGTCGGACACGTCGCGCTGCCAGTCCATGAGCTGCCGCAGCCAGGCCAGCTTGGCGTCGTATTCGCGGTCGCTCTTCGAGCCTTCCTTGTAGCGCCAGTGGGCGGCGATGCCGACCTCCGACACCTGGTGCATCTGGTGCGTCCGGATCTGGATCTCGAGCGGCTTGCCGTCGAGAGCGATCACGGCCGTATGGAGCGACTGGTACAGATTGTTCTTCGGCACCGCGATGTAGTCGTCGAACTGGCCCGGGATCGGCCGCCACAGCGCGTGGACGATGCCCAGCGCGGCGTAACAGTCCTTGACGTCGTCGACCAGGATGCGGATCGCGTAGACGTCGTAGATCTCGGCGAACTCGGCGCTCTTGCGCTGCATCTTCTTGTCGATGCTGAAGATGTGCTTGGGGCGGCCCTGCAGGTCCGCCTCGATGCCGGCCTGCTTGAGGCGTGGTTCGAGCTCCGCGATGGCCCGCTCGATGTAGCCCTCGCGTCCCTTGCGGCGCGTGTCGAGCAGGCGGGCCAGCTCCCGGAAGCGCTCCGGCTCGAGAGCCTTGAAGGCGAGGTCCTCGAGCTCCCACTTCATCTGCCAGATCCCGAGCCGCTCGGCCAGCGGAGCGTAGATCTCCATCGTCTGGCGGGCGATGCGCTGCTGCTTCTCCGACGGCAGGGCGTACAGCGTGCGCATGTTGTGCAGCCGATCGGCCAGCTTGATCAGGACGACCCGGATGTCGTCGGCCATGGCCAGGAACATCTTCCGGATGTTTTCGGCCTGCTGCTGCTCGTGGGTGTGGGTGCTGAACTTCGACAGCTTCGTCACGCCGTCGACGAGGCGGGCAACCTCGCCGCCGAACCGGTCCTCGATGTCGCTCAGGTTGTATTCGGTGTCCTCCGGGACGTCATGCAGCAGCGCGGCCATGACGGCCACGGGATCGATGCCCAGGTCGGCCAGGATCTGGGCCGAGGCGATGGGGTGCGTGACGTAAGGCTCGCCCGACACCCGCTTCTGGCCCTCGTGGGCCGCCGTGGCCAGGTCGAGGGCCCGGTTGACGGGCTCGAGATCGGCCTGCGGGTAGTGCCTGGCGAGGGTGGCCAGCAGGTCAGAGCGAAGGGGCGCAAGGTCCGGCTCGAGGCCAACCGCCGCCCGGACGGCGGCCAGTGCCCGTCGGGGCCCCGTCTTCGCGGGCGGCCGAGACGGCCGAGGCGGCCGCGCGTCGGTTTTCGTGCGTGGCGTGGCCATGCTCGAAGGATAGCAGCGGCCGCAGGCGGCCCTCGATGGCCCGTTTGGCCCTCGCGCTTCGCCATTCCGTCCCTCCCCGCCCGCTGGAACCGTATTTCTCCCCGGCGATGACTCCCAACAGGCCAACCGCGCCGCTTGTTGCGGGGGTCCCCTGCGACTACCATCTCCGTGGCCAGGTGGGGAACGGGCGGCCCGACGATACGAGCGGGCGCGATCGGGGAACGATGGAGGAGGACTCACCGATGACACCTTGGCGTCGCTTGACGCTGGCCAGCGGCGTGGCCGCACTGTTCTTCTCGGCATGCACATCGGGCGCGAGTCCATCGACCGCCCCGACGACGGCGCCGGTCGCCTCCGCGAGCGTGGCCCCGAGTGCGTCTGTGGCCGCGGCCGCTGACGTCTGCACCAAGCCGGACGCCAAGGCGGGCACGTCCCTGACCTTCGTGTCGTATGGCGGCGTGTACCAGAAGGCGCAGCGGCAAGCGTGGCTGGAGCCGTACGCGAAGCTGACGGGTGTCAAGTTCACCGAAAGCGAGGATTCGTCCAACGCCACGGTCAAGGCCCAGGTCGAGTCCGGCCAGGTGACGTGGGACGTGGTCGACGTCGGCAACGACTTCGGCCTCGAGGCCAACAAGGACGTGCTCGAGCCGCTTGATTTCTCACTCATCCACAAGGACGAGATCCTGCCCGGCTTCGTCGGACCATACCGGGTGGCAGACATCACCTACGGCGTCGTGCTCGCCTATCGAACGGACAAGACGGCCGGACAGACCCCGCAGGGCTGGGCCGACTTCTTCGACCTCAAGAAGTTCCCCGGCAAGCGGGGCATGTACGACTACTCCGCAGGGGGCATCTTCGAAGTCGCTCTCATGGCCGACGGCGTCGCGCCGAAGGACCTCTACCCGCTCGACATTCCCCGGGCGATCAAGAAGCTCGACACCATCAAGGACCAGCTCGTGTTCTGGCCCGGCGGCGCGAAGTCGCAGGAGCTGATCGGCTCCGGCGAGGTCACGATGTCGCTCATGTGGAACGGCCGGGCGTGGAGTGCCAAGAACATCGACAACAAGCCGGTCGCCATCCAGTGGAACCAGCAGCTCCTGACCTCTGACTACCTCGTGGTTCCGAAGGGCGACCCGAACAAGGCCGAGGCGATGAAGTTTATCGCCTGGGCGACGTGCGCCCAGAACAACGCCGGTCCGTCCCAGTACATCCCGTACGGGCCGACCAACAAGAACTCGAAGCCGCAGGCGGACAAGGTGCCCGATCTGGCTGTCTCGAACGTGAACGACACCACCGCCTACTTCGACGACACGTGGATCGTCACGAACGCCAAGGCGCTCGACGACGCCTATAACGCCTGGAAGACCAAGTGATCGAACGGGCGCCGCTGCCCGACGACTGAACCGATGCTCCTGACCAGGCCCGCCGCAGGTCGATCCGGCCGCCGTCCGGGTGGCCGCCGGGTGATCAACCGGTGGGCCTGGTTGGCGTTCCCGACGATCGCCCTCCTGGTCATCTTCTTCCTTGCGCCACTCGTGCTCATGAGCCTGCGCAGCGTCACCGATCCACCCAACGCAGGCCTGTCGAACTACCGGACGTTCTTCGTCTCGGAGGCGGACGTTCGCGTCCTCATCAACACCTTCTACATCGCCGCCATCTCGACGGTCGTCTGCCTCCTGATCGGCTACCCGTATGCCTACCTGATGAACAGCGTCAGCCCGCGCATCGCCGGCCTGCTGCTGATCGTCGTGCTCGTGCCGTTCTGGTCCAGCCTGCTCGTCCGCACATTCGCCTGGGAGGTCATCCTCCGCGATACCGGGGTCATCAACTCGTTGCTGATGTCGTGGGGCCTCATCAGCCAGCCGCTCGCGCTGATCCGCAACACCCTCGGCGTGATCCTTGGGATGTCGCAGATCCTGCTGCCGTTCATGGTCCTGCCCCTGTACGCGGTCATGCGCCGCATCGACCCGGAGTACACGCGGGCCGCCGCGAATCTGGGAGCCTCACCGGCGGCCGCGTTCCGGCGTGTGTTCCTGCCGCTCAGCCTGCCCGGGGTCGCGGCCGGCACGTTGCTCGTGTTCGTGCTGGCGCTCGGCTTCTACATCACCCCGACCATCCTCGGCAGCCCCAGAGAAACGATGATCAGCCGCTTCATCGCCGACCAGGTTCAGCAACGGCTCGACTGGGGCCTGGGAAGCGCGATGGCCGTCATCCTCATGGTCGTGACGTTCGTCGCACTGCTGCTTGCCTCGCGCTTCGTCCGCCTTCGTGACGTCTTCGGAGCCCTCGAGGACGAATCGTGACCGGCCGATGAGCGCGACCTGGCGCAGCCCCAGCCGGCTGTTGCTGATCGCGCTCGGCGGGCTGACGGTTTTCTTCTTGGTCGTCCCGACGCTGATCATCGTGCCGATGGGCTTCTCGTCGTCCCAGATCCTGACCTTTCCGCCGCCGGGCTGGTCGCTTCAGTGGTACGAGAAGATGGTGACGGACCCGCAATGGACGACCGGCTTCTTCAACAGCTTCCAGGTGGCCACCGTGACGGCCATCGTGTCGACGATCCTGGGTACGCTCGCGGCGCTCGGAATGGTCCGTGGACGCTTCCCCGGCAAGAGCGTGGCCAATGCCCTGATCCTGTCGCCGCTCATCGTTCCCGTGATCATCATCGCCATCGGGATGTTCTCCCTGTATGTGCGCTGGAAGATCACCGGCAGCCTGGTCGGCCTCGTCGCGGCTCACTCGGCGTTGGCCATCCCGTTCGTCATGATCAACGTCTCGACCGGCCTGCGAACGATGGATCGCAACCTCGAGCTGGCGGCTCAGAACCTTGGCGCGGGACCCGGCCGGACCTTCACCCGGATCACGTTTCCCATCCTCCTGCCCGGCGTCCTGACGGGCGCGCTGTTCGCGTTCCTCACCTCCTGGGATGAGGTCGTCGTGGCGATCTTCCTGACGACCAGCAAGTTCCGGACGCTTCCGGTCGAGATGTGGGAGCAGGTTCGCCAGGTCGTCGACCCGACCGTCGCAGCCGTGGCGACGAGCGTGCTCGCGGTGACCACGACCGTTCTGCTGCTCGTCTTCGTCGTCCGTCGCCAGGCACCGACCTCGTGACCGCGACCGCTCGCCGACCGGGTGCTGCTGACCACAGGGGTGGTGATCCTGACCAGCGGCCGGCGCTCGTCCTGCACGAGCTGGTCAAGCGCTACGGAGATGCGCTGGCCGTCGACGGCGTGGACCTGGAGGTTCGACGGGGCGAGTTCATCACCCTCCTCGGGCCGTCTGGGTCGGGCAAGACGACGACCCTGAGGATGATCGCCGGATTCACCCTCCAATCGAGCGGCACGATCGAGATCGACGGGGCGGACATGAGCCGCGTCCCACCTTACCGCCGTGACGTCGGGATGATCTTCCAGAACTACGCGCTCTTCCCACACATGACCGCGGCCCAGAACATTGCCTTCCCGCTCGAGATGCGGCGGGTGGGGCGACCGGAGATCAAGCATCGCGTTGCCGATGCGCTGGCCCTCGTCAAGCTGGCTGGATTCGGCGACCGCTATCCACGCCAGCTCTCAGGCGGCCAGCAGCAGCGGATCGCCTTCGCTCGTGCGGTCGTCTTCGGGCCCCGTTTGCTGCTCATGGACGAGCCGCTTGGCGCGCTGGACAGGAAGCTTCGCGAGGCGCTCCAGCTGGAGGTGATGCACTTCAGCCGCCAGCTCGGCGCGACGGTCGTCTACGTAACGCACGACCAGGAAGAGGCGCTGGTGATGAGCGACCGGATCGCCATCTTCAACAACGGCAGGATCGAACAACTCGGCGGTGGCGAGGAACTGTACGACCGGCCGGTCTCGCTGTTCGTGGCCGACTTCATCGGCGAGTCGAACATCCTGCGCGGGCGAGTCGAGAACGACGGCGACGGCGCCAGACTGATCCGCGCCAACTGGCGCTGGCGGGTCGGGGCGACGGCGGCGAAGCGAGCGTCCCTTGACGGCGGTGCAGCCGGCGCCCTGGTCATTCGACCGGAACGCATGCACATCGTCGGCGCGGACGAAGCGCCGCCGCCGAGCGCGAATGCTGTTGAAGCGACGATCGCCGACGTGCTTTATCTCGGCCCGATCCGCAAGTACGAGCTGGCCCTGCAGGACGGGAAACCGGCCGTCGTCCGACAGCAGGTCGGCAACGGCGAACGCGAGTGGCGGGCCGGCGACCAGGTCCGGCTGACCTGGGCAGTGGACGACGGGGTGCTGGTTGCCGACCCGGCCGGCTGAGGCGATCTCGAGGACGATCCCATGACGGTCGAGCGGGCCGGCCTCATCCTGGCCGGCGGTCCGGTCGTGACCTGCGACCGGCGACGCCCCACCGCCGAGGCCGTCGGGGTCCGCGACGGCCGGATCGTCAGCGTCGGCGAGGCCGCCGCGGTTCGGGCTGCCCTGGGCCCCGATAGTCGCGGAATCGACCTCGCCGGGCGGACCCTGGTGCCGGGCTTCATCGACGCTCACAACCATTTCCTCTCGACGGCCGAATCGTTTTCGGCCATCGATGCTCGTGATCCCTCGGTCCATTCGACCGCCGACCTGATGGCGCTCGTCGACGCCGCGGCCGAGCGCACCGAGCCTGGTCGCTGGGTGCGCGGTTTCGGGATGGACTTCACCCGCTTCCCCGACGGCCAGCCGCCCACGCGCTGGGACCTCGACGAGGTGACCCGCGAGCATCCCGTGGTCATCCTCCACGTGTCCGGGCATTACGCCCTCGTCAACTCGCGGGCGCTCGAGGCCCGCGGCATCGGCGACGACGTCCGCGATCCGGTAGGTGGCTCGTTCGAACGGGACGACGCCGGCCGCCCAACCGGGCTGCTGCGCGACACGGCCACGAACCTTGTCCTGCAGCTGTCCGTCGACATCGGCAATCACGGCCCGAACTTCCACACGGCGGTGCCGCTCGACGATCTCGTCGCGCTGCTCGACGAAGCGGCGCCGCGCTACCTGGCCGCAGGGCTGACCTCGATCTGCGACCCCCAGGTCACGTCGCGGGAGCTGACCGCGTATCGCGAGGCGCGCCGGCGCGGCGTGCTGCGCGTCCGCACGACGTGCCTGCCGCTGTCATCGCAGCTCGACGAATACGAGGCCATCGGGCTGACCGGCCCGTTCGGCGACGACCAGCTGCGAATCGGCGGCATGAAATTCTACACGGACGGCGCGATCACCGGCGGAACCGCAGCGTTCTCGCGGCCGATTGGCGCCCAGGGCCAGCACGCAGGGACGCTGTACCACGAGCCGGCAGAGCTGCGCGACCTGCTGGTACGGGCCGCGGCGGACGGCTGGCAGCTGGCTATCCATACGATGGGCGACCGGGCAATGGGGATCATGCTCGACGGCGTCGAGGCCGCCCGCGGCAGTCGTGGGGATGCCGACCACCGCGACCGCATCGAGCATTGCACCTGGCCGACGCCGGAGCAGATCGGTCGGATCGGGCGGCTGGGCATGATCCCGGTCACCCAGCCGGGCTCCATCGCCGAGTTGGGCGACATCTGGCGCCAGCAGCTGGGCGACCGGATCGAGCGAGCGAACCCGCTACGCGAGGAGCTCGCGGCGGGCATCCCGGTCGTCATCAGCAGCGACGCGTTCGTGCAGAGCTACCGACCACTGGACACGATCGCGGCGGCCGTCCGGCGCGTGACGCCGTCCGGAGTACGCGTCGGGGCCGACCAGGAGCTGACCATCGAGGAGGCACTCGCCGCCCACACCATCAACGCGGCGCGGGCGCTGCGGATGGACGACCGGATCGGGTCGATCGAGGAAGGCAAGCTCGCGGACCTGGCCGTGATCGACGGGGATCTCCTCGCCACGTCTCCGGATCGTGTCCGTGAGCTGGGCATCTGGATGACGATCCTGGGCGGCGAGGTCGTCCACCGCGCCTGACGCGGCCCGTCAGCCGCGATCGCCCGGCCGATAGCCGAGGCCGGCCAGGGCGTCGATGGCCGCCGTCCGCTCGTCCCAGGGCAGCGGACCGCTCGCCCCGATGATCGATTGCTCGTGGCCCTTGCCGGCCAGTAGCACGAGGTCGCCCGGCCGGGCGCGCTCGAAGGCGGCTTCGATTGCGGCGGCCCGATCGGGAATCAGCAGCAGATCGTGGCCGCGCCGCCGGCCGACCGCCTCGGCGCCGACTGCGATCTCGTCGAGGATCGCCTCGCGGTCCTCGCCGCGGGGATCCTCGTCGGTGACGACGACGAGGCGGCAGCGCTCGCCGGCGATGCGGCCCATCATGGGCCGCTTGGCGGTGTCCCGTTCGCCCGCCGACCCGAAGACGGCGATCAGCTCGCCGCCGCGGGCCGCGGCCACCGGGCCGAGCAGCTCGAGCACGGCCTCCAGCGATGCCGGGCTGTGGGCGTAGTCGACGATCACCCCGAATGGTTGTCCGGCATCGATCCGTTCCATCCGGCCCGGGATCCGGTCGACGGACTCGAGTCCCGCGTGTACGGCGACCGGGTCGAGCCCGAGGGCCTCGCCGAGGGCAACGACGGCCAGCGCGTTGTGCACGTTGAAGCGGCCGGCCAGACGTAGTGCAAGGGACGCCTCGCCACTCGGGCCGGTCAGTGCGATCCGCAGTCCGCGCTCGTCTTCCTCGACGCGGGTCGCCCGCACGTCGGCCGTGGCGTCGGTGCCGTACGTCACGAGGCGCGCCCCGGCCTCCTGGGCGACGCCGGCGAACAGTCCCGCAGACGGGTCGTCGACGTTGACGATGGCGCTCTTCGGAAAGCCCGTCTTGCCGGGATTCGCTGGTCCCTCGCGCAGACGCTCGAACAACGACAGCTTGGCGTCCCGGTACGCCTCCCACGAGCCATGAAGCTCGAGATGCTCGTGCGTGAGGTTGGTCAGGATCGCGACGTCGTAGGCGATGCCGGCGACGCGCTCGAGGGCGAGGCCATGGGAGGTGGTTTCGACGACGGCGACAGCGTTGCCCTCCCTGACCATCGCCCGCAGCGCCGACTGCAGGACTGGCGCCTCCGGCGTCGTGGCGTGCTCCGCGTTCGATTCGCGCAGCGACCCGATCTTCGTGTCGACCGTACCGATCAAGCCGGCGGAGCGGCCCGCGGCCTCGAGCGCGGCCACGGCCAGGAAGCAAGTGGTCGTCTTGCCGTCCGTGCCGGTGACGCCCACGACCCCGAGCTCGTGGCTCGGATCGCCATAGCGCCACGCGGCCGCTGTGGCGAGCGCGGACCGAGCACGATCCACCACCAGCTGGGCGATGCGCACGCCGTCGACCGGCCGTTCGACGATCGCGGCCGTTGCGCCGGCGCTCGCCGCGGCGGCCACGAAATCGTGGCCGTCCAGGTGCTCGCCGGGAACTGCGACGAACAGGCTCCCCGGTCGCACGTCGCGCGAGTCGAAGGCGATGCCGTGGATGGCCAGATCGCCCAGGGCCGCGGCCCCGATCGCCCGTCCGTCACGTCGCGCTCCGCGCAGGCGCCCCTCCGCGTCGAGGCGGGCGATCAGCGCGCCCAGCGGTTGCGATTCGGTCGGCTCGGCCGAGGCCAGCAGGTCCGCGATCGTGGCCGTCATCGGCCGGCGAGGCTGCCGATCCGCGCTGCGGCCCGGGCGCCCCGAGACACCAGCCGACCGGCGCGATAACGGTTGGGGCGGATCACCCGCTCGTGGGCTCCGGCCAGCTCCAGCCACTGGCCGCCGAAAGACAGCTTGTGCTGGTACAGCCCATGCATCGGCTCCCCCTCGATCGGCTCCCGCCGGGCGCCCGCGACGTCCGCCCCGCCCAGGTCCATCTCGGCTCGTCGTTCGCGGATGGCCAGCTGGATGGAGCGCCAGCGCAGGAGATGCAGCGCACCCGGGTGGGTTCGGCGGCTCGACTCGAGATCCCCGGAATGGACCGTCGACAGGCGTCCGCCATGGCGGTACAGGATGAGGCCGGCCAGCGGCTGACCGGTCGGCGCCTCGTCGCGAGCCTCGAGATAGACCAGGTGGCCGGCGGCAAGGGCGGCTCGCCACCAGGCGACGGACGCGCCCCGCGTCCCGAAGGTGAAGTTGCGCCGCTCACCCGTCTCGAGCAGCAGGTCGTAGAAGCGGTCGAGCGCCGCCTCGGCCGATTCGGCGGATTGGGCGAACCCTTCGGTCGCGCTGTCACCGGCGGTGTCGTGGCGGACGACCGCGATCCCCTGCTTCTCCGCCTTGCGGATGCGCTGCCGCGTGGACTTGGCGATCCCCTTGAATACCGCTTCCTCGTCGGCGCCCTCGCCCAGCGCCAGGCTGATCCGGTGTCGCGACGCCTGGAGCTCCTCGATGGGCTGAAAACGAGCGCGCCGCAGCCAGTCGCGCCAGGTGGCGTCCGCAGCGGGCACCTCCGGGTCGGCCGCGACGACGTCGATCCCCTCCCCTGCCAGGGCCTTCGTGACCGCCCACAGGCTGGCGCCCAGCTGTGCCGACGGCACGACCGGCACGGGGCCGCGGGGCAGGTAGGCGTTGCCGCCGCCGATCAGGGGCCAGTCGCGGACAAGAGCCAGGATCCGCTGGTCGCCTGACGACAGGAACAGCGGTCGCCAGCCACTCGCCCGCCAGTGCGCCGCCCAGGCGCGCGACTGGAGGACGTGACCGCCCGGCCGGTCGACCGCCAGGTCGTCCCAATCGGCGGGAGCGTTCGACTCGATGACGACCGGTTGCGCTTCGATCGTCATCCCGCGTCGGTGCCGCCGAAGGCGGCCGCGTTGGCGCCCGAATCGAGGCCGTGGCGGCGTCGCGCCCACCACACGCGGCCACCCTGTGCCGACTCGTAGACCCGGCGGCCCAGAGGATCGAGCACCAGGTCCCAGGCCCCGATGTAGCGCACTTCGCGACCCCCGAAGCCGGTCTTGAAATGGGCGATCCCGCCGGTCGCCAGCCCCCACAGGTCGTAGCTCGTCGCGCCCCGCTCCTTCGACGAACGGATGGCCTCCCACTTGAGCAGGTAGTTCGCCCGGCTGTCCGCCCCGGCATCGGTCATGCCGCCATATGGCTCCACGACCCGGGACCCGCAGCGGACGAGGAAGAGCGTCGCCTGCGGCTCGCCGTCGGCGGTTTGCGCGAACAGCAGGCGCGCGTTGCCGGCCGGCCGGAACGCCTCCCACACATCGCGATAGGCCTGCTCCGTGCGGATCAGAAAGCCCGCTCGGTCTGCCGTCTGGCGGTAGATGCGGTAGAACTCCGGCAGGCGGTCGCCCTCCGCGTCGACAACGCGGATTCCGGAGTTGCGGGCACGGTTGACGTACTGCCGCCACTTCTTTCGCAGGTCGCCCTGGATCGCATCCTCGTCCGGGCGCAGGTCGATGATCCGGGTCGAATTCGGCTGGATTGGAGCGGCCGGCCGCCAGCCGGCATTGCGCAGCGATCGGCGCAGCGCGCCATCCGGGTCGAGCGGGCCATCTGCCTCGATCTCCGGGTCGATCCGCAGGTGGGACACCCGGCCGGCCGCGGCCGGCAGATCCTTGCGGACACGTTCGGTGAAGGACTGGATCGCTTCGGGCGTCCAGCTCTGCGCGACCGGCCCGCGAGGTGCATAGGCGAAGGCCCATGGCAGCGGCCTGGGCCGCCGAACGAGAACCTGGGCGCCGATTCGGGGGCCGCCGCCCGGCCGGCCAGCGGTCGTTCCATCGCCCGCGGCCTCCGCGAGGCCATCGATCCGTACCGCCGACCAACCATTCACCGCCTTGACCGACGCCCAGCCCGTCAGCTGGAGGTACGAGCCGCGGTCCGCGGCGGCGACGAAGGCATCCCAATCATCCGCGCGCGGCGCCACGCCAGCAGCGGAGATCGGGGACGACGGAGACCCCGGCGTCGCAGGGGCGGTCACGACCGGCGCCCGGCCCCGCGGCGGAGGAGGTCGGTCATGACCCCGACGATAGTGGGCAGTTCCGGGATGCGCAAGACGAGGCTGACGGCGAGGTAGGCCAGACCGAACACGAGAGCGACCGCCACACCCTGGCCGACCAGCGCGAGCCGCCCCGGCGCAGGTCCGATGACATTGTCGATCAGGCCCAAGACGCCCAGCCCAACTGCCGTCGCGACGATCGTGCCCAGCGCCGACTCGATGGCGACACGAGCCAGGCCGACGAGCCCGAAGCCCGGCAGCAGCCGCTCCAGCAGGGCGAAGAGGACGAGCGCCTCGATCCACACGGCGATCGCGATGGCCAGCGCAATTCCGGGCAGTCCGAGCGGTCCCACGAGGATCACCGCGAGGGTCGTGTTTATCACGACGGCGAGGATGCTCGCAGCCACCGGCGTGCGAGTGTCCTGGCGGGCGTAGAAGGCGCGGGCCAGCACCGCGATGAGCGCGTGACCGGCGAGGCCGATGAGGAAAAAGAGCAGGGTGTCGGTGGTCATGTTCACGGCCGCCGGGTCGAAGCGGGGGAAGAGCACCGTCACGACCGGCCGGCGGAGGATGGCAAGCAAGCCACCGATCGGCAGCATCGTGTAGATGAGCAGGCGGAGTGCCCGTGTCAGCAGCGAGAGGTACTCCTGGACGTTGCCCAGCGCGACCTCGCGCGACAGGGACGGGAACACGACGGTCCCGAGGGGCACGCCGATCACGCCAATCGGGATCTGGGCCAGGCTGAAGGCAACGTTGAATGCCGTGATTGCACCGGCGCCGAGGCTCGACGCGAGCGAGGTGACGACAAAGAACGTCACCTGGCCCGCTCCCAGGCCGAGGGCCCGCGGCGCCATGAGCTTCAAAGCCATCCGGGCATCCGGGTCCGAGACATCGATCCCCGGGACGTAGCGGAAGCCGATGCGGCCGATGACTCGCGACTGGACGATGAGGTGACCGAGCGAGCCCAGGACGACGCCGACCGCGATCCCCTCGACCCCGAACCGCGGGGCGAGCAGGAGCGCGGCGAGGATGATCGCGACGTTGTAGACGACCGGCGCAACGGCCGCGACACCGAACCGCCCCGCGGAGTTGAGCACGCTCGTGGCCACCGCACCCAGGGCCAGGAAGATCGGGCTCAGCAGCATGATCCGGGTCAGCTCGATCGTTCGATCCATCTGCGCGGGCCGGAACCCCGGCGTGATCGCCGGCACGAGCATCGGCGCGGTGATGAAGAGCGCGACGGCCAGGACGACGGAGCCGACGAGCATGAGGTTGGCCACCGTGGAGACGACCCGCCAGGCGCGGCGTTCTTCGTTCGTGGCCAGCAAGCCCGAAACGATGGGAATGAGTGCCGAGCCGATGGCCCCCGCAGCGACGAGCTGGAAGATCAGGTCCGGGATTCGGAAGGCGGCGAAGAAGCTGTCGAGATCCTCGAGCGGGACCGCCAGGTTGCCGATGACGAGGAGGCGGATCCAGCCAAGCAGGCGCGACGCGAGGAATGTCGCGGAGACGATGAGGCCCGCCCGGGCGAGCGTTCGCCCGGGGCTCACGTAGCGGCGTCCGCCCGACGCGCCCGGGGATGGGCATCGCGATAGGCCGTTCGCAGACGTGCCGGCGACACGTGCGTGTAGATCTGCGTCGTCGCCAGGCTCTCGTGGCCGAGCAGCTCCTGCACGACGCGCAGGTCCGCTCCGCCGTCGAGCAGATGCGTGGCGAACGAGTGGCGGAGGGTATGCGGAGAGACGCCCGCCGGCAGTCCCGCTGCCCGGCGCAGGCGCTCGAG
>JALZAF010000121.1 GCA_030948505.1 Chloroflexota bacterium
CAACCCGCCCGTGTAGCGCCCCGCGCCCTGCGTGGGCAAGGTGTGGTTGGTGCCGATGGCCTTGTCCGAGTAGGCGACCGTCGCCTCTTCACCTAAGAAGATCGAGCCGTAATTGCGCAGACGGTTGTGGAACCAGCCGGGGTCCTCGCACATGATCTCCAGGTGCTCGGGGGCGAATTCCTCCGAGTAGGCAGCCATCTGCTCCCGGTCTGCGACAATGGCGATCGCCCCTCGCCGTCTCCAGGCCTCCTCTGCCACCGCTCGGGTCGGCAGGTTCCGCAGCTGCGTCTCGAGCGATTCCAGAACAGCGTCGGCAAGCGCCGGGGAATCGGTGACCAGGTGCGCCGGCGAGGTCGGCCCATGCTCTGCTTGTCCCAGTAGGTCGCAGGCCACCACCTCGGGATCGGCGCTCGCATCGGCGATGACCAGGATCTCGGTCACGCCCGCTGGCAGATCGATGCCGACGACGCCAAACAGGAGCCGCTTGGCCTCGGCCACATAGGCGTTCCCCGGACCGGTGATCATGTCTACTGCTGCGATCTCCGAGGTGCCATACGCGTATGCCCCCAGCGCTTGGACTCCGCCCATGCAATAGATCTCGTCGGCGCCGCAGACATCCATCGCGACGAGGGTCGCGGGCCAGATCCCGGCCCCGGCGCGCGGAGGCGCGCATACAGCCACTCTCTCGACTCCGGCGACCTTGGCAGTTACTACCTGCATATGCACCGAAGCGATCAGCGGGTAACCGCCTCCAGGCACATAGCAGCCCACAGATCCGACCGGCACCAGGCGGTGCCCCAAAATGATTCCGGGGTGGGGTTCCACCTCGACTGGTAGGAGGGCCCGAAGTTGGGCCTCGGCGAAGCCTCGGACCTGGTCGCGCACGAATTCGATGTCCGCGACACCTTGGCGACCGACCGTGGCGTACGCCCGCTCAACCTCGTCCGGACCCACCTTGAACGATTCGGGGTCCCACTTGTCAAGGAGCCGCGAGTAATGACGCAGGCCCTCGTCCCCCCGTTCCCTGACCGCGGCGATGATCTCTTTGGCTGTCTCTTCCACCTGGCGGCGATCTTCTGGAGTCTCCGGTTCGGGTTCCTTCACCCAGCGCACATCCATCAGTACGTCACCAGCCGGGCGGACACGTTGAGGTCCTCGCCGGTGATCCCAGACGCCGCCGGCGATGCCAGGAACAAACATGCCACGGCAACCTCCCGCGCCTCGAGCAGTCGTCCCAGGGCGGCGGGGGCCGTGCACTGCCTCGAGGCTTCCTCCTCGGTAGCATCGAATTCTTGAGCCTGGGCCGCCAAAACCGCTCGGATCCGCGGGCCGTTGACCCCGCCGTTACACACGCTGTTGGCGCGGATGCGAAAGCGCCCGACCTCCATTGCCAGCGTCCGCATCAGCCCGATGACTTCCATCGCGGCGGCGGCGTACGGTGCGCGGCACGACAGCGGTCGCTTGCCCGTCGCCGACGAGATTGCGATCAGTGAGCCGCCACCGGCGCTGATCATCGACGGTATGAAACCTCGCAGCGTCAGGAAGACGCCGTCCGAGTCGGTGCCGAGACACTCGCGCCAGGCATCGAATTCGATCTCATTCGTTGGCTTTGTCGGGCATAGGACGTTCGCGTTGGACACAACTGTGTCCACCTGGCCACAGTGCCCGAGGGCATCGCGCGCCATCGCGTCGGCGGAGTCCGGTCGGGCCACGTCGCACTCCAAGGCGAGGACCCGACCACTAGGCGCCACCACTGCGGCGGTGGTGTCGGCGAGCGAAGACCGATCACACGCGGAGATGGCGAGTTCCGCCCCGGCGGCCGCCAATCGAATGGCGATCTCCGCCCCGAGGCCGCGGTTGGGGCCGGTCACGACTGCCACTTACCCGTCAGGACGGCCCATCAGGCCTCCTCCCAAGACCTAATCATGGGTGCCTTCCGCCAACCATCTGCGGAGGAGCGCCGCGACCTCGTCGGGACGCTCGAGGGGCGCCATGTGCCCACAGCTCTCGATCAGCTCGAGCCGCGCGCCCGGGATTGCGCTCGCGATCTCCTCCTGCAGGTCAGACGGACAGATACGGTCGTCGCTACCGGCGATCACCAACGTGCGGCACGCGATCGAGCCAAGTGACGGGCGGCTGTCGGGACGGCTGCGCTGGGCGGCAAGCTGGCGTAGCAGCCCCTCACGCCCGACTCGGCGAGCCATCGCCTCAACGCGGCCACGCATGACATCGCCCGCCTCTGCTGCCGGCAGGTTCTCCTTGGCGAAGTCCTGAACGAGTTCTCCGAAGCCGCCGTCCTCCACACGCTTGAGCATGCCCGCCCACGCCTCGAGCGACGCATCGTCAGCAGGCCTTGCGCTGGCGTTGAGAAGCGCCAACCGTGTCACCCGCTCGGGCGCGCGACGCATGATCTCGAGGCAAACAATCGCTCCCATCGAGTGCCCGGCGAGGGCAAATCGTCCGGGAGCAGCAGCCAACACGCTCTCCGCCATGTCAGCGATCGAGTCGTCGAGGTCGATTCGTGCGATTCGGGGTGAGGCTGCATCGGCCAGCTTCGCCATGACGTCCGTCCACAAATCGGCGTCGGCGATCGTGCCGGGGAGCAACAGGAGCGGCTCAGGGCCGACGGCCGTCGCAGTCGCCCGCCCTTCCCGCGCCGCGGTTACGAACGCCGTGTGGACGAGCTGGGTGGCAACGAAAAGCACCATCCCCGCACCTCGAGCTCGCCACGTCCGCGCCTCCGCGGCGGAGCCTACGACCACAGCCACGGCGATGCCGGCGCCAGCGGCCTCGCCAACCACCCTGTCAATCGCCCGGACGACCTCTGGATGGCTCGACGCGCCCGGATGCCCGAGCGACATTGCGAGGTCGTTGGAACCGATCAGGACAGCGTCGACCCCGTCCGTCGCAAGGATTTCAGCAGCCGCGTCGACCGCTTCAGCGTCCTCGATCTGGACCACGACGATTGTCTCAGCCGCCGCGCGAATCAAATGTTCGGTGAGCGCGACAGCACCGTAACGGCCGGCCCGGGTCGAAAGCGCCAGCCCGCGGCGGCCGCGCGGCGGGTAATGGGCCGCGGCAACGACCGCCCTGGCACCGGATCCGTCGAGTACGTGCGGCGCGATGATGCCGGAGGCGCCGGCATCGAGCGCGGCGAGGATCGAGGAGGCCTCATGCCCCGGTACGCGCACCAGAGCAGGGATACCCGCCGCGTCGGCTGCCCGGAGGTGGTGCTCCAGCTCGAAATTCCCGGCCGGACCGTGCTCCGTATCGAGCACCACGATGTCGAAGCCGGAGTGACCGGCCGCCTCGACCTGGGCCGCACATGGCATCTTGGCCAACAGGCCGGTGAGGGGCACGCCGCTGCGGAGCCGAGTCGCGAGTGGCGAGTCTCTCAGTCGATCCATTGCACTAGCGCCATTTTGTGAACTCGCGGCACTGGCTTAGTTGGTTACGACAAGTTGCTGGAGGAGCTCGAACTCGTTGGAGACCGTCCACTCCTCGACGATCCGCCCCTCGAGGATCTGCAGGTGGGTTATCCCCCAGGTGCGCATTCGGCGACCGCTTGGTGTCCCGTAGATGCCGTTGCCCCGGTGCGACCCGGCCAGAGTCCAGCGCACGGCGACAAGGTAGCCGTCGGCATCGTTGCCCATCCAGTACAGGTCGTCGAGTTGGAGCGCGAGGTCGGGAAACATCGCGAGCAGTGACAACAGGTAGCCCTTGTATTCGCCCACGCCGTAGAGCTCGCGGTCGGTGGGTCCGTGGAAGCGAAAGCCCGGTGCGTAGGCAGCGTCGATACGATCGAGCAGACGCCAGTTCCACACATAGTGGTAGGT
>JALZAF010000139.1 GCA_030948505.1 Chloroflexota bacterium
TCCCGAGGGTCACGATGAACTTCGCCACGGCCTCGTCATTCGGGGCCTCGACGACCCAGATCACGTCGTACGCGCCCATCGTCACATAGGCCGTGAACGTCACCCCGAGTTCCTTGGCCCGCTCGCGACCCCGGTCGCGGCGCTCGGGTGTGTCCTTGATCGTGGTCCTACCCTGGTCGGTAAACGTCCCGAGAACGATGTAGGTCGCCATGGCTGGAGCCTCCACTGCGAGCGGCTATCCCGGAGGTTGGCGAGTATGCGCCCTGAAGGGTTCAACAATCCGAATCACGCTACCCGGCGATACTCGTGGATCAGACCGCCGAGCACCTTCCCGACTCCGACTCCGACTCCGACTCCGACCCCGACCTGTGTTCTCCTCGTCACAACCCCCACCGAGTCGATCACGATCGAACTGCCGCAGCAAGACACCCCCGTGCTATGCAGCGCTGCTCGTCAGGCCCTTGCCAACAGCGTCAGCGCCAGCATCGAGATCGTCTCCGGCATCCCGTCCAGCAAGCCGGTCTGCCGGATCGGCGTCTGGCAAGTCGGCGTGCTCTAAGTCACTAGGTCCGCTCCGGCATCCTGCGTTGTCTCCATCGACAGCCTGGCTGGTGTTGGGTCGCTCGAGCCGAATAGGCGCCAGCCGGGGCGAAGCCTGACAATCCGCGGATGGCCTCCCTCTCTGCGAGTGCTTGGCAGCACGAGCATCACGATCTGGTCTGCTTTCTGTCCGTGGAATTCCTCACCGTCACGGTCGAGACCGGTATCTTCGGCATCCGCCTTCTGCCTCTCGATGACCCGAGCATTTAACCCGACATTCCGCTGTTTCGTCTCGAGCAACCGACCGGATGCGTGGCCGCGGTCGAGGTCAGTGGGATGGACTATCGAGAGATGGCGGACGAGGCTCAATCGATCGCTCGGCACGCCCTCCGTCTCCTTCGGACGGCACTCCGCGAGCACGGCGGAATCGACGACCGGCAGCTTCGCTTCAGGCTCGGGGATGCCTACGCATTCTCCGATGGCTCTGGCGGGTGGTCCGCACGTCCCGAAGCCGCTAACAGACTCGGTCTCGGGCCCGAGCTCGTTGAACTCGCCCTGTCCCAGCCCATGTCGTCGATGCAGGCTTCGCCGGCTACGGACCTGGCGCGCAAAGCAGACCTTGCACTACGTTGGATGGAGCGAGCGAGGTTCGCAGGCGAGCCGATCATCGCCATGCTGTACCTGTTCTTCGCCCTTGAGTCGCTCCTGCAGCTTCGCGAGTGGCTGGGCGTACTTCAGGATTGACCGCGATGGACGGTGTCGGTCATGACCCTTAACCCCGGATGGTGGTCACGATGAGAGCGACCGCCGCGACGCTCATGACGATCGTGGTGCCCCGCCCCAGAACGTTGAGCCAACGACCATTGGTGCGTTCACCCATGATCTTGCGGTTGTTCGCGAGAAGCATGAGCAACACCAGGATCGGCGCCGCAAGGAGGCCATTGATGGCTGACCGAGGCGCTCGACGGTCGCGGCGTGGCCGCGCCTCGGTCGTCGCTGCAGCCAGTTGCGCCGTCCTGACGGCATCGTCGAACGATCGAGCTGACCGGCCGTGGGTGAGGCCGCCGGTCACCACGCGGCGAGCGCCCAGATCCCGGGATCCCGCTCCGGTGCGCCCTCGCCGACATCGGCGAACAAGGCGACCGCCCGCTTGAGGTGGACCATCGAGTCGTCTGGGCGGCCCGCTTCGTGGAGCATGTCCGCGAGGTGGTTCTCGACCGCCGCCTCGAGGTGACGGTCACCGATTCGCCGGCAGGCCTGGATCGCGCCCGTCGCCGTCACGACGGCTTCCTCTACGGAACCGCCGGCGGCGAGGGCGAGGGCGAGCGCGGTCAGGGCCGCGATCGACGCGGTCGGATCGGGGTCATCGGCGGCCAGGTCGACGCTTCGCCCAAGCGCGGCGCGCGCCACGGCCAAGTCTCCCTGCGCCTGGGCGACGAGACCGACGAGGCGCTCCGCCACCCCGGCGAGATGCGGGTCGCCGACGCGGCCGGCCACCTCGCGCGCCTGTGATGCGGCCGCTCCGGCGAGGTCGAGGTCGCCCGCCCGCAGCGAAACGACGCTGCGCTCGACGAGGGCGCGCCCTCGGAGCGCATCGGTCAGGTCGGGCGGCGCCAGAGCCGACCCGAGATGGCTGGCCGCTGCGTCGAGGTCGCCGCGCCGCCGATGCAC
>JALZAF010000185.1 GCA_030948505.1 Chloroflexota bacterium
CCGGGGGGTTGAGTCCGGCACCGCCGAGCGCGGTCGCGACGACCGGCTCGAAGCGCAGCTCGTCGAACCAGGCCCGGCTGGTTGGGCCCGTCATCGCGGCCGGGGCGAGCCGGCCGAGGGCCTCGAAGACGGCCCAGCCGGCAAGGATGGCGCGGTGCCATGGGTCGTCGAGGGCGCTTCGAACGACGCGCAGGGGATCACCCGCAGGCCGGCTGCCAGCGCCGCCGGAGGCACCGTTGGACGAGAGTTTGGCGATCCGCGAAAGGCGCGCGTGCACGACCGCCGCGACCGCCGATGGATCACCGGCGGTTCCCGTCGCGTCGCGAACGGCGGCGGCAAGCGCCGTCAGCGCAGCGCCCGGCTGGTCCGACGAGGACGGCGACCCGGTGCGCACGAGATCCTGCCAGCCCGCCGAAACGGCCAGCCGACGGACCGCCGCGTGGACCGGCTCCAGCTCCAGTTCACGCAAGGCATCCTCGAGGCTGGGCACGCCCCGGCCGCCCAGGTGCCCCGCCAGTCGGCGCCAGACCCCGGCCGGGTCGTGGATGTCGCGGAAGTCCCAGAACACATGGCAGTTGTAGGCGTCGAGCTGCAGCCACAATCCGCGATCGCGCAGCTCCCCCGCGCCGCGCAGGTACTCGAGCCCGGCGCGCGCGTCGCGGAAGGCGACGAAGTCGTCCGTGCCGCCAGGCGCCGCGAGACCCTGCCCCAACGTCCGTCGTTCGATGCGCTTCGTGCCGTCCGAGCCCTTCACCGCGAAGGGGACCGAGTCGCGGATCCAGCCGGAGGTCGAGCCGAACCGGTTGTGATAGACGACGAGCGAGCGCTCGTCGCCGCGCCCGTTCGAGTAGGCGAACACGTTCTCGTCGACGTCGCCA
The DNA here is from genome assembly GCA_030948505.1 of Chloroflexota bacterium. Lineage (GTDB taxonomy): Bacteria > Chloroflexota > Limnocylindria > Limnocylindrales > CSP1-4 > JACDAV01. The sequence continues at coordinate 879 of JALZAF010000185.1, forward strand.
CCCTCCGTCGCGAAGTCGTACAGCAGGAAGTCCTGCGCGCCGGCGAACCGCCCCCGCCGGTGGAGCAGCGGGAAGATCTCGCGCTCGTGGCGTTCGATGAGGTAGCGGTCCGGTTGTTCGTCGCGCTGCGCGCGGCGGAACTCCATGCCGTACTTCTCGCCGAATCCCTCCACCTGCCCGTGGCCCAGCAGCGGCAGGCCGGGCAGGGTGGCAAGCAGCGTCGCCACGCCGATGTACTTGTCGTCCTTGCCGAACTGCTCGATCGCCGTGGCCTCGTCCGGGTTGCTCATGAAGTTCACATAGCGCTTGAGGATCTCCGGATCGAACTCCAGGGTTTCCTTCATCACCTTGCGGTAGCCCGCGTTGTTCTCGTCGCGCAACATGTGCATGAAGGCGCTGTTGTAGACGCGATGCATCCCCAGCGTCCGCACGAAGTAGCCCTCGAGCAGCCAGAAGGCCTCGGCCAGCAGGAGCGTGTCGGGCACCTCCGCCGCAACGCGGTCGACGACCTCGCGCCAGAACTCGGTTGGCATGGCCGCGTCGAAGACGGACTTCGGAATCGCATGCTCGGCCCGTGACGGGATCGCACCGCCCTGGCCCGGCTCCGGATACCACAGCCGCTGGATGTGCTTCTTGGCGAGGACCATCGCCGCGTCGAAACGGATGACGGGAAAGCGGCGAGCGACGTCGAGGATCGTCTGGATGACAGCCTCGCGGACCTCCGCCTTCAGGTAGTCGACCTGGGCCGTGTCGTTCCACGGGAAGCTCGTGCCGTCGTTGCCGTGATAGACGTAGCGGTTCTCGCCGCTGGCCCGATCCAGGCGCCGGAAGACCACCGCCGCATCCGACGAGTCGTAGTAGTGATCCTCGAGGAAGATCCCCACCCGCTCGTCGGACGACAGGTCCGGGCCGCCGAAGGTGTAGGCGGGGTAGGGCGGCTCGGGCAGGGAGATGAAGCGCTCCGGGTGCTCCACGACCCAGCGCGAATCGATGCCCATGTGGTTGGGCACCATGTCGCTGGCGAGGCGGATGCCCCGCGCCCATGCCCGGCCGCGCAGGTTGGCGAAGGCCCCCTCGCCGCCGAGGTCGTCGGCGATGCGGTAGTCGTCCAGCGAGTAGGCCGACGCGACCGCGTCGAGGTTGCCGCGCAGCTGCTTGATTCGCTGCGACGCCTTGGAGCGCTCCCACAGGCCGATGAGCCACAGGCCGGAGACGCCCCACCGGGCGAGCGTGTCCAGCTCTTCGTCGGGGATCGCGTCCAGGGTTCGGATGTCGCGCCCGTGGCGGCGCGACAGCTGGTCGAGCCAGACATAGGTGCTCTTGGCCATCAACACGACGCGTGGCATCCACTCCGAATCGGAGCTGAAGCGCTCCGGCTCGGCATCCAGGCCGCTGAACGATGGCGCCTCGGCCCCACCCGCACCACCGAAGCCGCCGAACCGAAGATGCAGGGCGCGCTCCTCCTCCGACAGGACGTCGACCCCCAGCAGCAGCCGCTCGAGCAGGCCACCGAGGTCGCCCAGCAGGCCGGCCCAGTTCTGGGCCACGTACCGCAGCTGGCCGGCCAGTGACGTCGGCGACGCGAGCATCGGCGCGCGGAGCATGGCGACCAGCGGCAATCCGCCGGGCGTCACCGGCGGCCCCGCGTCCAGCAGCGCTTCCAGCCGGGCGATGAGCAGTGGATAGTCCGTCGAGCGGATGAGCGGAGCATCGTCGAACAGCTCGCGGAATGGCTCGGCGGCGGGGTTGCCATTGGTGAGGGCGAGCAGCAGCAGCTCTTCCACGCTGGCGGCAGGCACGTCCGGGGAGCGAACCGCCGGCACGCTCTCGTGACTCCGATCCGGGGCCGCCCCGTGCGGGAATTCCGTCGCGAACCCCGTCAGGACGCCAGCGACGCGCTCCGCGCCCAATTCCGTTTCGAGCTGCGCGACCGCGGCGCCGAGGGCACCCGGGCGGATCCGCTTGTCATGGATGGCGACGACGTGGTGGAAGACCTCGTGCAGCACGCCGAGGGCATACAGGTCGCCGCCGGCGATCGTGGGCGGTCCGGCCGCGGCGTCCCTTGCCCGCGCCTCGTTCATGCGGGCCGCCAGGCGGCGGGCGCCCGCGACGTCGGCAACGAGCACGCTGCCGCGGAGCCCGAACAGCGCTCCCCCCAGCCCGTACCGCTCGCGCGCCGGACGGGAGACGTGGAACTCCCTCATGGCGCGAAGGATGTCACGCGCGGGCGAGCACCGCGCCTCGACTTCTCGTCGACTGGACGTGCTCGATCGCTCGCCGCAACAGCTCCAGGCCGGCCGGATCGAACTCGTAGGTCCAGGGCCTGATTCGCTCGCGCCGCGAGAACCGGCTCTCGAGGCCTGCCGCCAGCGCCTCGCGTGACATGAGGATCACGTCCGCGGTTCGGTCGACTGTCGCGAGGTCGTCGGCCGAATCGATCGTGGCCGACACGATGTCGACGCCCTTCGTGCCCGAGAGCGACAGGGTCTCGGCGATGTTGTCGGCGCCGCGATCCGAGGCGCACACGAGCCCGACCCGCGAACCCGCCGGCAGGCCGGCGATCTCATGGACCAGCTCGACGTATCCGGGGCCCACCAGCATCGCCACGACCGGCACTCGACCGTGAACCAGCGCCTGTGCCTCGTCGGCGTGGAAGGTCGTCGTGGCGACGAGGTCGTAGTGGAACCTCTCCAGCCGATCCGGCACGTCGTCGAGGAGCGTGCCTTCCACCTCGATCGCACCGAGAAAGGCCGTGTTCAGGCGCTCGGCGTCGTAGCCGGCGTCGGCATTGGTGCACTCGGCGAACAGGACCCGCACGAGCTGGCCAGGGCGCTTGCGCTCGGTGGCCGCGGCGAAGGTCGCGGCAGCGACCTCATCGGACGTGAAGCCCGCCTCCGCTCCGCGCCGCAGCAGCTCGGCCACGATCCCGGCCAGTGCCTCCGCCCCGCGCCGGTTGGGCGGACGGCCTGCGACGATCGTCCCCGCGCCATGTCGACTCGTGACGTAGCCCGCGTCGGCCAGGCGTCGATAGACCGCCCGGATCGTATTGGGGTTGACTCGCAGTGCCGCACCCAGCTCCCGAACCGGGAGCAGGCGCGAGCCCGGGAGCAGGCGGCCGGAGTCGATCTGGTACGTGAGCTGCCAGTAGATCTGGGTCGAAATCGGAACGTCCGAGTCGCGCTCCACGTCGAGCTCGCTGCCCGACGATGGGACGACCGGCATGCCTTCTTCGGTACTTGACATAGTCAACTAGTCCAACTAGGCTTCGACTTGGCCTAGTGAACTGTATCAAACAGGGTGGGAATGGCCATGGGCTGGCTCGCGTTCTTCGGTCCCATCGTCGAGGCGTACGTGGAAGCCAGGCCCGGCCGTGACGTCCGCCCGAACGGAATCCTCGCTCACTGACCCTGAGCCGGCAGCGCCCGGCGGTCAATCCTTCGGTTTTTCCTCGTCAGCCCGTGGTTGCGCAGGCCGCGGGCTGACGGATTCCCGGCTCCGGTCAGGCCGCCGGCTGCAGCCTCATCGCGCGAAGGCGGGCGACGCGGCTTGCGATCGGGGGATGAGTCGAGAACAGGCCGCCCAGGGCCGCGCCCGTCAGCGGGCTGACGATGTACAGGTGAGCGAACGCAGGGCTGGGAGCCGGAGCCTGGCCCGGGCCGCGGCCACGCAGGCTGGCCAGCACGCCCAGCTTCTGCGTTGCAGCCTCGAGCTCCTCGAGGGCTCGGGCCAGACCGTCGGGGTCGCCCGTCAGCCCGGCGCCGGAGGCGTCCGCGGAGTATTCCCGCCCCCGTGACACGGCGAGCTGGATGATGACCGCCGCGATCGGGGCGAGGACGATCGTCAGCAGGGCGGCGAGCGGGTTGCGGCGGTCCTGCGTGCCTCCAGCGCCGAAGAAGAGCTCGAACTGGGCGATCTGGGCCACGAAGCTGATCGCGCCGGCGATCGTCGCGGCGATCGTCCCGATGAGCGTGTCGCGGTTCTTCATGTGGGACAGCTCGTGAGCCAGGACCCCCGTGAGCTCGCGTTCGTCCATGAGCTGCAGGATCCCGGTGGTGACCGCCAGCGCGGCATGTTCGGGGTCGCGGCCGGTGGCGAAGGCATTTGGCTCTGGGCGCTCGATGAGGTAGAGGCGGGGGACGGGGATCCCGGCCCGCGCCGACAGGTCGGTCACGATCTGGCGCAGTCTCGGGGCCTCGCCAAGGCCCAGCTCCCGGGCCCCGTTCGCCCGCAGCGCCAGGCTGTCGCTCTTCCAGTACATGAAGCCGTTGAGGGCGATCGCGAAGAGGAGAGCCGTGACCATGCCGCCGCGCCCGGCCATCAGCCCTCCGACGAAGACGAGCAGCGCCGCCAGGGCCGCCAGCAGGGCGGCCGTCTTGAGCGTGTTGACGAAGCCGTTCGTGGAGCTGTTCATCGAGCCTGGATTGTCCGCCCGATGAGGGAGCGGGACAATACCGCCGGTGGGCCGCCCGCGTCGAGGAATCGTCACGGTCCGGTCAGGCCGATGGTCCGGGCTGGCCGACCTCGCTGAGGGCCGCGCGATAGATTGCCGCCCCGTCCAGCCCCTGTCCCGGGGAGACGAACAGGGCCAGGTCGGCCACCAGGGAGCGTTCGAGTCGCGTGCCGGCCAGGCCGTCGATCAACCGCACCGCCCGCGCCGCGAAGCGCAGGATGTGTCGCGTCTCGGGCCGGATCGGGTCGTCCCAGAACCAGCCGTCGCTGGTGAACATCGCCAGCCGCCAGCGCTGGGCCTCCAGGAAGTCGAGGAACCGCTGCCGGTCGGTCGGCCCGGACCCGGGCCCTAGCCAGCGCGCGGCGAACTCCTCTGCTGTCACTGTCGCGAGCAGGACGTCGACGTAGGCGTCGCGCGCCGCCAACGGATCCGGCGTCCCGGGCAGCCCCGCGAACGCTGACGCCGTGATGGCGTCGATGCCGCCGGCCAGCCGCTCGAGCGCCGAGCGGAGCGGTCCCTTCCAGCGACCATCAGCCGCATCGGCGCACTCATACGACCAGCGGGCCAACCCGTGATGGCAGCTCCACGACGTCCGCTCCGCCAGCCGAGTGGTGCGAACCGTCTGCTCGGCCGGGTCCAGGAGGGCAGAGGCGAGCTCGACCACGTCGAAGCCGCGGTCGGGGACGCTCGGGTCGGGGGCCACGAGGCGCTGCAGGAACAGGTCGCGAAACGGCTGGTGGTGCCCGTACAGCTCGCCGTCCGTGGCGATCACCACCAGGCCGGGCTCGCCGTCGGGGAACGGCGTATCAGCGAACCTCGTCGCCACGCGCTCGCGCGCGAAGCGATCGGCATCGGCCGTGGCTGCGGGCTCGAAGGACACGGCGCTCGACAGGCCGGCGTCATAGAACGCGACCATCATCTCGCGGCCGCTTCCGAGCTCGATCCGATACGGCCGCCGTGTCTCGAGGTTCTGGTCGCGCGACTGCCACGGGGCAAGAATCGTGTAGCGGATCCCTTCCTCCGCCAGCGAGCGGAGTGTCGGCAGGTCGACCGCGGTCTCCGGTAGCCACAAGCCTTCGGCTCGCCGTCCGAACCGCAGCTCGAAGTCGCGCAGGCCCCATCGGATCTCCGTGCGACGGTCATCCGCCGAAGCCAGGGGCAGGATCGAATGATGGAAGGCCTGGGCCATGGCGTTGCCGTGGCGCGCCGCCGACGCTCCGTCTCCCGCGCCCGTTGGCCGATCGCCCTCGATGAACCCGCGATACGAGACCGGCGCTTCGGTCGCGAGCCACGTCGCGAGGGTTGGTCCCAGGTCGAAGGAGATGTGAGCCAGGGTACCGCGCTGGGCGTTGGGGCGATAACACTCGGCGTCGATGCGGGTGTTCCAGTCACGAAACGGTGCGGCCGACGGATCGGGCGGGACGCGACCGGAGAAAGGGTCCACGCGCAGCGGCTGATAGAAATGGCCGTGGACGACAAAACGGCCGCGGCGGGCCGCCGTCACGCGCCGCTGCGCGCCGTGGCTGCTTCCTCCGCGGCGCGATCGCGCGTCGCGCTGACAACGTGGTCGACGCGGACCGACATTCGCTTGCCCGCAGGGAGGCGGAGCGGCCACGTGAACAGCAATGCACTGCCCTGGTACACGCGCTCGAAGCCGGCCTCCGAGTTGGAGACCGTCTCGATCGGCGACCACCACGCGTCGGCCGCGGGGCTGAGGGTGGTCGCCACGGCGACCCCGACGTAGTCGTTGCCTTGCCCGATCCGCTTGACGGCCGCAGCCGTCCCGCTCGAATCGTGTCGCATTCGCTCGCCGCCTGCGTCGTACCACGCGGCCGGGTTGCCGCCGCCGCCCAGCATGGTCATCGCCCACTCCACGCCGAGCAGTGCCTCGATCGCATCCCCGGATCGGTTCTCAACGACGACCTCGAGCCCGAGGCTGGGTGACGCTCGATCCCCACCGAGGGTCAGCCGCTTCTCCACGTGCACGGCCGACGGTCTGCTCGACGAACCGAAGTGACCGTCGCGGGCTGTCACGAGCCGGCCGCGGTCGAGCGCGACTACGACGAACGGGTCGTCAAGGAAGTCAGCCAGCTCGACAGCGCCCGCATCCGCGAAGGCCTGTGCGGTGGTCCCCGGGGCGAGGAAGTGGACGAGCCCCGAGCGACGCTCGTAGGCGTCGTAGTGGAGCAGGTCGGAGAGGTTGGACTCCTTGGCCCGGACGATGTCATGGATCGAGGCCGGCGCCGTGCTGTCGGTGGTGGGTGATGCGTCCGCCGCCGCTTCGGCCGTCGCGGCGGCCTGCCTGCGCTCGTGCTCGCGCAGCGTGGCGTGGTAGGCCTCCGGCCGGCGGCGCATGACGGCGGTCAGCGCGTGGCGCGGGGCGCGCAGGTCCCAGCCACCGATGCCTGATCCCTCGTCGAGGTCGACCGTGACGACCTGTCCGGGGTGGGCCAGCAGCACCTCGTCGCGGCCGTCGAGGTCGAGGTCGACCAGCTCCGACCGTTCGTCAACGCCGGCCAGCCGGTCGGCCGCATCCTCCGCCGCGATCAGGTGCTCATACGTGGCCAGCCGCATGTGGCTGATGTAGATCCCACCGAACAGGCCGTGCCAGTAGCAGTCATTGGATTGGCCCCGGTACAGGTGGTCGATGGCCGCGTCGCGGTCAGCGCCGCCGGGCATGCCCGCCACCTTCGTCGACGCCCGCAGCATTTGCTTGTGGAGGTCGTTCACCTCGCGGTACTTGACCTGGAAGTTGCGCCAGAACCCGCCGCGCAGCCAGCGCGCCTCCGGCCGTCCCTCGGCGACGGCAGCGTGCAGGACTCGGGCGAACTCAAGGGCTTCCGCGGCAGGGAGGGCCCATTCACCCATCTCCGCGTAGGAGCTCGTGGGTACGTACACCCGACCGATTGGCGCCTGGCGGTCGAGCCAGGCCGAGGGCGTGACCGTGGTCAGCCATTCCGCGTTGGCTTCGAGTGCATCGAAAAACCGGTCGACCCAGCGGTTGGCTCCCCAGCAGTACTCGTAGGTCGTCGGCCACGCCCCGAACTTCTCGCCGTCGTCGCCCATCGTTCCCAGGCGCGTGCCGTCCTCGCTGGCGTGCACGCGCAGGTAGGCAATCACGTCCTCGACGTCACCGAACGGAATCCGATAACGCAGTCCCTGCTCCGTCCCGAACACGGTCAACAGGTGGCCCTGGTCCTCCGTCGTGTAGGCGCCCCACAGGTTCGCTTCGGGAATCGCCGCGGCCCGGAAGTGTGCGTCGTCGAGAATGGTCCAGCTGTATCCGGCGGCGACCAGGGACGTCGGGAGATCCGGCTCCCAGACTCGCTCCGCGAGCCACGCGCCGCGCGGACGGCGGCCCGTCATCTCCTTCACTTCGGCCGCCATCCGGGTCAGCTGGCCGATCCGATCGCGCTCCGGCAGCGACGCGAGCACGGGCTCGTAATGACCGCCGCCCAGCAGCTCGACCTGATCGCGCCCCACGAGCGCGGCCAGCCGTTTGATGAAGTCCGGCCGCTCCGATCGCAACCACTCCAGTAGTGCGCCGGTGTAATGGAGCGACAAGCGAACGCCGGGGTGGCGCTCCAGCGCGTCGAGCATCGGCAGGTAGGCCTGGCCGTAGACGTCGGCAAAGACCCAGCCGAAGTTGCCGACGGGCTGGTGGTTGTGGATCGCGAGGGCGAGCGAGATTCGGGCGGTCACGTTCGGGCTTGCGATCAGCGTCCGGAGGCCGGGCTCAGCCGGCCTCGGTGGCCATCGGCTCGTTGACCGGCTTGGCGCCCTTTGCCGGCGGCTTCACTCCGGCCGCCGGCAGGTACAGCCGCTCGGTGTACTCCTGCAGCATCCGCGTCGACGAGAAACGCCACAGCGTTGTCGACATCGACCTGCGCATGACGTCCAGCCAGCCGTGCGGCAGTCCGTTGCGGTCGCGCTGGTAGTAGCGCGGCACGATCTCGTTCTCGAGCAGGCGGTACAGGTCCATCGCGTCCGCCCAGTCCTGGGCGCCCTCGTCGGGATTGGTCTCGCGACCGCCGATGGCCCAGCCGTTGTCGCCGGTCCAGCCCTCGTCCCACCAGCCGTCGAGGACGCTGACGTTGACGACGCCGTTGGCGGCCGCCTTCATGCCGCTCGTGCCGGACGCCTCCAGCGGACGACGCGGGTTGTTCAACCAGATGTCGACGCCCTGGACGAGGAAGCGGGCAATCCGCATGTCGTAGTCCTCGAGGATGAACACGCGACCGCGGAGCTTCTCCGAGCGCGAGCGGGCGAAGATCTCCTGGATGACCTGCTGACCGGGTCGATCGGCCGGATGAGCCTTGCCGGCAAACACGATCTGCACCGGCCGTTCCTCGTCCCACAGGAGGCGCGCCAGGCGGTCGATGTCGCTGAAGATCATGGCGGCCCGTTTGTAGGTCGCGAACCGGCGGGCGAAGCCGATCGTCAGGACCGCTGGGTCGAGCGCCTCCTCCAGCTTCTCCAACACCGACGGCGCCTCGCCGTGGCGCGCGAACTGGTTCCGCAGCCGGCCGCGGGCGAAGATCGCGAGCTCCCGCTTCTCGCGCTGATGGGCCTCCCACATATCCTTGGGCGGGATCCGGTCGATCCGCTCCCAGAACCGGCGCGCGGCGGTCTGGTTGTCCACGTCGTCGAGGTCAGCGTCCAGGAATCGTTCCAGCAGCTCGCGCACCGACGTCCCGATCCAGGTCGGGATGTGCACGCCGTTGGTGATGCCCAGGATCCTGCGCTCGCCGAGGATCGGTGCCCAGGTGGCGTTGGCGGTTGCGGCATGCAACTGGCTGACGGCGTTGGCGCCGTTCGTCAGGCGGAGCGAGAAGGCGGTCATGTCGAACTGGCTGCCGTCGCCATCGACCCCCAGGCCCAGCTCGAGCACACGTTCAACCGGCACGCCGCCGGTGTTGGGTCGCTTGTCGCCGTCGAGCAGGGGACCCGCGACGCGAGTGACGAGGTCCACCTCGAAGCGCTCGTTGCCGGCCGAAACGGGAGTGTGGATGGTGAAGACGCTGTTGGCCCGGATCGTCGCCCAGGCCTCATCCAATGGCTTGCCCGCCGCGACGAGCTCGCGCGCGCGTTCGGCCAGCAGGAACGCGGAATGACCCTCGTTGAGATGCCACGTTGCGGGCGCGATGCCGAGGGCGCGAAGGGCGCGCACGCCACCCACCCCGAGCACCAGCTCCTGGTGGAGCCGCATCTCGCGACCGCGGACGTACAGGATGTGGGTGATGGGTCGGTCGGCCTCGTCGTTGTCCGGAACGTCGGTGTCGAGCAGCAGTACCGGCACGCGGCCGACCTGGGCGCACCAGACTGCGATCGTGAGGTCACGACCCGGCAGCTCGATGGTGACGTGCAACGGCTCGCCATCCTGACCCTGCACCCGGCTGAGGGGCAGCCGTGACAGGTCGTAGTCGGGATAGGCGTGCTCCTGGTGCCCGTCCGCATCGATGGTCTGGCGGAAGTAGCCCTTGCGATAAAGCAACCCGACACCCACGAACGGCAGAGCCATGTCGCTGGCCGATTTCATGTGGTCGCCGGCCAGCACGCCCAGGCCGCCGGAGTAGATGCCCAGCGATTCGTAGAACCCGTACTCGGCGCAGAAATAGGCGACCGGGCCGCTCAGCTTGCCGCCGTAGCGGCGGTGGAACCACAGGTCGGAGCCGTTGGCGAGGTAGCGATCGAAGTCGGCCAGGACGTCTTCGACCTCGGCCATGAAGGCCGGATCGTCGAGCAGGGGACCCCACGACGTCATGTTGGCGAGCACCGGGATCGGATTCCGGTAGCGCGACCAGGCGACGGCGTCGATTCGGCTGAACAGGATCTTGGCCCGCGGATGCCAGCTCCAATAGAGGTTGTAGGCGAGGCGGCGGAGGCCCTCGAGCTGGGGCGGCAGGCGGAACGACGCGGCCGGGATCATCGGCACGCGCATGGCGGGTTCCATGACCGCGGATCATAGCGGTTCGCCGTGGCCTTATGAACCGGTTTAGTCGTCCGGTTCGGCCAGCGATCCGGGGGTTACGATCGCCAGGTGCGAGTGACCTTCATCGCCGCGGAATGCGAGCCCTGGGCCAAGACCGGCGGCCTGGCCGACGTCGTCGATGCCCTGGCCCGTGCCCTTGGCCGCCAGCCGGACTCGCCGGTCGAATCGCCGGTCGACGTGTTCCTGCCGCGCTATCGCACGGTGCCCGTGCCCGACGGGGCGACCCGGACCCCGTTGCGCGTCCCCGACCCGGCCGCAACCAGCGGTACGATCGAGCTGTCGATCCTCGACGTCCGCGCCGACGGCTACCGCCTGCGCCTCGTGGATCACCCGGCGGCGTTCGACCGGGACGGGTTCTACGGCGATGCCAACGGCGACTACGACGACAACGCGTGGCGCTTCGGCCTGTTCTGTCGGGCCGCGCTCGAATTGCACCGCCAGGAGGGTCGGCCGCCGGACGTGCTGAGCCTTCACGACTGGCACGCCGCGCCTGCTGCGCTGTTGCGCGACCGCTGGTACGCGGACGACGCGGTGATTGGTCCCGCCGCGGGCGTGATGACGCTGCACAATCTCGCCTACCACGGCTGGGTACCGCGCGATCGCCTCGCACAGCTGGGGCTGGTGGCGGGCGATCCGTTCGCGGGCCCCAACCCTGACGGACTCGACCTGCTGCGGGCGGGCATCGAGCGATCCGAGCTGGCCAACACCGTCAGCCCCGGCTACGCGGCAGAGGCCCTCACGCCGGATTACGGCATGGGTCTCGACGGCCTGTTGCGGGCCAAGGGCGATCGCTTCTTCGGCATCCTCAACGGCCTCGACACCAAGCTGTGGGATCCGGCCACGGACCGGGAGCTCGTTGCGCCGTACTCGGCGGCCGACCTGCGCGGCAAGGCAGCCTGCCGAAGCGACCTTCTGGTTCGCGTGGGGCTCAACCCGGACGACAGGTCACCGGTGCTGGGGATGATCGGCCGGCTCGACCCACAGAAGGGCTTCGACCTGCTGGCCGGAGCCGCCCCCAAACTCGTGGCTCGGGGCGCGCGCTTGGTCGTGCTGGGCACGGGCGATGCGAGGCTGATGGCCGGCTTGGCCAGGCAGGCGGCCAGGTGGCCGGACCGGATCGCGCTGATCGATCGCTTCGACCGAAGTCTCGCCCGCAAGATCTACGCCGGAATCGACCTGTTCGTCATGCCGTCACGGTTCGAGCCTTGCGGGCAGGGCCAGATGATCGCCCTTCGCTACGGCTCGCCGCCCATCGTGCGGCAGACCGGCGGGCTGCGTGACACGGTCGTCGACGCGACGTCCAAGCCGGGGAAGGGGACCGGCTTCTCCTTCGGCCCGGCGAGGCCGACGGCGCTGCTGCGGGCGTGCGAACGGGCCATCTCGATGTACGAAGCGGGCGGCCCCGGCTGGGACGGGCTGGTCGCGCGAGGGATGGCCGTCGACTTCGACTGGACGACCGGTTCGGCGCCGCGTTACGTCGATGCCTACCGGCGGGCCGTGGCGATCCGCCGCGACGGCGCCCGTCCCGGCTGACTCGGCCGGGCAGTGCCCGCGGGCGAGCCGCTAGAATCGGCCCCCAGCCCACTGCCGGAGAGGCTCATGGCCAACCAGTTCGTCGTCCAGCTGCACAACGAGCCCGGTGCCATGGCGAGCCTCGCGGAAGCGCTCGCCGCGCGAGGCGTGGATCTGCGCGCCATCGGTGGCGGCGGAATCGGCGATTCGGGTCACGTGATCATGACCACCGCCGACGACGAGGCCACGAGGGCCGTGCTCGAGGCCGGCAAGTACACCTTCATCGAGGGCGAGTCGATCCTGGCCGAGGTCGACGACCGGCCGGGCGGGATGGCTCGCATCGCTCGCGCCCTCGCCGACGCGGGCGTGAACATCTACGGCCACTTGTTCTTGGGGCGATGGGGCGATCGGGCGATGTTCGCGTTCGTGGTGGACAACGCCGACAAGGCCCGTCCGATCCTCGAGCGCAAGGCCTGACGTTACGAGGCTGAGGTCCCCGCGGCCACGGGCTCGGCCGGCGACGTCGCTTTGAACAGGGTTTCGACGTCGCTCAGGCTGACCTCATCGAAGCTGGCCGAATCGGGATCGTAGTAGCCACCCCTCGGCAGGCGAACGGTTCTCGTATCCACGTTCTCGCGGCGCGCGGCCCGGGGGCGCGGGGCTTTCGAAGGGGGGAGTCGGCGGCTGGTGTTGGGGGTCATGGGATTCTCCTGCCCGGACCCTCAAGGATAGCGACCGATGCCGGATCTGACCAGCCCCGATGGTCTCGGTCGCGTCGCCAAAACGTCCCAGCCGAGAAGGTGCGCCGAACCCCGGACAGCCAGAGGCCCGCCTGGCGG
>JALZAF010000194.1 GCA_030948505.1 Chloroflexota bacterium
GTCGAGATCCGGATCGTCGACAGCACCACGGAAACATCTCCGGCCGCTGACGAGCTGCGGGCGCGCTTCCGACTGCACGACGTCCAGCTGGCGCCGAGTCTGGCGGGCCCGGAGGACCTGACCCGGCGGATCGTGGGCCGCCTGGCCGCCCAGGTGCTGCGCTCGGTCGTGCGCGACGGGATGGTCGTGGGGATAGGGGATGGCGCATCGGTCTCGGCCACGGCCGATGCCATCGCGGACGCGGCGCCGCCCGTAGCATCGACGGTCGTCCCGTTGTGCGGCGGCTACTGGTTCACGGGTCCCACCCGCGAGCCATTCCGGCGCATCGGCGAAGCCCTCGGCGCAACCGCCCAGGGCCTCCTGGCGCCAGGCCTCGTCGACGATGCAGCGACGAGGACGTCGCTCTACGCGCACGCCGGGGTGCGGACGATCCTGTCGCTCTGGGAGCGCCTCGACGTCGCGCTGTTCGGGATCGGCGGGCCGAGCTGGACGGAGGTGACCCTGGGGCGTGCGGCGGTCGAGGAGATCGAGTCGCGCGGCGCCGTTGGCGAGGTCCTCATTGCCCCCTTCGATCTCGAGGGCCGGTTCGTCGCCGACGACCTGCGCGAACGGACGATCGCCTTCGACGCTCGTGACCTGCCGCGGGTGCCGATCACGATCGGTGTGGCCGGTGGTCCTAGCAAGGTCCGACCGATCCTGGGTGCGCTGCGGGCCGGGGCCGTCAACACGCTCGTCACCGACGTCCGAACCGCCGAAGCCGTCCTCGCGCTCGCCGGCGGGGCTGCCGCATGAGCCGCCCGCAGGCCATCCTGGCGATCGACCTCGGGACGACGTCGGCCAAGGGCGGCCTCGTCGGGTTGGATGGCACGGTCCTCGCGGCAGCCCGAGCCTCGTACCCGATGACGACGGGAGCGCACTCCGGCTGGGCGGAGCAGGACCCCGAGGCGTGGTGGGGAGCCCTCGTCGACGTCGCGAGCCAGCTCGTGGGGCAAGGGATCGCCGACGTCGCGGCTATCGCCGTCGATGGACACGGTCCGACACTCGCTGCGGTTGACGCCGAGGGCCGGCCGACGCGACCGGCCATCACCTGGCTCGACACGCGAGCCACGCAGGAGCTCGATCAGCTGTCGCGGGCGAGCGGGCTGCGGGGCTGGGCCCTCGGCGTGCTGCCCCACGCGCTGTGGGTGGAGCGGCACGAGCCGGAGGTCGCGGCGCGCACGCGCTGGTACCTCAACACCTGGGAGTTCCTGACCCTGCGGCTCTCCGGTCGCGCGGCCACCACGCTCGTGTCTGGCCAGAGCCGCCTGTCGGACGGCCTGTTGTCGGTCGTCGGCCTCGATCCGCGCCGCATCGCCCCGCCCATCGCGGCCGGCGAAGTGGCCGGCGGGCTGACGGCGGAAGCCGCGACCGCCATCGGGCTCGCCGCGGGCACGCCGGTCGTTGCCGGCGTCGTCGACGCGTTCGCCAGCTTCCATGGCGCGGGGCTGCTCGCGCCCGGTGACGCCATCGACACCGGCGGGATGTCCGGCGGCTTCGGCGTGTACTGGCAGGAGCCGGTCCAGGCGGCGGGATCGTTCTGCACCCCGGCGCCGTTGCCCGGCCTGCACATCGTTGGTGGCGCGATGGCCGCCACGGGCCGGGCGCTCGACTGGCTCCGCGACGACGTCCTTAGTGGAGGCGTGACAACCGCAGCCCTGATCGCCGAGGCGGCCGCCGTCGAGCCTGGCGCGGACGGGCTCGTGTTCCTGCCCTATCTGGCCGGCGAGCGCTCGCCGATCTGGGACCCGGATGCGAGGGGAGCATTCATCGGGCTGACGCTGCATCACCGCCGCGGCCACCTGGCTCGCGCGGTGCTGGAGAGCGCCGCATTCGCGATCCGCCATGTCGCGACGCCGATCCTCGCGGCCGGCGTCACCGTCCGCGAGATGCGGGTCTGCGGTGGCCCGGCCCGCAGCGCGACGTGGAACCAGATCAAGGCCGACGTCACCGGCATGACCGTGGCCGTCCCTCACGCGCTCGAGACAGCGGTCGTGGGGTCCGGGATCGTTGGCGCCATCGGCATCGGCGCATATCCCGATCTGCCGTCGGCGATCCGGGCGATGACCCGCATCGATGCCCGACTCGAGCCGCGAAGGGATTTGGGGGAGCGCTACGGCCGCTTGTTCGAGGCTTACGTCGCGGCCTACCCGGCCCTTAAGCCCGTGATCGCGCGGCTGGCCGAGGCGCCGGCCTCGACGCCGGCGCCGGTGCCGGCGTCGTGACCGCGCTCCAGGCAGTGGCGCACCCGACAGCGAACGCATCAGCAACCGGCCGCCTCGGGCTGGCGGATATCAGCGTCGAGTTCCCGAGGCCCGTCGGCCCCCTGCGTGTCCTCGATGGCGTGAGCCTGGAGGTCGCCCCGGGAGAAGTCCTCGCCCTCATCGGCCCGAACGGCTCCGGCAAAAGCACGCTGCTACGCGTTGCCGCCGGGCTGCTCCGCCCGCTGAGCGGCCGCGTCACTCTCGATGGCCGCGAAGTAACCGAACCGGATCCCGCCATCGGTCTGGTCTTCCAGGAGCCTCGACTCCTGCCGTGGCGGTCCGTGGCCGCGAACATCGAATATCCGCTGGAGCTGGCCGGCTGGCCGCGCCCCCGCCGCGACGCACGCCTGCGCGAGCTGCTCGACGTCATCGGGTTGGCGGAGTTTTCGGCGGCACGCCCGTCGCAGCTGTCTGGCGGCATGCGCCAGCGCGTCGCCCTCGCCCGCGCCCTCGCCCTCGAGCCGCGCGTCCTCCTCCTGGACGAGCCGTTCAGTGCGCTCGACGCCCTGACGCGGGAGCGGCTCAACGTGGAGCTGCTCGACCTGTGGGCCCGGACGCGGACGTCCATCGTGGTCGTCACCCACAGCATCCCCGAGGCCATCTTCCTGGCGGATCGGGTGGCGGTGCTGTCGCCGCGACCGGGGCGCATCGTCGCCGAGCTCGAGGTCGACCTGCCGCGCCCCCGCCGGCTCGACGCGCTGGACGCGGCCGTCGTCTCGCCGCTGGCCCGCGAGATCCGCCGGCACCTTGAGGGCGCAGGGCTGTGACCACCAGCTGGCGCGGCGCCGCGTCAATTGCCGCCGCGTTCGTCGTCGCGGTGGGACTGTGGAAGGCCATCGTCGTAATCGGCGGCTACCCGCCGTTCATCCTGCCGCCACCGGAATCGGTGGCCGCTCGGTTCGTCCGAGCCTGGACGGACGGGACCATCGCCCCGCATTTCGTCGCCACCGTTCAGGAAGTGATCCTGGGCTTCATCGTCGGCGCGGGGCTGGCCGTGGCGATCGGCTACGGGCTGGCCCGATCCTCGCTCGTCGAGCGTCTCCTGTCGCCGTATCTCGTGGCCGCCCAGGCCACGCCCATCCTCGCGCTGGCGCCGCTGCTCGCCTTGTGGTTCGGGGCGGGACTCGTGAGCAAGGTCGTCATCTGCGCCCTGATCGTGTTCTTCCCGGTCGCGGTGTCGACCATGGTCGGAATTCGTTCCGTGGACGCCGGGCTGCTCGAGCTCGCCCGCAGCCTGCGAGCGACCCGACGCCAGGTGCTGACGACACTCGAGATCCCGGCCGCCCTGCCGTCGATCCTCGGCGGCATGCGAGTGGGTGTGACGTTGGCCGTCGTGGGTGCGATCGTGGGCGAGTGGGCGGGTGCCGAGCGGGGCCTCGGCGTGCTCGTCAATCTCGCCCGCGGCAGTCTGTTCGACATCCCGTTGATGTTCGCGACACTGCTCACGATCGCCCTGCTCGGCGTGATCCTGTATGCCCTCGTCGTCCTGACCGAACGCCGCCTCGTCGGCGAGCGTTAGCCCAGCCCGGAGGTTTCGATGCCCTCAGCCCGTCCATTCCTCGTCCTCGCCCTCATGGCCGTGCTGGCGCTGACCGGCTGCACGACCGGCTCGTCCAGCCCCACGGCGCTGACGGTCGGGCTGGGCTATATCCCGAGCGTCCAGTTCGCGCCGTTCTACCTGGCCCAGCAGAAGGGCTATTACCGCGACGCCGGGCTGCAGGTGACGTTCCAGAACAAGATCGACCCGGACCTCGTCACGCTTGTCGGGCAGGGCGCCATCGACGTGGGCCTGTCTGACGGTACGAGCGTGATCCCGGCCGTCAGCCAGGGCATCCCGATCCGCTACGTGGCGACCGTCTACCGGGCCTTTCCGTCGATCGTGTTCGCCAAGCAGTCGTCCGGCATCAAGGCCGCGGTCGATCTCAAGGGCAGGAAGATCGGCATCCCCGGCCGCTACGGCTCGTCCTGGATCATGCTGCAGGCGCTGTTGGGCTCGGCCGGCCTCACGCCCGCTGACGTCACGATCGTCGAATACCCGGACTTCGGACAGGGCGCCGCCGTCCGGCAGGGCGCCGTCGACGCGGCGACGGGGTTTGTGAACAACGAGCCGGTCCAGCTCGAGCTCGCAGGCGTCAAGACGGTCGTCCTCCACGTCGACGGCATCGTCGCGCTGCCGGGTCCGGGCCTGATCACGGGGACCAAGGCGCTCGATACGAAGCGAGCCCCCGTGGCGGCCTTTGTCGCCGCCACCCTCCGGGCGATGCGCGAGATCGTGGCCAGCCCCGCGGCCGGCCTCGACGCGTCGATCGCCGCGGTACCAGACCTGGGCCAGAACCGGCCCACCCAGCAGGCCATCCTGGCGGCCACGATCGACGCCTGGACAGGGGGCCAGGGGGTCGCCGGCCTGGGCACCATCGATCGCGATGGCTGGTCGAAATCGATCGATTTCATGTCCGGGCTGGGGCTGGTGCCGAAGCCGGTCACGGTCGACCAGCTGGTCGATGGGCGGCTCCTGCCGGCGAACTGAGCACGAAACCCGGTCTGGTGAGGGCCCAAACCGCCGAATCTGGGCGTTCACGCACCACCCTATTGGCGCGAATCGCGAAAAAAGGTCATAATGTTGGACCCGCTGCGGTTCCGCGCGGGTTTGAGGAGGCCGCGTGAACGCCCGCCCGCTGTCCCCGTCGCTCCGTTCAGCCGTCCCCGTCGAGGACCTGCCGCTCAAGCACGTCATCGACACCTACGTGCACCGCGACCAGACGATCACCTGCGTCTGCGGTTGGCACGGCAGCTGCGCTCCGGGCGACCGCGGCGCGTCCCCCTGGACGGCCCATCTCCAGGAGTTCCGCACCAAGAAGCGCTAGCGGCTCAGGCTCGGGCCCTCCCGACTGCCCCGTCCGCCCAGCCCGCTCGCGCGCTCACTCCCGCCCGCCCGTGACCGCGATCCGGGCCCTGCCCGACAGGCCGCCGTTCGCCCTCCGCGCGCGCCTGCTCACGCCCCTCGACGGTGGCGGCACGCACCACGAGCCTGACGCGCTGGTCGAAGTGGACGCCGGCGGACGCATCTCATCGATCCGCCCTGCGGCGGACGCCGACGCCGGCGTCGCCCTGGCTGCCGCCGTCGACCTCCGGCCCTGGGTCGTCCTGCCGGGCATGGTCGACCTGCACAGCCATCTGCCGCAACTGCCGAACGCCGGCCTCGGCGCGGGGCTCGACCTTCTGACATGGCTCGATCGATACATCTTTCCCCTCGAGCGCGAGTTCGACGACGCGGCCGCCGCGGAGCGCCTGGCACCCGCCGCGTTCCGCGCCTTTGCCGCCGCCGGTACGACGACGGCGCTGATGTACGGCGCGGTGTTCGCGCCCTCGCTCGACGCTGCCTTCCGGGCCGCGGAGGCGCACGGCATCCGGGCCATCATCGGCAAGGTGATGATGGATCGGGTCACGTACGACCAGAAGATCGACCCGGCCACGATCCTGGAGCGGTCGCTGCGCGAGTCGTCTGACCTTTGCGCCCGCTGGCACGGCCGGGACGGCGGCCGGCTCCAGTACGCCTTCACACCCAGGTTCGCGGTCTCGTGCACTTTCGAGATGCTCCGCGACTCCGCGGCGCTGGCTCGGTCGAGCGGTGCCTATTGGCAGACCCACGTATCCGAGGATCGCGGCGAGATCGCCGAAGTCGGCCGCCTCTTTCCGGAGGCGCGCGACTACGTCGACGTCTATGACCGGGCGGGCGGATTGGGCGACCGAACCATCCTCGCCCACGCGGTCCATCTGTCCGACCGCGAGCTCGCGCGTCTCGTCGAGTCCGAGACTCGCGTGGCGCACTGTCCGGCATCGAACCTGTTCCTCGCTTCGGGGGTCATGCCGCTGGCCCGCTACCTCGAGGCCGGTCTCGCTGTTGGCCTGGGCTCCGACGTCGCCGCCGGCCCGGACCTGTCGATCTTCTCCGCGATGCGGGTCGGTGCATATACGCAGAACGCGCTACGCGTCGTCGCCGGCGACCCGCGCCCGGCCCTCGCGCCGCTCGACTGGCTGCGGATGGGCACACTCGAGGGAGCCCGCGTCCTGGGCATCGACGACGTCGTGGGTTCCGTGGAGGCCGGCAAGGAGGCGGACCTGATTGCGGTCGATCCGTCGCTTACCGCACCCCTGCCCGGGCTCGAGACGAGCGATCCGTCCGACCTCGTCAGCCGCTTGATGTACCGGGCGCATCCGGACATGGTCCGCGCGGCGTGGGTCCGCGGCCGCCGCCTCGAGGGACCTCCCGGCATCGCCTAGTCCCGCAGCTTGTGCCCCCGTCGGAGCGCGCGTCCCGGCGTCGCGCCCGTGTGCACGCCGCCGTCCACGACCAGCTCGCCGTTGACGATCACGTAGTCGATGCCATCCGGGTAGCGTCGCGGCTCGTCGTACGTTGCGTTGCTCCTCACCGTTGCCGGGTCGAACACGACGAGGTCCGCGGCCGCGCCCTCGCGAATCGTGCCGCGATCCTCGATCCCCAGCCGCGCCGCCGGCCCGCCGGTCATCTTCCAAATCGCCTCCTCGAGGCTCAGGAGCGCCTCGTCGCGAACGAACTGACCGAGGATCCGCGGATAGCTGCCGTACGTTCGCGGGCTCGGTTTGGCGCCGACGAACGTGGAGTCGGTGCCGACCATCCCGATCGGATGGCGCAGGAAGCGTCGGATGCCGTCGGTGTGCGGGCCGGTCGTGACTTCGTTCGGGCGAAGGTCCTCGCCCAGCAACAGATCGCACAGGCCGTCGACCGGATCGACATGCGTGGCGTCGAACATCTGGCCCAGCGTTCGGCCTTCCCAGCGCAGGTTTTCCGGTTTGTGCAGGTAACCGATCCGGATGTCACGCAGGCCACCCGGTCCGGCGAAGAGGACCCCGCGCTCGGCCAGCTCGCGGCGGATTCGGTCGCGCACGCCGCGCTCGGCCAGCCGCTCCTTCGTCTTGACCGGGCCGCCGGCCTGGACCCAGATGGGGATGAGGATCAGCAGTCGCGTACTGGCCCACTCGTAGGGATACGAATCGAAGGTGACATCGAGGCCGCGGGCGCGCGCGTCGTCGACCAGGTCGAGCATCTGGTCCGGCGTTCCCGGAAACATTCGTCGATGGTAGAAGTGGGTGATGTGGGCCGGGGCATCGGCCAGGCGGCCGATCTCGATCGCCTCCCGGAATGGATCGAGGAACCGGTCGCCCAGCGCATAGCGCACATGGCTGTGATAGATGCCGCCCAGCTTGCCGGCCTCCCGCGCCAGCATCGCCAGCTCGTCCGTCGTGGCGTAGGCGCCCGGCGGGTAGTCGAGCCCGGAGCTGAGCCCGAACGCGCCCTCTTCCATCGACGCACGCAGCAGCTCCGCCATCCGATGGGCGGCTGACTGGTGAGCCGGCACGTCGTCCCAGCCGAGGGCGGCGATGCGCAACGCCGAGTTCCCAACCAGCACGGCGATGTTGACGCTGACCCGGCGGTCGAAGCGGTCGAGGTAGCTGTCCACGCTGCTCCAGTCGACCGCGATGTCCGGGCGACCGTCGAGCCCGCCGTTCATCTGAACGAACGCGTCGAGGTCGTTCTTGTCGAGGAAGGGCGCGTAGCTCAGGCCGTCGACACCGATGACCTCGGTCGTGACGCCCTGCCGGACTTTCGGCTCGTGCGTCGGCTCGATCAGGATCATCAGCCCCGAATGACTGTGCAGGTCGATGAAGCCCGGGGCGACGACCTTGCCGGTCCCATCGATCGTGCGTCCGACCCCGGGCAGCTGCGCGTCCGCCGCGAGCAGCCGGATGCGCCCCTTCTCGACAGCCACGAGCCCGGGCTTGCCGGGAGCGCCAGTGCCGTCGACGATGGTCGCGGCGCGGATGACGATGTCAGCGGGCACGGGTCACCGAATGCATGGCGGCCAGAATACCGGCGCGGCTCGAGGCAGCCCACGGAAGGCTCGGGCGGCCTCCGCTACGGCAGCGCCACGCGAGCTGCGCTCGCGATACGCTCCGGCCGCCTTCCCGCGGGCCGGGACGTCGCAGTTCGTGTCACGCGTTCGCCTGGCGAACGCTCGGCACCAAGGGGCGCGAAGCCGGAAGTGACGGCGTGCTCCGCGCGACGGGCTGAGGGCGGCAATTGCTGCCAAATGTGGCGCGAGCCGAGCAAATGGCACGAATGCCTCGCCGAACGTTCGTGCCGTGGACGCCTGGCACTGACTGGCAGGTGCAGCGACACGGGCAGCCCGACCGCGGCCCCGCCCAGCGTCAGGCTTCGGCGTCCGCCGCTTCGGTTTCGGCGATCGCGTCCTCGGCGGCCCCGTCTTCGGCGCCCGCGCTGTCGGCGCTCGCGCCGTCGTCGGAGGTGAGTCGTTCGTGGCGCCGATCGGCGTTGAGCCGATCCTCGGCCGACAGGAGCGCCGCATCCATCGTGCGGCCGTTGTTCGCTTCGGCCCAGCCAATTGCGAGGCGCGCCGCCACACCGCCCGCCTCGAGCCATGTGTCACAGGCGGTTCGGATCCGCTCGACGTAGTTGATCGCCGAGATCTCGTCGGTCTCGGGCAGCAGCGCGCCGAACCGCACCGCGCCAAGGCGGGCCAGCCGGTCGGTCTCGCGCGCGTGGCGACGCATGGTCGTGGCGACAGGCGGGATGAGCCGCCCGGCGGCCTCGGCGCCGAACCGGTCGACGAGCCGGTCGAGGCCCTCGACCTCGACGATCACCACGGTCGCCGAACGCCGGTACCGGCGCACGCGGGCCTCTTCCTCTTCGAGCCAGCGCGCCCAGACGGGGCTGAGGTCGAATCCGGTCTCAGGATCCATGGGCGGCGGCGTCGCCTCGGGCGGGCCAGCAAGCCCAAGCATCGATCGGCCGTTGCGGCTCGCCCCATTCGACATCGCCGCGACGCCCGGCCCGATGGCCGCGTCGACGACGAGCGAGCGACCACGGCCTCGGTCACCCAGCCGCGGCCCGATGAGCAAGCCGATGGCCAGGAACAGGTTGGCGACGATGGCGACAAAGATGACGACGAGCAGCGTCTGCTGGCTGGGCACGTCCATGGCGATGAGTTCTCCGGGAATACAACAGCCCCGTACTGCCCTCGACTATAGGAGTCCGCGCGAAAGGTGACGACTAGCCGCTTTGGGCCATGGACCAGTTGGCGGTGCGTGGCCGCACCGACGCAGGCGGATGGGTGGGTTGCGGAGGGGACTCCAGCCGTCCGGGGCGGTCACGGTGTTACCCTCTCGCGCCAGTGAACGACCGCTTGCGGGCGACGATCCGGACGGTGCCGAGGCGTCCCGCCGGCCCGGCGAGGCCCGCGGACGCGTTCATCGTGCCGCCCGGCGAGGTGGTTCCGGGGCGGGCCCGAACGCGAGGTCCGCTGCGGCGCGAAGGCCCGGCCAAGCTGACAGGAGCGGCGAAGTACGCCGACGATCTCGTCTTTCCCGGCGCCTGGTACGGGGCGACGGTCCGCTCGACAGAGGCTCACGCGCGGCTGATCGGGATCGACCGGGACACCGGCCCGGGGTTCGACTGGTCGGACGTCGTGGTCGTCACCGCCGACGATATCCCGGGCGACAACATCGTCTCGCTGATCAGCGACGACCAGCCGGTCCTGGTGCCGGTCGGTGGCGAGATCCAGCATCACGCCGAGCCGATCGTGCTGCTCGCCGCCGCCGATCGGGCGACGTTGCGCGAGGCCAAACGCCGAATCCGCCTTCGCACCGAGCCGCTGCCGCCCGTCTTCGATCCGCTCGCCTCGGACCACGTGTTCGCCCATTTCGAGATTGCAGCCGGCGACCTGGACGCGGGCTTCGCGGCCGCCGACGTCATTGTCGAGGGCACGTACCGGGTGGGTCACCAGGAGCAGCTGTATATCGAGAACAACGCGATGATCGCCGTGCCGCGCGACGACGGTGGCGTGGCGGTCCACGGCTCGCTGCAGTGCCCGTACTACATCCACAAGGCGATGAAGCGAGCCCTTCGCCTGTCGGATGCGCAGGCGCAGGTCATCCAGGCCGAGACCGGCGGCGGCTTCGGTGGCAAGGAGGAGTACCCCTCGATCATCGCCCTCCATGCCGCGCTGCTGGCGCTGAAATGCGGCCGGCCGGTGCGCATGATCTACGACCGCCACGAGGACATCGCCGCGACGACTAAGCGGCACCCCGCGGTCGTGACCCACCGCACCGGCGTCAAGCGCGACGGGACGCTGGTCGCCCAGGACATCGAGGTGGTCATGGACGGCGGCGCGTACTGCACGCTGACGCCTGTCGTTCTGAGTCGCGGGGCAATCCACGCGGGCGGGCCTTATCGCTGCCCCAATGTCCGCATCCGAGCCCGAGCGACCCGCACCAATACGCCGCCCAACGGCGCCTTCCGCGGCTTCGGCGCGCCGCAGGTCGAGTTCGCCGCGGAGACGCAGCTCAACCGCGTGGCCGAGACGCTCAACGTCTCGCCGCTCGACATCCGGCGCCGCAATGTGTACGAGCCCGGCGACACGACCCCGACCGGCCAGGTCCTGCGCGACAGCGTGGCCGGTCGCGAGGTGCTCGAGCGGGCCGCGGAGGCGGCCGAATTCCAGCGTTTGCGCGAGCGGCCGAGCCGCGCGAACGGCACGCCGACCCAGGCCGACGGCACTCCAACCAAGGCCTCCGGGATCGGGCTCGCACTGGCCTGGCACGGCGCCGGATTCACGGGCTCCGGCGAGGTCAAGCTGGCCAGCGTTGCTTCGCTCGAGCTGACGGCCGAAGGGGCTATTCGCATCCTGACCGCCTCGACGGAGATGGGCCAGGGCACGAAGACGATCTTTCCGCAGCTCGTGTCGGATGCGCTGGGCGTGCCGTACGAGGCGGTCGAGATCGCCCCCCAGGACACGGCGTTCGTCCCCGACAGCGGTCCGACGGTCGCCAGCCGGACGGCGATGGTCGTCGGCGGCCTGCTCATCAAGGCGGCCGAGCGCCTGCGGGCGACCGTCGAGACGGCGACCGGCGCGCCGTTCGCGGCTTCCTACCGCGACTACGCCCGCGACGTTGGGCCCCTGCGGATCGATCAGCGCTTCGAGCCCTATCCCGGCATCTCGTTCGACGACGAGACCTACCGCGGCGACGCCTATCCCGCGTTCGGGTGGGCTGCCTGTGTGGCGCAGGTCGAGGTCGACCTGGATACCGGCGAGGTCGCGGTGCGCGACGTCGTGGCCGCCGACGACGTCGGCCGGGTCATCCACCCGATCCTGGCCGAGGGCCAGGTCGAAGGCGGGACGCTGCAGGCCGTCGGCTACGCCACGATCGAGGAGATCAAGCTGCGCGACGGCCGCTACCTCAACGATCGGCTGGCGACGTACCTGATCCCCACGGCGCTCGACGCGCCGCGCATCACGACGATCCTGGTCGAGGCGCCCTTCGCGCTGGCGCCACACGGAGCCAAGGGCGTCGGTGAGCTGCCGATGGACGTCGGCGCGCCGGCGGTGGTGGCCGCGATCCACGACGCCACGGGGGTCTGGGTGACCGAGCTGCCTGCTACGCCGGAGCGGATCCTGGCCGCGATGGGCGTGACGCCGCCGCCCGAGGACGTGCCGCCGCCCGCCGCCGCTTCCGCGACGGACGCCGCGATCGAGGCGCCCATCGACCACGGCACAGACCCGCGCCCGGACGCGCCGACGGACCCGCAACCGATGCGCGGCCCACGCACGTGAACATCCGCTTCCTCGTCAACGGCGCGCCCACGGAGCTGGATGTGCCGGGCATGCGCCGCCTGCTCGACGTGCTGCGCGAGGATCTCGGGCTGACCGGCACCAAGGAGGGCTGCGGGGAAGGGGAGTGCGGGGCGTGCTCCGTCATCCTCGACGGCCAGGTCGTCGACGCTTGCCTCGTCCCGATTTGCCAGGTCGATGGCAGCCTTGTCCGGACGGTCGAGGGCCTGGCACCTCGGGCGTCCACTGGCGGGGCCGCGGATGGGGCCGCCGTACAGCTCGACGAGCTGCAGTCCTCGTTCCTCGAGACCGGCGGTGCGCAGTGTGGGATCTGCACGCCGGGCATGCTGATGGCCGCCCGTGCCTACCTCGACGACGGCGGAGGGCCGAACGACGACGCGATCCGCGAGGCCATTGCCGGTAACCTGTGCCGCTGCACGGGCTACACGAAGATCGTCGAGGCCATCGCGCTGGCCGCCCGGGGGCACCACTGACGTGCCGGTCGAGCCGCCGATCGAGACGCCGCAGTCGCTGCCTGACGCGTACGCGATCCTCTCATCCGGCCTCCACCGACCCATCGCCGGGGGAACGGACGTGATGGTCCAGATCACCGGCGAAATCGGGCCGCCGCCAGATCGGATGATTGACCTGTGGGCGCTCGACGAGCTGCGCGGGATCGCCGTCGACGCCGGGGCCGTAAGCCTGGGCGCGCTGACGACCTACACCCAGATCCGGCGGTCGGCCGTCTGTCGTGAGCACCTGCCCGCGCTGGTCGACGCCGCGGCGACCATCGGTGCGGCCCAGATCCAGAACCGCGGGACGATCGGCGGCAACGTCGCCAACGCCTCGCCCGCCGGCGACACGCTGCCGGTCCTGCTGGCGACCGACGCGGAGATCGTCGCCGGCAGTGCGCGCGGCGAGCGGACGATCCCCGCGGCGGACTTCTGGATCGCCTACCGCAAGACCGCCCTGGAACCCGACGAAATCGTCGTACGAATTCGTATTCCTCTCGCGGCCGGCATGGAGGTGCGCTTCCGCAAGATCGGGACTCGTCGCGCGCAGGCGATCTCGAAGGTCGTGATGGCCCTTGCCTGGCGGGGGGATCCGCGATCGGGGGCTTGGGCGAATGTCCGGCTGGCCCTGGGCTCGGTGGCCGACCGGCCCATTCGAGCGACGGCCACCGAAGCGATCCTGGCAGGCTCCTCCCCGACGAAGGAGACCGCCGACCGGGCGGCCGAAACCCTGGCCGCCGAGATCCACCCGATCGACGATGTCCGCTCGACCGCCGACTACCGCCGCGCGGTCAGCTCCCGCGTCCTGCATCGGCTCATCCGTGACGCCGGCGGTTGGTGAAATGAGTGGCGTGGAGGTTCGGGGCGCGGACGTCTCGGGTTCGGAGGTCGTTCTCACGAAGGAGGCCCTGGCGTTCGTGGGCGATTTGCAGCGTCGGTTCGGAGGTCGCCGCCTTGAACTTCTCGAGGCGCGGCACGCCCGCCAGGCGCGGCTCGACGCGGGGGAGATGCCGGACTTCCTGGCCGAAACGGCGGACGTTCGCTCCGCCGAGTGGCGCGTCGCCGACGCGCCGGCCGACCTCGACGACCGGCGGGTCGAGATCACCGGCCCGGCCGAGCCGAAGATGATGATCAACGCCTTCAACTCCGGCGCCCGCGTCTTCATGGCCGATCTCGAGGACTCGCTGTCGCCGACCTGGGCCAACGTCGTTGGCGGGCAATCGGCGCTGCGCGACGCAGTCCGACGGACGCTGACCTTCGACAGCCCCGAAGGCAAGGCCTACCGGCTGAAGGAGCGAATCGCAACGCTCGTCGTGCGGCCGCGGGGCTGGCACCTCGAGGAGGCTCACGTCCTCGTGGATGGCGCGCCGGTGTCGGCCAGCCTGTTCGATTTCGGCCTCTACCTTTTTCACAACGGTCAGGAGCTGTTGCGTCGCGACAGTGGCCCGTACCTCTATCTGCCCAAGCTGGAGAGCCATCTCGAGGCCCGCCTCTGGAACGACGCGTTCGTCTTCGCCCAGGAGCGGCTAGGTATTCCGCGCGGGACGATCCGGGCGACGGTGTTGATCGAGACGATCCTCGCCGCGTTCGAGATGGACGAGATCCTGTATGAGCTGCGGGAGCACTCGGCCGGCCTCAACGCCGGTCGCTGGGACTACCTGTTCAGCTGCATCAAGAAGTTCCGCTCGCGGCCCGATCTCGCGTTGCCCGAACGCGCGCAGCTGACGATGACCGTGCCGTTCATGCGCGCCTACACGGACCTGCTGGTGCGAACCTGCCACCGCCGCGGCGCGCACGCGATCGGCGGCATGGCTGCCTTCATCCCGTCGCGGCGCGATCCCGTGGTGAACGAGGTCGCGATGGCGAAGGTCCGCGACGACAAGCAGCGCGAGTCGCGCGACGGCTTCGACGGAACGTGGGTCGCGCATCCCGATCTCGTCCCGCTGGCGACGGAGATCTTCGATGTCGTCCTGGGCAAGGACCCGCACCAGAAGCACCAGCTCCGGGCGGACGTTTCGGTATTGGCCGAGGACCTGCTCGACCTGCATGTCGGCGGCGGCCAGGTCACCGAGGCCGGCGTGCGGCTCAACGTCAGCGTCGCGCTCCAGTACCTCGACGCGTGGCTCGGTGGAAATGGCGCGGCGGCGATCAACAACCTGATGGAGGACGCCGCGACCGCCGAAATCTCACGCTCCCAGCTGTGGCAGTGGCGCACGGTTGGCATGCGGCTGGCCGACGGCCGCTTGTTCACGGCTGCGCTGTATCGCTCGATCCGCGACGAGGAGCTGGCAAAGCTGGGCGGCGCGGGAGAGGGCCGTCTCGGCGAGGCCGCGGCGTTGCTCGACGGCCTCGTCCTCGCCGACGCGTTCCCCGAGTTCCTGACCCTCGAGGCCTACCGTCTGCTCGACTAGGTCTTGTCCCGCCCTGCGATGTCGGGACGCTCCCGCTCGACGAACCTGCCGAAGCCGCGGTCACCGACGTATTCCTTGTCCCGCACCACGGCGCGTCCGCGAACGTACACGCTTCGAACCGCGCCGGTGACCTCCAAGCCCTCGTACGGCGTGTAGTCGCTGGTGTGGTGTAGCTCGCGGGCGCGAATCGTGCGGCGAGCACCCGGATCGAACAGGACCAGGTCCGCATCACGTCCAGGTTCAATGGCGCCCTTTGAGCCGAAGCCGAACAGGCGTGCCGGCGTGGTGGACAGGAGGTCGACCATGCGCTCGACGGTGATCCGGCCGCGCGCGACCCCCTCCGAGTAGACGATCGCCAGGAGTGTCTCGATACCTGGCGCGCCATTCGAGATCTTGTCGAACGAGATGCCCTTCGTGGCGGCGGCCTTCTCCACGGAGCGACGGTCCGGCACGTGGTCCGTCGCGACCAGCGCCAGCGATCCGTCGGCCAGGCCGCCCCATAGCGCGTCGCGATCGGCGGGGGCGCGGAGCGGCGGCGAGATGATCGCGCAGGCGACGTCGAGCTCGTCCGGCTGTTCGTAGCGCGACTCGTCGAGGGTCAGGTAGTGGGGGCAGGTCTCGGCGAACGCCCGCACGCCTGCGGCGCGGGCAAGGCGCACTTCCTCGAGCGCGGCCGCGCACGACAGGTGCACCACGTACACCGGCGCGTCGGCCTCCCTGGCGAACTCCATGGCCCGGCGAGTCGCGACGGCTTCGGCTTCGGTTGTTCGCGTAGTAGCGTGATAGCGCGCTGACGTATCACCACGCTGAAGCGCGGCGCTGACGGCGGCATCGACCAGCGCGGGATCCTCGCAATGCACCTCCAGCATTCCGCCGTGCTGGCCCATTGTTCGGAGCGCCTCGAGCAGCCGATCATCAGGCAGCCGGAAGTCGAAGACCATGAACGCCTTGCAGGTGGGGACGCCGGCGTCGATGACTCGCGGCAGGTCGGAGGCGACGTTCTCGTGCGAGCCGGTGATCGCCAGGCTGACGCCGTAGTCGATGGCCGAATCGCCTTCGGTGGCGGCCCGCCATTCGCGCAGTCCGGCGGTCAGCGACCGCGAGGCAGCCTCGGATGCGCCGGTGCCTGGGTTGTTGAACGACAGGAAGCTTGTCGTCCCGCCGAACGCGGCTGCGACGGAGTCCCGGAAGAAGCGGTCCGGTTCGGCGTCGGTGGCGACGCGCGTGTGGGTGTGGACGTCGACGACACCGGGCAGGACCAGCAGCCCAGTGGCGTCGACGACCTCACGGGCGTCGGCGGCGAGGCCGGACAGATCAGCCTCGATCGCGCCAATCCGTCCACCCGTGATGGCAACATCCGCCCGCCGCGAACCCGTCGCCGTGACAACCGTTCCGCCGCGGACGAGCAGGGCAGTCAAGGCAGGTCAGCGCCAGCCAACATGGCAGATATGCACGCGACTTGCATAGCGACCACAGGCTCTGGCGCGGACCCTAACGCCCCTCGACGATCGAGATCGCCTGCGCGCCCTCCCACAGGCAGCGACGGCCCACCTCGCGCAGCCGGTCGGCCCAACCCTCGTCGGCGACCACCGTGGCGAAGTGATTGCCGGCCAGCTGCCCTACCTTCGACGAACACGAACAAGCCCCGTACGGAAAGAAGATCTCGCACTCGCTGATGCCACCCGGATAGATCGTCAGCTGGCCCGGCGCCGGGTGCGAGGTGTGGTTCTCGTAGTCGAGGCCGGGCCGGAAATCGCCGAAAGGGATCCACGTCGACTCGCCGCTCCAGCGGCAGTGGATGAGCTGGCGATCGATCGGCAGCATCCGCCGGATCGCCTCGACCGTGCGCGCCGCTCCCGCCTCCCAGCGGGCGCTAAAGTTGAGGTCGCCGACGCGGATCTGCAAGTCAGCCATGGCGCGGAGGATAGCGTGGCCAGCGGCCCCCAACCCAGCCCGACGATCTCCACCCACATCCTCGATGCGGAGCTGGGGGGACCGGCCGTGGGCGTCCACGTCATCCTCTACAAGCTGGGCGAGGACAGCCGCCCGATCCGGCTGACCCAGGCGCTGACCGACGCGGACGGCCGGGTGCGCGACCTGCTCGACCGGCCCATGTCTCCCGGTGACTACCGGCTCGAGTTCAACCTGGCGGCCCATCGCGCCTCCGATGACGGTGAGAACGGGGAGCCGAGCGCGCCGCGAAACCCGTTTTTCCGCCGCCTCTCGCTTGATCTGCGGGTTGACGACGTCAGCCGTTCCTATCACGTGCCGCTGCTGCTGTCGGCGTTCGCGCTCACGACATACCGCGGCAGTTGACGCCCGACTCGGAGCCGGACGCCGACTCGGAGTCGGACGGCACATTCATCGCCCGGATGACGCCACTCTTCGAAGGCGCACCACGTTTCCTGGCGCGTCTTGCGAATGCCCGCCCGTTCGACTCGGACGGTGAGCTGTTCGACAAGGCGCTCGACATCGCGCTGGTCATGCCACAGGAGGAGCAGATCGAGTTGGTCAATGCCCATCCGCGGCTGGGTGCGAGCCCGAATTCCGTGTCGGCGATGTCGTATCACGAGCAGGGCTACGACCGCGAGCCCGATGCGGCGCGGAAGGATGCCGCACCGAATCTGGCCGCCGAGCTTGCCCGGCTGAACGATGCCTACGAGGCGCGCTTCGGGTTCCGCTACTGCACCTTCGTGGCGGGACGATCGCGCGAGGCGCTCTTGCCGGAGATGCGCGTGGCCCTCGGGGGCGACCGCGATGCGGAGCTGGAGCGGGCATTGCGGGCCGTCGTCGACATCGCCAGCGATCGCCACGGCAAGCAGGTTCGGGAAGGGACGCGACCATGATCGAGCTGGGCCCGAACCGTTACGGCAAGTCGGGCATCCGCCTGGTCAAGGTGATCCGCGGGCCGGACCGTCACCAGGTTCGCGACCTCACCGTGGCGATCGCGCTCGAAGGCGACTTCGAGGCTGCGCACGTCGACGGGGACAACAGCGCTGTCGTCGCCACCGACACGATGAAGAACACCGTCTACGCACTGGCCGGCGAGCACCTCGCCGGTTCGGTCGAGCAGTTCGGGCTCGTCCTGGCGCGTCATTTCCTGGCCTTCGACCAGGTGTCAAAGGCGACGGTGGCGATCGACGAGCACCGCTGGGTCCGCATGCCGACCGACAATGGCGAGGCACCCGACGCATTCCTGCGCTCCGGGGACTACACCCGCACGGCCGTCGTGAGCGCCACCGAGGCTGGCCTGTCGATCGAAGCCGGAATCCGCGACCTGGCGGTGATGAAGACTGGCCGCTCCGGGTTCGCCGGCTTTCCGCGCGACCAGTACACGACCCTGCCCGAGGTCGATGACCGGATCATGGCCACGATGCTGACCGCGAGCTGGCGTTACGGCGAGGCCGTCCACGGGATCGAGTTCGACGGCCTGTTCGACGCCATTGGCGAGACGCTCCTGGACGCCTTCGCCGACCACGACAGCCCGTCCGTGCAGGCCTCCATCTGGATCGTCGGCCGGGCCGTGCTCGAGGCACATGGCGAAGTGGACGAGATCCGGATGACGCTGCCGAACCTGCACCACTGGCAGGTCGACCTGTCGCCCTTCGGGCTGCCGAACGACCGCCAGATCTTCGTCGCGACGCAGGAGCCGTACGGCCTGATCGAGGCGACGGTCCGGCGCGGCGACTGACGTCGCCCTCATCCGAACCGACCGCGCGGACGAACGCCGGGCATGGAGCCTCTGGGACTGGGACTGGCGCTCGCCGTCGGGCTGCTTCTCGTGAAGGAAGCCGGCGTTCCGGTGCCCGTGCCGGGCGACCTGGTGGTGATCGGGCTTGGGGTAGGCGCGGCCCGCCTGCCTCGCCCTCGCCGGCATCGCCAATCGGTCGTGACACGCTAGCTGTCACGAGCCCCCGCGACGATGCGGGGCATGGAAGCCCGAATCGTCCAGCTGCACTCGCCGGTCGAGCCGTCGGCCGCGGTCCGCCTCGTCGACGATCTGATCGTCGTCGAGCGGCTGGTCATCGCAGACCAGGCCCTTGCCGCGTTCCTGGCGGAGCGCCCGGAGGAAGATCGGACGGTCATCGTCGAGCGCGCGCTGCGGATCGGCCTGCTCGCCCTCCAGGATGCGGGGGTGACGGTCAACGTGGACGTCGTGCGGGGCGAGTTCGAGAAGCTCGTTCACCAGGCGGAGCAGGTCAACGAGCGGGCGGCCACGGCCCTCGAACAGACCCTTCGCACCAACTTCGCGGACGGCGACGGCCGGCTGCCGCGGACGCTGGAGAAGTTCCTCGGCGATCGCGGCGCGCTGCGCGGCATGGTGGACGACCTGTTCGACGAGACCAAGCGCGACTCGGCCATCGGGCGGATCGGCCGGATGCTGGAGAAGTACTTCGACGGCGACGCCTCAAAACTCGCCGTCCTGCTCGATCCGACGCGCCTCGGGTCGCCCATGCACCAGTTTCGGCAGGAGATCGCGGCCGGCTTCAAGTCGGTCGAGGAACGCCTCATCGCCATCGAGGCCGCGGCCACCGCCCGGGCGTCGGAGCGGTCGAAGTCGGCTGCCAAGGGGGCGGACTTCGAGGACCTCCTCGAGGCTCTCCTGGCGGATCTGGCACGAGGGGCCGGCGACCTGCTGGACCGGACCGTGGACGAGGCTGGCGACACGATGCGCTCCAAGAAGGGGGACTTCGTGCTCACCCTCAATCCGGCCCTCGCCCACGGTTCGGACCTGCGGGTCGTGATCGAGGCCAAGGACCGCCGGGTCTCGGGCCGCGAGATGCGGGAGGAGCTGCGAGAGGCCAAGATCAACCGCAGCGCCGCGGTCGCCCTCGTCGTGTTCACCCCGGCCCATGCGCCAACGGGGATTGCCCCGTTCGACCTGCGCGCGGGCGACGTCTACTGCGTCCTCGACCCCGCGGCGCCTGACGGAGCGACCCTCGAGGCGGCCCTCCGGCTGGCCCGGCTGCTCGCCCTCAACACGCTCCGCGAGTCGGAGACGGAGGTGGACGTCGCCTCGATCGGGACTGCTCTGGCCGGCATCCGGGAGCAGCTCGAGATCATCAAGGGTCTCAAGGCCCAGCTGACCTCGATCAGCGGCGCGGCAGGCGGGGTGTCCAACGGCCTGGACCGGCTCAGGGAGGGGGTCATCGCCCGGGTCGTTGAGGCAGAAGGTGAGCTCGCGGCGGCCAATTCCCGTCCCGTCTGAGGGGCCGGCCAGGAGAGTCCACCGCACGTCACCCACGGGACCACGGACCATCGGGCCATGACCCGTGGCTCCCGGAGCCTAGGCAAGTCCGGGACCACCGGGTCCTTGGTGCGTCGGGGCATCTCCGCGACGCTCTCCGGGTCGTGCGAGTCCTCCAGAAGTCCGTCCTCCTGGCGTTTGCCGTCCTGCTCCTACTTCCCGGGGCCTTGGCGGACGCCGCCTCGCCCACGGTCGGCACGCGACGGATGGTCGGCGGCGACCTGGACGCGACCGGCCGCTACATCGTCGTGGTCCGCAAAGGGGCGGACCCCAAGGCCGTCCGCGAGCGCCACATGACGAAGACCCGGATTGCCACCAGCCAATCGTTCAGCCGGGCGATCAAGGGCTTCTCGGGCAAGCTCAGCCCAAGCCAGGTCAAGGACCTGCGGGCCGACCCGGACGTCGCCATGGTCGTCCCCGACGAGATCGTCGAGGTCGCCAGCCAGATAACGCCGACCGGCGTGGCCCGGATCGGTACTCGCCTCTCCCCGGTGGCGAAGATCGACGGCGTCGACGAGCGGGTGGACGCCGACGTTGCCGTGGTCGACACCGGCATCGACCCGACGCACCCGGACCTCAACGTGGTGGGCGGCATCAACTGCACGACCAGCGACCCGAACGCCTGGCAGGACCAGAACCACCACGGGACGCATGTGGCGGGGACCATCGGTGCCCTCGACAACGGCATCGGCGTCGTCGGGGTTGCGCCCGGCGTCCGGTTGTGGGCGGTCCGCATTCTCGATGCCAGCGGTTTCGGCTTCCTGTCGTGGTACATCTGCGGGCTCGACTGGATCGCCACCCAGCGTGACCCCGTCGACCCCTCCCGGCCGCTCATCGACGCGGTCAACATGAGCGTCACGAAGTGGGGCGCGGACGACAACAACTGTGGCTACACGAACAACGACCTGCTGCACCAGGCGATCTGCCGCGTGACCGCGGCCGGGATCACGGTCGTCGCCGCGGCGGCCAACGATTCCGGAAACGCTGCGAAGCGCGTGCCTGCCGCGTACGACGAAGTGATCACCGTGTCAGCACTGAACGATACGGACGGCAAGCCGGGTGGCCGCGGCGGGCACCGTTGCTTATCGTGGGGCACGTATGGCGTCGACGACGCC
>JALZAF010000205.1 GCA_030948505.1 Chloroflexota bacterium
GCCAGCGGGTCGTGGCCCGAGCCGGATTGCTCGCAGCATAAGGATCCTCAGCCGCGCTCCGGTAGCAGACGATGTCCATCGGCGCACCCGGGGTCCGAGGCTTGGCCAGGCGGACCTGCCAGTAGAAGCCGTTCGCCCCGAAGTCGAGCACGTTCATGTCGCCGGCCGTGTCGACATGGTGCTCCACCCAGTCGCGAAGTGAGGCAGTCACGTACTCAGCGTGTCTGGGCATGATCAGGAGACGTGGTGCGACGGCCGGGGGATCAACGGCGAGGTCGTAGTCAGTCGTGTACTGGAGGGCGAGTCCGCGGAGCTGGAGCCAGCCGAGGATGCGGTCGTCGTCACGCCTCCAGAAGCCCTTGCCGCCGTCGAGCGCATAGGGTCGCTCGAAGCTGACCCGGACCGCGCGCGGCGCGGCATAGGAGTACAGATTCGCCCCGCCCCAGAGGTTGTAGGCCTCATACGTCAGGGCCGTGAAGACGAATGTGGGCTGTCCGGGCGCGAGCACCGGCGTCCGGACCACGAAGATCGCCTGACCCGTCGTCCCCCTCATATCGTGGGCCGTCACGACGTAGATCCCGGGCCTCCAGCCGGTCGTGTCGACCGTGTCGGTCACCGGCCAGTTCGCCCGCGCAGTCCGATCCAGGCTGTCGAAGGTCCCGAGCGATCGGTGATCGTGGCCGTCGCGGACGGCCGAGCGGACGACGATCTGGCTACCCGCAGGCACGGTCGCGTCGAGGCGCTCGATCATGTACGTGTACTGCCGGGCCGCAGTGGAGACGTGGAGCGTAAGCGACTGACCCGGGGTGACGGACACGGCGCCCGCGTACAGCTCGATCCGGCTGGGAAGGGCCACCGGGACGGGCCTGTCGATCCCCGCGATCGTGTCGAGCGCCTGCTCGTTCGGCGACGCGGACGGCTCACCGCCCGCCGACCCGCGCGGGGATGCGCGCGAACCGAGGGGGATCGTGGCAGTCTCACGTGACGAACGCCCCGATGTCGCGGGGCCAGAGGCGGAACCTCCCAACAGCCCGGCGTTGACCGCAAGAACGACGACCAACCCGATCGCCGCGAGGGCGATCACAATCCCGAACGGGCGCCTCATCTCGCGCATCGACAGCCTCGGCAATCATTACCGGGCGGCGTCGACCCTGCGGGATCAGTGTCTTGTGCCTGACGCGCCGCGCACTCTGCTCGCGTAGCTATCCTTGGTGGGGATGCGCAGACGGCTCGTTCTCCGCCGTGCTCCCCGTGACGCGGATGCCGAAGTCCCATTCCGCTCCGATCGAACTATCGGCGGTGTGCCCATACGAGGCCTGTCATCCCGAGGCGCGTGACCGAGGAGGATGGGTCGTGGAGGATGGGTCGTGGATGCGGCCGCGGGTGCCCCCCAGACATGGTCCTGCGCCAACAGCGACTGTTCAGTTTTTCCGGGGCATCGCGAGTGTGGACGGCCCACGTGAAGGCAAGATGAATCGGGAACCGACTGCGCCCCTTGGTGGATAGCACGTGTCGACGCCTCAGTGGCATCGCTGCTGCCGCCCAAAGGTCTCCGCTAGACGAGCTTCAGCAGGGGGCCGTCTTCCGGATCGAGGCTCTCGTCAGCCTCGATGCCAGTAGGCAGCGTGGTGGATTGTTGAGCCAGCGGGTCGCGCCAACACCAGGCTCCAGACCGGATCGTGCAGGAAGGCCCTGGAACTCGGACCAGAAGCGGCTCACACCCGGTTTGGCCTGGACCAGGCGGAGAGTCATTTGCCGGCTAGCCAGCTTTGCCTGCCGCCGGCGGGCCCTATCCTCGGGCGGATGAACCCTCGTTCACTCGGCCGGTTGACGCGTAACGCCGAGGCGCCCCTGCTCTTCGAGAGCTTCTTCGTCGCAGCCGTCGGCTCATTCCTCGGGATCCGCTCATTCCTGGCTCTGACGGACTACCCACGGATCGGGTCCAATGGGATTCACATCGCCCACATGCTATGGGGCGGCCTCCTCATGCTCCTCGCTCTCATGCTCCTCATCGCCTTCCTCGACCGTTCGGTCCACCATCTCGCCGCGGTGATCGCAGGACTCGGCTTCGGCACATTCATCGACGAGATCGGAAAGTTCGTCACAGCGGACAATGACTACTTCTTTCGCCCGGCGGTCGCCCTGATCTACGTTCTGTTCGTCGGTGCATTCCTCGTGGCCCGGACGCTCATCGGTCAACGCCGCCTGAGCGAGGATGAGGCCTACTCAAATGCCCTTGTCCTCCTCGCGGACACGCCTGGCGGGCCCATGGAGCCAGGCGATCGCGTGCGCATCAACCGACTCCTCGAGCTCGCGGACCCGAAGGCGGCCTCCGCCCGGCTGGTGAAGCGCTCCCTCGCCGAGCGGCCGACGGCCGCGGAGCACCGGAGCCTCATCGCGACCGTCCATGGGCGACTCTCATCCAGCTATGAGCGGCTCATGGCAAACGCCTGGGCCGAACGGGCCCTCGTGATCGGCGTCGTCGCGTACGCGGCGGTGGGGGTCGTTGGTGTCGCCCTCACCGCCGTCTCCTCTTCGCCCGGCAGCGTGGGCGAGACCTGGACTGTCGCCACGATCACGCGGGTGGGTTCGACCCTCGTGGGTGTGGCTTTCGTCGGGTGGGGCGTAGTTAGGCTCCGCACCTCCAGGGCGATCGCCTATCAATGGTTCATGCGCGGCCTTCTCGTGTGGATCCTCATCACCCAGATGTTTGACTTCTACAGCGCCCAGCTTGCGGGCCTCGGCGCGCTTGTCGTCAACCTCATCGCGTACGGCAGCCTCCGATTCGCCCTGAGCCGCGAGATCGTCGCCGGGCGAGACGTAGGTGGGCCGTCTCGTCGCAAACTCCCCGCTCACGCGACATAGCCGTCGAGGTCCCGTCGCTCCGCCCGTCCGTCATCTCCGGGCAAGCCCGGCCATGTCGAGGTTGATGGTCATCTCGGAACCGTAAGGCAGACCCTCGATCACTGCCGCGCCCGGTCATTTCACCGCGCCGAAGGTGAGGCCCTTGACGAGATAGCGCTGGGCAAGCGCCGCAAAGGCGATCATCGGCAGGATCGCCGTTACCGCCGCGGCCGCCATTTCCTGCCACCGAATCGCCGCGTAGCCGCGATAACCGGCCACCGCGATCGTCACGGTCCTCGCTTGATCGAACGTCAGGGACAGCGCGATCGTGACCTCGTTCCACATGTTGATCCCGACGAGGACCGCCGTAGCTGCCAAGCCCGGCGCGGCCAGCGGCAGATAGACGCGCAGCAGCGTCTGAAGATCGGATGCGCCGTCTACGCGCGCGGCGTCAGCGAGGTCCCGCGGCACCTCCATGAAGAACGATTGGACCAGCCATACCGCGAACGGGACGGCAAAGACCTGATAGATCAGGGCCAGCCCAATCTGGGTGTCGTAGAGGCCGAACTGCTGGTACAGGACGTACATCGGGATGACGAACAGGAACTCCGGCGTCGTATAGGCGAGCAGAAGCCAGAGGGACACGTAGCGGCCACCGCGGACGCGGAACCGGATCATGGCAAACGCCGCCGGGACGGCGATCAGCAAGGCGATGGCTACGCCGAGGGCAACGACGAGGATGCTGTTCACGAAGGCACGACCGAAGCCGGCCGTAGTCCAGATCTCGGCGTACTTGCTGAAGTCGGGCACGTACAGCAGGTCAGGTGGTGACTTGAACGCCTCGCGCGGGGTCTTGGTCGAGACGACGAAGAGCCAGTAGAGCGGAAAGAGCGTCACTACCGTGGCCGCGACGGCGATGACGTAGGCCGTTACGTCGCCCAGGCGTTGCCGCCGCTTGCGCGATGCCATGACCCTGGCGACCAGCATTAGCCGGCACCGTCTTCCGAGGACCGGCCGTAGCGTACGTAGATGAGGACGATGGCCAGCACGATCACCGAGAAGACCACCATCATCGTCATCGATTGGCTCATGTTCAGCTGCTTGAACGCCACTCGATAGGCGAGGATCTGGACGCTCTCGGTCGTCGTCAGCGGCCCGCCGCCGGTCGTCCCGAAGATGATCGCGAAGACCTTCATGCAGTCGATCGTGCGGAACAGCAGGACGACCAGGATGATCGGCTTCAGGAGTGGCAGCGTGACGAAGCGGAGCCGCTGCAGCGTCGACGCGCCGTCGACTTCAGCTGCCTCCAGCGGCTCCTGCGGAATGGCGCTGAGGCCGGCCAACAGGACGATGAAGACGAACGCCGTCTGCCACCACACGTCGATCATCACGATCGACGCCATCGCCATGCCGGAGTCCCCAAGGAACCCGATGGACCCGACACCGAGCGCGTGAAGTCCGTAGTTGACGATGCCGAGGGTGGGGTCAAGGAGGATCTTCCAGATCACCGAAACGGTGATGCCCGAGACCATGAGGGGCACGAGCAGCAGGGTTCGGAAGACCCCGACGCCGCGTCGCAGGCGATGCACCGCGAGGGCCAGGCCGAGACCCAGGGAAAGTTCGATCGCGACCGCGGACACCGTGAAGACGAATGTATTCAGAAGGGCGGTGTTGAAGCGTTCGCTCCCCAGGAGCGAGGTGTAGTTCGTCAGGCCGACGAAGTTGAAGCGGTGGCCCCAATCCCAGTCGAAGAAGCTCATGTAGATCGAGTACGCGGCCGGGTAGAGCGACGTGAGCCCCATCACGACCAGCAGGGGCACCAGGTAGCGCCCGCCTCGATCGGCGTCCCGCCGAGGCCGGATCCGCTGAAGCGTTACGGCAAGGGCTGGGCGGGTCACCTGGGTTGACCAGCCGGGGCGGTCACCTCGACACCCGAGGCTGGCCGCCCCACCGGATCAGTTCGGGCCGGGCGCGAAACGCTCCACCCGACCCGATCACTACTTGTTGACGGCCAGGCGTAGCGCGTCGTTGGCCTTGGAACAGGCAGTCGTTGGGTCGCCACCGGTGGCAATCGCCAGCATGCCGTCGACGACTGCGAGCGCGCCGTCCTTCCAGTTTTCCTTGAACACGACGGTCGTCCGCGACGTCTGCATCGCATCGTTGACCGTCTTCACGTACTCAGGCACGAGCTTGCCGGTGTAGGCCGGGTCGGTGTACGAGCTGAGGCGGGGCGCCCCGCCTGTCGTGGCTCCAATCCTGGCTGTGTTCGTCTTGTTGGTCATCCACTGGATGTAATACCAGGCTGCGTCCTTGTTCTTCGCGTTGTTCGGAATGCCGAGACCCCACAACCAGTGCCCCGTGAAGGACTTGTTCTCCGGGTTCGCGGGCGGAAGAACCGCGTAGCCAACCTTCCCGGCCACCTGCGACGTCTTGGTGTCTTCGTAGGAGGGGCCGAAGAGGCTTGCGTCGATGAAGAACGCGGCCTTGCCCTGGGAGAAGAGCGTATTGGCGTCACCCCAGTCGATGGCGAACTTGTTCGACGGACCCGAGGCGACCAGCATGGCGTAGTTCGTGATGCCCGCGCAGACGGCGGCATCGGTCAGCCGCGGCTTGTTCCAGCCACCGTCGAACCACAGCCCGTACGGCGGCGCTGCTTCTTTCGAGCCCCATGAGTCGTAGACCACCCCGGAGAAAGTGTCCATGATCGCGTCGGAACGGATGCCGCGCATCACCGAGCCGACGACCCCGTCCTTCGCCCCGTCCTTGGTGATCTTTGCTGCGGCTGCTGTGAGCTCATCCATCGTCGCCGGGACCTTCCCAGCCAGGTATTTCTGGACCAGGTCCTTGATGTAGAACAGGATGTACGTCTCGAACGAGATCGGAATTCCGTATAGCTTCGCCGATGCGTCGCCCGGCGGGTAGGTACCCGGTTCCAGGAAGCCCTTGGGGAAATCGGAGACTTGGTAGTCGGACGAGGTTTTTGTCGCGTCGTTCAGGTAGGTATCGAGTGGCTGGATCGCCCCGGCCGTGAATTGCGCGAAGCCGGTCGAGTCCATCGGAAGGAAATACACGTCTGCGGTTCCGGTCGGAGCGCGTATCACCTGCTCCATCTTGTCGAAGTACAGATCCTCCGAAAATGGTTGGACCTTGACCTTGATCCCCGTCTCCTGGGTGAACTGGGTCAGGAGCGGCGTCATGCCGTCGGTCCACGGGTGCTGGTTCGCCAGGAAGGTGATCTCGCTGCCGCTGTACTTCTTCCAGTCCAGCGGGGCAGCGGATGGCGAGCCGCCGCCGGCCGCGCTCGGCTCGATCGAGGGAGCGGTCGTCGCCCTCGAGGGAGTCGCGGTCGCTTGACCCTGTCCGGCGCAGGCCGATGCGACCATCGCCGTCGCCGCGACGACTCCCACCAGGCGACGCAACCCGAGTGCACGCATGGCTCCTGCCTCCTCAGGCGATTATCGTGCCGTCGCGCGACCGCTACATCGTCGCTGTCGCGGGCAGCGAGCGCGAGCTGACACGAATTACGCTCGCCGTGATGATAACATCGCACCTCAAGCTGTAAGGCCTATTTGAGCGCGTCGCAAGACCGCCTCGAATACGGTGGCGCCGGCCCAAGTAACCATAACCGCTCACGGTGCATCAAATGTCAGACCCAACCATAGCCGTGCTGGAGGCGCTCGCTCGTCGCGCACCGGTCTCGCGCGCCGAGCTCGCCGGCTCGACCGGGCTGTCGGCCGCGACCGTGGGTCGCACCGTCGGGCGCCTGCGGCGGGACGGCGTGGTCCGCGAGTACGCGCTCCAGGCATCAGGTGTCGGCCGTCCTCCGCGCGTCGTGGAGCTTGATGACCGTGCGGCCTTCGTGATCGGCATCGACGCCGGCGGCCGAACGCTGCGCGCGAGCATTGCGGACCTCGCCGGCAACCTGCGTCGACGGGTGGCGCGACCCGTCCGGGACCCCGGGGCTCGCGATGGTCTGGTCGACGACGTCGCCGCCCTCGTCGCGGAGCTGTCCGCTGATGTCCGCCCGGGGAGCGTCCAGGCAGTCGTCGCGGGCGTGTCGGGCATCGTCGATCACGACGAGGGCCGAGTTCTGCTGTCGCCCGATCTGCCGGGCCTCGACGGGCTCGCCCTGGCCAGGGCCCTGCGAGACCGGCTCGACTTGCCGACTGGCATCGACAACGACGATCTGCTCGCCGCCATCGGCGAGGCGACGTCTGGCGCGGCGATCGGTTGCCGCGATGTGGTCTTTCTCTCGCTGGGTTATGGACTGGGTGCCGGCCTCATCGTGGCCGGCCGGCCCGTGCGTGGCGCTTCGAACGCGGCCGGAGCCATTGCCTTCCTGTCGCCCGGACGGCTCGAGGATCGGGCCAGCGGTCGCGCCATCCCCGGTAGGTACCGAATCCTCGCTGGGCGGAAGGACGATGGGGCGTCCATCTACGACGCGCGATCTGTCTTCGAGCTCGCCGCAAGAGGCGATGAGCTGGCCGCTCGCGTGGTCGCGGACGTCACCGCGGACCTGGG
Organism: Chloroflexota bacterium; assembly: GCA_030948505.1. GTDB lineage: Bacteria > Chloroflexota > Limnocylindria > Limnocylindrales > CSP1-4 > JACDAV01. The sequence goes on from JALZAF010000205.1 coordinate 7,366, forward strand.
GGATCTAGTGGTTGATGTGGCCGCTCTCCTCGACCCGGAGGTGATCGTCGTCGGCGGCGGCCTGGCGGAGGCCGGGGCGGCGTTGTTTGCGCCGCTGTCCGAGCGCCTGGCCTACGCCCTGCCCTACCCGCCGCGACTCGTCCCTTCGGCTCTCGAGGATGCCGCGGTTTTGCATGGGGCCGTGTCGGTGGCACTCGCGCTGGCCCGGCGACGCCTTGCCGGTCACTCTCAGCCGTCCGAGCCTGAAACGCGCCATCCGGAGCTCGCGCTCCTGTAATCGCATGCCACCTGGAGGTCCCGCCATGATCTACACCACGACCCGGTCCGAGGCCGCCTACCTGGCTGCACAGGAGGTAATCGCGGGAGGCGTCAACAGCGGGGCTCGCGGGCCGGGGGCCGGCTGGGTCCCGGGCCCACCTGTCGTCGCGTCCGGCGAGGGCGCTCGGATTCGCGACGTCGATGGCAACGAGTACCTCGACTATCTGCTCGCCCTGGGGCCGCTCGTGCATGGCCATCGGCACCCCGCGATCACCGATCGGGTGAGGCGCGCCATCGAGGACATCGGAACGATGTTCGCGTTGCCCTACGAGCTCGAGGCCGAGGCTGCCCGCAAGATCGTCGATGCCGTGCCCTCCGTGGACCTGGTCCGATTCGGCAACTCCGGGACGGAGGTGGTCCTGCACGCGACGCGCCTTGCCCGGGCCTTCACGGGGCGAACCGTGGTCGTACGCTTCGAGGGCCATTACCACGGCTGGGCCGACCAGCTGGAATGGAGCCATCACCCCGACCTTGCCGCGGCTGGGCCACGCGAACGCCCTCGCGCCGTTCCGGGGTCGCCTGGCATCCCCGAGGTCATCGGCCAGACGTTGGCGGTCCTGCCGTGGAACGATCAAGGGGCGGTCGAGCGACTCGTCGCCGAGCGGGGCCGCGAGATCGCGGCAATCCTGACCGAACCGATCATGGGCAACACAGGGGTCATCCCGCCGCAGCCAGGCTATCTCCAGTTCCTCCGCGAGATTACGGCGGCGAACGGAATCGTCCTTATTTTTGACGAGGTGATCACCGGCTTCCGCGTGGCGCTCGGCGGCGCCCAGGCGCTATACGGCGTCACCCCCGACCTGACCACCATGGCCAAGGCGCTGGGCGGCGGCTTTCCCGTGGCCGCTCTCGGCGGAAAGCGCGAGATCATGGACCAGGTGTCGGACGGCGCGGTGCTCCATGCGGGCACCTACAACGCGAACACCATCGCCGTCGCTGCCACGAGCGCTTCGCTGGACGTGCTGGCACGACCGGGCACTCACGAGCGACTGTTCGACCTCTCCGAGCGGCTGATGTCGGGAATGGGCGAGATCTTCAGCCGCGCCGGCATCCCGGTCCAGGTCCAGGGGGTGGGCCCGATGTTCCAGTTCTGGTTCAGCGAGACGCCGATCGTCGACTATCGGGACGCGGCCGCCCACCTGAACTCGCCGAAGTACCAGGCCCTCGCCCTCGAGCTGCATCGACGGGGTGTCATGGTCCATCCCAGCAACATCGAGCTGTGGTTCCTCTCGACAGTTCACACCCAGGCCGATATCGACACGACCCTCGATGCCTTCGAAGGCGCCGTCAAGGCGACACAGCGCGAGCTGCACTGACATCGGTCGCCGCGGAGGCGAGGAGGAGGAAGAGATGTCCGGATCAGCGTGGCTCCACCGCGAGCCTCGTTTGAGCGCCGCGATCGCGGTCATCCTCGTCGTCGCCGCCTGCGGAACGACGACCCCTCAGACGCCGACCGCGTCGGCGCCGGCGACTTCCGGCTCCCCGGCGAGCAGCGTGGCGGCCAGCTCGACACCGGAACCTGCGGCGACGCCCTCGCAGGCGACGCTCCGCGTGGGCTGGTCGTCAGAGCCCGACACGCTCAATCCCCTGACGACCTATTCGACAGAGGCGGACGAAGTACTCCACCTCATCTACGACAAGCTCATCGGATACGGCGTGGATCTCAAGCCGCAGCCGGAGCTCGCATCGGGCTTCGATTACTCGACGGACGGGACGACCATCACCTTTCATCTTCGGCCGAACGCGAAATGGTCCGATGGCCAGCCGCTCACGGCCGCCGACGTCAAGTACACGTTCGAGGCGATCCACAAGGATTCGCTGGGTCAGTACGCCCAGTGGCTTACCCATCTAACCGGGGTGGACGCGTCCGACCCGGCGACGGCGGTCGTGAAATTCGACAAGCCCCAGGCCTTCAATCCAGGGCTGGCCATCCCGATCCTGCCCAAGCACCTTTGGGCTTCCATGTCGGCCAAGCAGATCGCCACCTTTGCCAACGACAAGCCGGTGGGCAGCGGGCCGTTCACTCTCAAGGAGTGGAAGAAGGGCGAGACGGTCACCCTCGATCGCAGCGCGACATTCTGGGGTGACGCCCCGATCCCCGCAAAGGTCGTGTATGTGCTTTACGCCAACGAGGATGTCGCCGCTCAGGCCCTCAAAGGCAGCGATGTCGACGTCCTCACGGAGGTGCCACCCACGATCTGGGACGGGCTCAGCGGCGCCGCCAACATCAAGGCGCTGTCCATCGACTCCTTCTCGTTCCACCACATCGGGATCAACGTTTCCACGGCGGTGGGATCGAAGGGCAACCCGCTGCTGCGTGACAAGACGATTCGCCAGGCCCTCAGCTATGCGCTCGATCGAAATCAGCTCGTCCAGCTGGCGCTCGCCGGACACGGCAAGCCGGGCAGCTCGATCATTCCCGCCGGGCTGACCGACTGGCATTGGGAACCATCGGCCGACCAGGCGATGAATGCCGGCCCCGAGAAGGCAAAGCAACTACTGGACGCGGCGGGGTACACCGATCGCAACAACGACGGCGTCCGCGAGAGCCCTGCGGGTAAGCCCCTGGAGTTCCGCCTCATCGCGATCGAGAGCACGAGCGTGGACGTCCGGGCCGCCCAGCTGTTCAGGGACGCCGCCGCCAGCGTCGGCATCAAGCTGACCCTGTCGACGCTCGACGAGAACACCCTCGGCAGCACGGTCTACAACACGGACGCGCCCGACTGGGACATCTTCGTCTGGGGCTGGGACTCCGGGGTCGCCGATCCCGACTACATGCTCGGGGTTCCGCTGTGCAGCCAGATCGGCGCCAACAACGATGTCTTCTACTGCGACAAGACCTATGACAGCCTGTACGACCAGCAGGCGACGACGCTCGACCAGACCGCTCGCAAAGCGATCACGGACAAGATGCAACAGCAGTTCTACAACGACGCTGCGTATCTCGTCATGTGGTACCAGGACAAGCTGCAGGCCTATCGAACCGATACCTGGAAGGGCTGGACCGAAGTCACCGGCGGGATCGTCTTCAACTTCACGCGCGATAACTATCTCCACGTGGTACCCGGCAAGTAGCCCCCGCCACCGTTCCATCGACCGCGAGGAGCTGATCCAGCGTGTTTCGACTCGGCTACCTCGCTCGCAAGATCGCCCTCCTCCTCGCAACGCTCCTGGCCGTCGCGACCTTCAACTTCTTCCTGTTCCGGGTCCTGCCGGGCGATCCGGTCCGCCTCCTGGCTCGGGCCGGAAACCTGACAGCGGAGGCCACCCAGCGGTTCCGCGAGGTCTACGGTCTCGACCAGCCACTGATCGCGCAATTCGCGATCTACCTGCGGAACATCGCCACCGGCCAGTTCGGGACGTCGATCACCTATCACCGGCCGGTCGCCGACATCCTCGTCGAGCGCACGACGAACACCGTGATCCTGCTGACCGCCGCGACTGTCGTCGTCATCGGGCTGGGCGTCGCCCTGGGAGCCGTAGCAGCGGCTCGACGGGGGTCTCGGATCGACAACACGACCGTGGTGACCTCGCTCATCTTCTGGAGCCTGCCGACGTTCTGGGTTGGCCTCCTCCTGGTGTTCATCTTCGGCGTGTACCTGCATGTCCTGCCGGTGTCAGGCACATCGACGCCGGCGGCCTCCTTCACCTCACCCATCGCTCAGGCGGGTGACCTGCTCCGCCATCTCGTGTTGCCGACGATCACGCTGGCCCTCGTGGACATCGGCCAGTTCGTCCTGATCACCCGCTCGTCATTGGTGGATGTGCTGACCGAGGACTACATCGTCACGGCGAAGGCCAAGGGCCTCTCGAGGCGCCAGGTGATCTGGCGCCATGGCCTGCGGAATGCGCTCCTGCCGGTCGTCACCACCACCGCGCTGTACGTGGGCATCACCATCGGCGGGGCGATCCAGGTCGAGACCGTGTTCTCCTGGCCCGGGATGGGCCGACTCATGTACGACGCCGTGCTCCGCCGCGACTATCCGATCCTCGAGGCCAGCTTCTTCATCTTCGCCGTCGTGGTTATCGGCGCGAACTTCCTCAGCGACCTGCTCTACCAGGTCCTCGATCCGCGAGTTCGCGAGGCATGACCTGGGTGGCGGCTGCCGGGCGCTGGTCCCGACGCCGGGCCAGCGTGCCACGCGGACTGCAAAGCACGCTCGGCCTCGTGTGGGCGGACCCGCTGGGCAGAGTCGGTCTGTCCCTGCTCGGGTTCACAGCTGTGGTCGCGGTGTTTGGTCCGATCATCTTTCCGTTCGACCCAAAGCAGGTTGGTTCGAGCGCCGCGAGCATCCTGCGACCGCCAACGACCGAACACTGGCTGGGCACGGACGAGCTCGGCCGGGACGTCTTTCGCGCCACGCTCGAGGGAGCCCGACTCTCGCTCTTCATCGGGCTGCTCGCGACGGCGATCTCAGTCGTTGCCGGCTCCGTCGTGGGGATCGCTGCGGGATACCGGCTGGGCCTGGCCGACACGCTGCTCATGCGCGTCACTGACTTCTTCCTCGTCCTGCCGGCGCTTCCCCTGATCATCGTGCTGGCGGCTCTGTTCGGGCAGAGCACCTTGATCCTTGTCCTTGTGATCGGCCTGACGAGCTGGCCCGGGACGGCGCGGATCGTTCGGTCCCAGGTCCTGACGGTGCGCGAGCGACAATTCATCCTCAGGATTCGTTCACTCGGCGCTACCGGTTACCGGATCGTCGTCTCGCACATCCTGTCGAACGTCCTGCCCCTCATCTTCGCCAACACGGTCCTTGTCATCGCGGGATCGATCCTGGCCGAAGCGACGCTCGCTTTTCTGGGCTTGGGCGACCCCGTGCACGTGTCGTGGGGGACGATGCTCCACTTCGCTTTCGAGACGGGCGCGACGGGTCGTGGAGCATGGTGGTACGTCCTTCCGCCAGGGATCGGCATCGTCATCGTCGTCCTCGGATTCATCCTGGCCGGCCACACCCTGGATCGGATCCTCAACCCACGGCTGAGAACCCGTTGATGGCCCTTCTCGAAGTTGATGAGCTCTCGGTGCGGTTTGCCACCAGCGCTGGCTACGTCCAAGCGGTGGATCGCGTGTCACTGCGTGTCGAGGCCGGCGAGATGCTGGGGCTGGCCGGCGAATCGGGCTGCGGGAAGACCACCACCGCGCTGGCACTCCCCCGGCTGCTGCCTGCCAGCGCCGAGGTGACAAGTGGGCATGTCCGCCTCGACGGCCGGGAGCTGCTGGCGTTGACCGAGTCCGACATGGAACGGGTCCGCTGGCGCGAGGTTGCCTTCGTCTTCCAGGGTGCGATGAACGCGCTCAACCCAGTCCTGTCGATCGGCTCGCAGATCCTCGAGCCGATCCGGCTCCACGAGCCGAACACCACACAGGCGGAGGCGAACGCCCGGGTCGACAGCCTGCTGGTTCAGGTCGGCATTCCGGCCAGACGGGGGCGCGAGTACCCGCACGAGCTCTCGGGCGGGATGCGGCAACGAGCAATGATCGCGATGGCGCTGGCCTGCCGACCAAGGCTCCTTATCGCCGACGAGCCTGTCACCGCGCTCGATGTCGTCGTCCAGGCTCAGATCCTGCAGCTCCTCCGTCGCCTCAGGCAGGAACTGGGTATCGCGATGATCCTCATCAGCCACGATCTCTCCGTGATCGCCGAATCCTGCGACCGGGCGGTGATCATGTACGCCGGGCGTGTCGCCGAGGAGGCGACCGTCGAGGCGCTGTTCGAGCGGCCCGCGCACCCATACACGCGGGCCTTGATCGGCGCGTTTCCGGACGTTACCCGGGCGCGGACCCTCGTCGACGGCATCCCCGGTGCCCCGCCGGACCTCCGCACGCCGATCGTGGGTTGTCCGTTCGCAGATCGCTGTTCCATTGCCATCGACACCTGCCGCATCATCGAACCCCCGCTGCTCAGGATCGATGGCGCCGGCTCCGCTGCCTGCCACCTGGCGAGGCGCATCGCGTGAACCAGGACGTCGGGGCGGCGTCGATCGGCGAGAGCGGCACAGCCCAACCTGTCATCTCGATGGTCGATTTGCGGGTCGAGTATCCGCCGTCGCGCGCATCTCGCGATCGGGCCGGACGCGGCGTGCCTGTCCGCGCGGTCGACGGCGTGTCGCTCGACATCTGGCCCGGTGAGGTCCTGGCTCTGGTCGGCGAGTCGGGCAGCGGGAAGACCACGATTGCCCACGCCCTGATGCGGCTCGTCGATTCTGCCGGTGGCCAGATCCTCCATCGAGGCCGCGACATCACACGCCTCGGTGGCGGCGAGCTGCGGCGTCTGCGGCGCGCCTTCCAGCTCATCTTCCAGGACCCCTATGAGTCGCTGGACCCGCGACAGTCGGTCGGTGAGATCGTGACCGAACCGCTCCTGATCCACGGCCTCGGCACGACGTTCGAGGAGCGCGCGGCCCTCGTCCAGACCGCCCTCGAATCGGTGGGCCTCACGCCTGCCACCGAGTTCAGCAGCCGCTACCCGCATCAGCTGTCGGGTGGGCAGCGGCAGCGCGTCTCGATCGCGGCCGCGATGGTCCTCCAACCCGAGCTCGTCGTCGCTGACGAGCCGGTGTCGATGCTGGACGCGTCCGTCCGCGCCGGGATCCTCAAGCTGATGCTCGACCTCCGCGCCAGCCGGGGGTTCGCCTACCTCTTCATCACCCACGACCTGTCGCTCGCCTGGGTCCTCGCCGATCGAATCGCCGTGCTCTACCTGGGACGGGTGGTCGAGATCGGTCCGGCTGATCAGGTCATTCGCCGGCCCCGGCACCCCTACACCCGTGCCCTGGTGTCAGTCATTCCTGTCCCGCGCCCGAGTGCGCGCCACGAGCAGGTGGTTCTGGCCGGAGAAACGCCGTCGCCGACGATGATCCCGAACGGCTGCCGATTTCACCCCCGCTGCCCGCTCCGCGAGCGCCTCGGGCGACCAGAAATCTGCGAGCGGGTCGATCCGGTCCTTGAGCCGGCCAATGGCAAGCACGCCGTAGCGTGCCACTTCCAATCGGAGGAGAACGATGGCGATCAGCGAGCGTGACGTCGAACAACTGCTCAGCGAGCTCGTGCGAATCGACTCGGTGACGCCGTGGCTCATCCCCGGCGGTGCCGGGGAGGGCGACATCGCCCGCTACATGGCCGGCTGGCTGGACGGCACCGGCGCCGAAGTCAGCCTCGAGGAAGTCGAGCCGGGGCGCCCGAACCTGGTCGCGCGGCTGCCCGGGAGCGGGGGTGGCAGGTCGCTTTGCCTCAACGCCCATGCCGACACCGTCGGCTATGCCAACTGGGCCGATCGCGCTCTCCGTCCCGAGCGCTCAGGCGACCGGCTCATCGGCGTGGGTGTAGCCGACGACAAGAGCTCCTGCGCGATCGGGCTGCTGACGATGCGCGAAATCGCGAAGTCAGGCAATCGGCTGCGCGGAGACCTCGTCGTTGCCTGCACTGTCGATGAGGAAGGCTCCTCGATCGGTACCTCGGACCTCGTCCGCCGGCATGGGTTCGACGGAGCGATCATCCTCGAGCCGGAGGGGGTCGGCAAGGTCATCGTCGAGCATCAGGGATTCGGCTGGGTCGACATCGTCGTGCACGGACGGGCCGCTCACGGGTCGGCGCCCGAAAAGGGTATTGATGCGATTGCTCACATGGCGGAGGTCATCCGAGGCCTCGGCCAGCTGAACGAGCGGTTCAGGTCCGAACCACCCCAGCTCAGTGGAACGACCGTGCTCCACACCGGAACCATCGTCGGTGGGACCGACTACGCAACGTATCCCAGCAGCTGCGTGCTCGGCATCGAGATCGGCACGCAGCCGGGTGAAAAGCTCTCGACGCGTGTGGCGGAGATCGAGGCGATCTTCCAGGATTGTCGCGCCAGGCTGCCTGGTTTCTCCGCCCAAGTGGTCGTCAAGCTCGAGCGCGACCCCTTCAAAGCCGAACGGCACGAATCGCTTCTTGCGGCGGCAGACCGCGCCGCGGAACGCGTCACGGGCACGGCGCTCCAGCGGGTGGGCCTCAACGCCTGGGCCGACGGGGCCCTGATGCAGGCAGCCGGAATACCCACCCTCCATATGGGCGCATTGGGCGGCAATTTCCACGCCCCGGACGAGTGGGTATCCCTGCCCGAGTGTGTTTCGATGGCTGAGCTAGTGCGGCAGACTGCCATCGAGTTCTGCGGCTGAGGCGGGCCTTCCCGGACGTTACGCTGCTTTTCTACTCCTGCGTGCCAACCTCGGAATTCGGGCCGTGGTGGCCGGCCGATGTCCTCATAGGCTGCCGAGGACCTGCGCCGACTCACTCGCGAGCGCTTGTCGCGCCGCTATCGCGATGATGTGCACGTCCCGGCTGAGCCGGTGGGCCCCCCGATTGAGCGGGATAGGACGTGAACGATGGGCATCAGGGCCTTGAGGGAGGGAGCCGGGGGGGTCACCGGACCTCGCACGGCCAGCCTTGTTGCGGCGATGTTCCTCGTGCTCCTCGGAACGGGCGGAATCCCCGATGCGGGCGCCGCCTCACCCAGCGCGCGGGTCGTGAGCCACGGGTCGCGGGCCCTGAAGACCATCGCGTTGACGTTCGACGACGGCGCGAGCCCTGCGAATTGTCGCCGTATCCTCGCCGAGCTCGTCTCGCGGAACGTGCCGGCGACGTTCTTCCCGGTCGCCGATCTCATGCGCCTGGATCCCGCCTTCTGGCGTCTCGTGGCAAAGGCCGGTTACCCGATTGGCGACCACACGCTGACGCATCCCCACCTCCCGCGGTTGGCGTACTCGGGCCAGCTCCGCGAGCTGACAAAAGCGCGGGCCATCGTGGAACAGATCATCGGCCGTGCCATGCTCCACGTCTTCCGACCGCCCTATGGCGAGTACGACGGGGCCACGCGGGCCGCCGCGGCCGCCGCCGGGTTCCCGACGTTGCTGGTGTGGGATACGTCGGACCGCGACACATCGCCGCGTGGCACGGTCGCGGAGATGCTGACGGCCGCCGAACAGGGCAAGAACGGCTCCGTCATGCTCCTTCACTGCGGTCCCAACGCGACTCCCTACCTGCTGCCTGACGTGATCGCGTTCTATCGGCGTCGTGGCTTCCGCTTCGTCACCGTGCCGAAGCTGCTCGGGCTCGCCTGGAGCCCCGGACCCACGGCGTCCCTCAGCCCGGACGAGATCCTCGGCGGCCTCTCGCCCCTGCCATCCTCACCGGCCGGAGGCCCGATCCTGGACAGCAAGGGAAAGCTGAACCCACCGCCGACCGTTCCGCCGAATCTCCCTACCACGACGCCCACTCCATTCCCGTCGTCAACCGAATCTGTCCCTCCAGCCCCCTCGTCGGCGCCCGTGACATCCAGTGCGGCAACCGAGGCCTCCCCGAATTCGACGGCCGGCCCGTTACCCGGATCCGGAGGCGCCGCCGATTCGGCTCGGTCCTCTGCCCTCGCGGTCGCCGTCGGTCTCCTGTTCCTCGCCCTGCTGCTGATGGCCGGCGCAATCCGGAGGCGTCGACACATCCGCCAGAAATCGCGCTGACCCTGATAGCGGACGCGGGACTGCTTGTGTTCGCGCCGTCAGGTGCGGGCCGCTGCCTTTCTCGCCGGACGCGGCTTCCGGGCGCGACGAGGCTCCTCCGGACCGGTGGCCGGGTCGAGCTCCCGGAAGGGCGGCGACACCAGAAGCTTGCGCAACAGCGCTGCGAGCTCCTCGCGTTCGCCGGCGTCGAGGGCGCCAAGCAGCCGCTCCTCATTCGCGAGATGGTCGACGGCGGCCGAATCGACCAGCTTTCGGCCGCGGTCGGTCAGTCCGACAAGGCGTCCCCGCCGGTCGGTCGGGTCAGGCAGGCGCTCGACGAGTCCCATCTCCTCGAGCCGGTCGAGCCGGTTGGTCATCGCGCCCGAGGACAGGACCACCGAGTTGAACAGACTGGTCGGGTTCATCCGGTAGGGCGGGCCCGCTCGGCGAAGAGCGGCGAGGACCAGGTACTCGCCGAAGGAGACGCCGTAGGGTGCGAAGACCCTGGAGAAGCTCGCTCCCTGCAGGAGCCCGATCCGGGTGATCCGCTGAAGGGTGTGGGTCGGGGAGACGTCGAGGTCCGGCCGCACCCGATTCCACTCCCCGACGATCCGGTCGATCTCGTCCATGGCCCTCGATGTTACTCGATGTCAAGACTCTTGACACGGTCACTTCAGGTGGAGTATCTTGACATCGATGTACTTGAGATCAGGAGCACCGAGATGACAACACTCGATCAGACGGCTAGCCCATTTACACCCGGGCCCGCGGCGGACCTCGCCGACTCGCTCGACGTTCGCCTCATGCTGGCCGGACGGCTCTCCATGGCCACCATCCCGCTGCGGCACGATCGAGCGGAGCTCGCCACAGTCGTTGGTCCCGCCCAGGAGCCTCGCACTGAGAGCCAATCCGACAACGAGCGCCGGGCCGACAACCGAAGGACCGCCTGAGCTCCGTTTGCAGGCGGCGCCTCGGGTTGGCACCGAGGCCTCTGTTTGAGGCGCGATTGCAACTCCGTTCGGCGGGCAATGGTGCCGCCTGCCACCACGCTCTTGCGATGGTCCGCTGATGACAGCTGACCAGGGAACGCGCAGCCGAGCCGTGGAGGCGTCGGCCCGCTCCTCCGAACGAGACCAAGCCCAGGAACGAACTGGCGCGGCCTGGTTGCTCCTGGCCCTGGTGGGCCTCGGCGGCTTCGTCCTCCTCACCGTCGCGGTCGCCTCCAAGGTTGTCCTGCCGTTCGACCAGCCGCTCCTGGACCTGGCCCGCCAATGGCAGGGATGGGCACCGCTGTGGCGAGTGATATCCGAATCGGCAAACATCCCGCTGGTCGTGATCGGCTTCGGGATCGTCATCTGGTTGTTCGTGACCAGGCGCCGGCGCGAGGCGCTGCTCGTCCTGCTCCTCCTGGCGGCCGTCACCGCCGGCAGTGAGGGAGTCAAGCAGCTCGTCGCCCGACCCCGTCCTGAAGGGACGGATCCGAACATTCCGGGCGTCGTGTACAGCTACCCGTCCGGCCACGTCCTCGAGGCTCTGGTGATCTTCGGCATCATCACCGTCAGGAGCTGGCGAAGCTCGTGGCTGCTGCCCGCGCGGATCGCCATTGCGGTCCTCGTCGCCATCGAGGTTCTGCTCGTGGGTGTCGCCCGCGTGTCGTTGAACGCTCACTATCCAAGCGACGTGCTGGCGGGCCTGCTGGGGGGCTTGGGGGTGCTGGGCTTGTATGCCTGGTTGACCCGCCCCGGAGGTTGGGCCTACCGGCCCCCCGGAGACACCTAGGTGGCGGCGCCGTCCGCCAACGGGAGTTCAACGACGATCGCCAGTCCCGGCTTGGCGGCGGCCGCGTCCTCGCCCGGCGCGAGCTTCGGCGGCCGAACAGATCGTTCCAGGACCAGCCGCGCCGTACGTCCTTCGAAGACGAGGAGTGCGAGCTCGTTGCCGAAGTGCGGACCGGTCGGGTGGTGCCAGCGGATCGGCAGGGGCGGAACACCGAGGCCTCGCCCCATGTCCTCCGTGATCCGTTCGGCCAGCTTGGTCCAGCCCATCCAGAACACGAATCGCATGAACGTCGGGATGGTGTTGTGGATGGGTGAGCACGTCACCTGGAACACTCGCGACGCCACCGGCCTGGGAAACTGGACTTCCGACGCATACGTATGGTGAACATCGCCGGACAGGACGCAGATCGTTGCCGGAGCGGGCGAGCCGTGTTCGCCGTTGCCCACCCGCGCAAACAGCCGCCCCAGGCGATCGAAGGAGTCGCGAAACGCGGCCCAGTGCTCGAGATCGACGGCTCTGCGCAGCCATTCTCCGAACCTGGCCATCAGCCGGCCGGCCTTTCCCGCGCTCACGGCCTCGTCCCACGATTCCAGGTCGTGGAGCGCCCTGGGCAGCAGCCACGGCAGGGAGGTCCCGACCACGAGGTGCTCGAAGGAACCGTCGTCCACTTGCGACTCGATCCAGCGAAACTCCTCCTCGCCCACCATCTCTCGCCGGCCATCGGCCAGGATTCGTCCGCAACGCGAATCGATGACCAGCATCCGGACAGGACCGAGATCGCGCCGATACGACCACTGCGCCCCCTTGGCTCCGTCGGCCTCGCGATCCGCGGCCTGGGCGAAGGCCCGCAGGACGGCCTCGCCATCGGGCACGCTTCGCACCGCCTTGTACGTCTCGTCAGCAGCGAGGCCAGCCGGCGAAAGGTTGCCCAGATGCTGGTAGATCCAGTACGACATCAGCGCCCCGGTGATCCGTTCCTCCCACCACGACGTCGCCTGCATCTCGACCCGCCACGCGTGCGAGGTGTTCCAGTCGTCGCGCACGTCGTGGTCGTCGAAGATCATGGAGCTGGGCAGCGTCGAAAGAAGCCAGCGGGTTTTCGGCTCCGCCCAGGAGTCCTGGTAGAGCCGGGTGTACTCCTCGAAATCCGCCACCTCGAGGTGGGGCGGGCGCGACACGTCGCGCCTGGCGCGGATGAACTTCTGGACCGCCGGCGAGGTGACATCAGCGTAGACCTGGTCGCCCACGAGGAGCAGCGCGTCGGGCCACTCCTCGTGCGCCTGGCTGGCCATCCGCGTCGCGTATGCGTCGAGCACGTCGGGGTCCAGGCCGCGGCGTCGGCCGGGCCCCCCGGTCGGCGTCTCGCGGCACGATCCGAACAGGAGACGGATGGGCCCGTCCGGGTGGAGAGTTCGGATCCTGCTCGGCGGATAGGTCGAACCGGGTGCCGGCCACACACGCTCGCCGTCGAGCAGGACCTCGTACGGAATCGATGTGGCCTGGGGAAGCCCCGTCAGGACGGTGATCGCGTAGTGATGGCCCGCAACCCTGAAGCTGCGCTCGCGCCCCGTCACCTCGCCCGCGCGGACCTCGACGGTGCACGGCGCGTCCGTCTCCACCCAGATCGTCGCCTCGCGGTCGCTCACAAAGCGCAGCAGCGGTCCGAGGATCAGGTTGGCCATGGGTCCGTTTGTACCACCCTCGCCGCCAACCGCGCCGGCGCGGCCCATGGGCCGGGTGACGCGGCGCATGGGCCGGGCAACGCGGCGCCCGACGAAGGCCTCGCGAAGTGCCCGCCACCGGATCCGACGAAAGCGAGGTGCGCGTGAGCGCCGCTGGTGCCGGTCGCTCTGAGCCGCGCATGCCGTCCGGAAAGGCCAGCCGCGGCCCGCTCCGGTCCCAGGTCGCCGCGCCGATTGGGACCGCGACACTCACGGTTCTCGTCGGCTTCCTTGCCCTGGCGGGCTGCCTCATTCTCCTGGGCTCGCTGGCGGAGGACATTCGGAGCCAGGAGGTCAATGCGCTCGACACCCTGGCGACACCCTTCCTGCACGGCCTGGCGTCGCCCGGGCTCGACCAGGTGATGATCCTCATAACGACGCTGGGTTCGAATCTGGTGATCCCGCCCTTGTTCGTCCTGACGGTGGCCTGGCTGGCCTGGCTTCGGAGGCCTCGTGAGGGACTCTTCCTCGCCATCGCCAGTGGCGGTAGCCTCGTGCTCAACGAGACCATGAAGCTGTTCTTCCATCGGGCGCGACCGCAACTCCCGTGGGCGCAGGTCCCGCCCGATTACAGCTTTCCCAGCGGCCACACCATGAACTCGCTCGTGTTCTACGTGGCCCTGGCCGTGGTGCTGTGGTCGGTCTGCGGCCGGCGCGTGGGGCTGGTTGCCGTGACGGTCGCCATCGGGCTGTCCTTGCTGATCGGGCTGAGCCGGATCTATCTGGGTGCCCACTACTTCACGGACGTCGCGGGTGGCCTGCTGGCGGGCACGGTCTGGCTCCTGGTTGTGGCGGCTGCCTTCCGCTTCGGGCCGCTGTGGCAGATGTGGCGAAACCCACCGTCGCTCCCGGCAACCGACAAAACAACGCCGGGAGACAAGAAAGGGTGACTCAGGCTCTCGTCCTCGGCCGGCGCCGCAAGGGTCGCAAGATCGGCCAGGCCGTTCGCGAGACGCGGATGATGCTCGAGGCGGCCGGCTGGAAGGTCGAGGGCAGGCTCGTTGACCGCAAGAAGGACCTGCGTCGCCATGCCGCCCGTGGTGTCAAACAGGGGGTGGACGTATTCGTCGCCGTTGGCGGCGACGGGGCAGTGCTGCAGGTGGTCAATGCCGTCGCCGGCACGGAGGTCGCCCTGGGCATCGTGCCGCGTGGGACGGGTAACCTCCTGGCCGGCAACCTGGGGATCCCCCATCGGCTCGACAAGGCCGTTGAAGTCCTGGTGAAGGGACAACGGCGTCGGATCGATCTGGGTCGGGTCAGGGTGGGCGGCAAGGACCACGACTTCGCGGTGGCCTGCGGCGTGGGCTTCGACGCCGACGTGATGAAGGTCACGCAGACGTCCGAAAAGCGGCGCTGGGGCAAGCTCGCCTACATCGCCAGCGCCCTGAGCCAGGGCCACCGCCTGCGCGACGTGACCCACAAGATCACCATCGATGGGGTGTCCAGCACGACTGAGGCGGCGCAGGTGTTCGTCGCCAACTTCGGACGCATGGGCCCGTTCGAGCCTCGGCGCGAGGTCGACCCTCAGGACGGTCTCCTGGACGTGATCGTGGTCCGAGCCAGGGGTCCGCTGTCCGGCCTGCTGGCCGGCTGGGAGGCACTCCGCCAGCGCGACCTCGGCGAAAGCTCGAACGGCCATGTCTTCCGCGCTCAGGCGCGAGAGGTGCGCATCGAGACGGACCCCAGACGGCTCGTGGAGACGGACGGCACGATCGTGGGCAAGACGCCGATCGACGTGTCGGTCCGGCCTGCGGCGTTGACCGTGATCTCGAACCTGCAAGGGGGCACGGCCGGAGGGGGCACGGCCGAAGGGGGCACGGCCGAAGGGGACCAGCCGGCCTGACCGCCGGGGGCAAAGCCGGCCCGACGCCGCTATTCGGTCGCGGCCGTCACCTCGACGAGACGCCGCTCCAGGAACGCCTGCTCGGCCGTATTGGCCGTCAGCTCGCGGGCCCGCCGGTAGGCGATCGCAGCGTCGTCGAGTCGTCCGAGCCGTCGCAGCAGGTCCGCCCGGGCGGCGTGCAAATAGGGGTAGGCATCGAGTTGCCCCGTGGCCGCCACGCGGTCCATCAGGCCCAGTCCCGTTTCGGGTCCCTCGGCCATCGCCACCGCCACGGCGCGGTTGAGCTCCACGACGGGCGACGGCGCGACCACCGCCAGCTCCGCGTAGAGGGCCGCGATCTGCGGCCAGTCCGTGGCCGATGGCGTCTTCGCTTCGTCGTGCAGGGCGGCGATCGCGCCCTCCAGCTGGTTCGGTCCGGGCCGCCGCATGCGGAGTGCTCGCTCGAGCAGCGCCCGGCCTTCCTCGATCTTCGCCCGATCCCAGCGGGAGCGGTCCTGGTCGTCGAGCAGCACGAGCTCACCGCTGGAGCTGACCCGCGCCTCGCGCCGGGCATCGTGCAGCAGCATCAGGGCGAGCAGGCCCAGGACCTCCGGCTCGTCTGGCATCAGGGCCATGAGGGTCCGGGCCAGGCGGATCGCCTCCGCACACAGCTCGCGCCGGACGAGCGAATCGCCCGACGTCGCGTCGTAGCCCTCGTTGAAGACGAGGTACAGGACGCGCAGGACGCCGTCCAGCCGCTCTGGCAGGAGGTGATCCGGTGGGACACGGTAGGGGATGCCGGCGTCGCGGATCTTGCGCTTGGCCCGCACCAGGCGTTGGGCGAGCGTCGCCTCCGGGACGAGGAAGGCGCGGGCGATCTCCGGTGTCGACAGCCCGCCGAGCGTGCGCAGCGTCAGGGCCACGCGGGCGTCCAGCGCAAGCGCGGGATGGCAGCAGGTGAAGATGAGGCGAAGCCGGTCGTCGGCGATCGGGCTCATCTCACCCTCTTCTGCAGGATCGACCGCAGCCAGATCGGCTTCGATCTGCGCCTCGCGGCGGAGCAGCTCCGATTTCTCGACCAGCCGCCGGCGGCGACGCAGCCGGTCGATGGCCCGATTGCGGGCGGTCGTGACGATCCACGCCCCGGGGTTGGCCGGCAGTCCGCGCTCCGGCCAGACCTCGAGGGCAACGACGAATGCTTCCTGGACGGCCTCTTCGGCCAGGTCGAAGTCGCCCAGCACGCGGATGAGGGTCGCGACCGCCCGGCCGGATTCCTCGCGGAACAGGCGGTCGACGACGTCGCGCGCGTCGGGCGGCCCCGGAGTCGTCTCCGGACTCGGCGCAGCGGGGCCAGGTTCGGGCGAGGTCAGCGCGCGGCCGCCTGCGCGGTTGCCGTCTGCGGATAGTCGGCCGGCAGCTCCCAGATCGGGCGGACCTCGATCGAGCCACGCTGCGCGGCGGGGATCTTCGCGGCCACCTCGATCGCCTCGTCGAGGTCGCGCGCGTCGATCAGGTAGAAGCCGCCCAGCGCTTCCTTAGTTTCCGCGAACGGCCCGTCGGTGGTCACGGTCCGGCCGTCCTTGACCCGGACTGTCGTGGCCGTCGACGTGGGCTCGAGCGCCTCGCCGGCCTTCATCAAGCCGCGGTCGGTGATCTCCTGGGTGAACGCGCCGTAGGCCTTCATCTCCTGGGCGGTCGCCTCCGGCGATGGCGCCCCGGTCATTTCGGGGGTGTAGATCAGCAGCAGATAACGCATGAGTGGCGGCCTCCTTCGCTTTGGCGCGGCCTCTTTGGCCGTCATCCTCCCAACGAACGACCTCTTGCAGAATCGACAGGACCGCGGGTATTCCTGGCCCTCTTGTTGCCGTCCGGGCTAGCATCCAGCGTATGCCCACCCGCAAGGAGACGCTCCAGGTCGCCGGACGCGAGGTCACGGTCTCCAACCCGGACAAGGTCTACTTCCCGAAGGCCGGCTACACCAAGCTCGACCTCGTCAACTACTACCTGGCAGTGGCCGACGGCGCCCTGCGCGGCGTCCGCGGGCGGCCGATGGCGCTCAAGCGGTTCGTCGACGGCGCGGAGGGCGAGGCCTTCTTCCAGAAGCGGGCGCCCGACAACCGGCCGGAATGGGTCCGGACGGCCGAACTGACGTTTCCTTCTGGCCGGACCGCCGACGAGATCGTGCTCGACGACGCGGCCGGCCTGGCCTGGGTGGTCAATCTCGGTTGCATCGATCTCAACCCGCATCCCGTTCGAGCCGACGACCTCGACCACCCCGATGAGCTGCGTGTCGATCTCGACCCCGTCCCGGGCGTGCCCTGGTCGCAGATCCGCGAGGTCGCGCTGGTGGCCCGGGAGGCACTGGCAGCCGTCGGGCTCGTCGGCTGGCCGAAGACATCCGGCTCGCGCGGCATCCACATCAACGTTCGGATCGCTCCCCGCTGGACGTACCCGGAAGTCCGGCGTGCCGCGCTCGCGCTGGCCCGCGACGTCGAGGGTCGCGCGCCGGCGATCGCCACCTCCAAGTGGTGGAAGGAGGAGCGCCACGGCGTCTTCCTCGACTACAACCAGAACGCCAAGGACCGCACGGTGGCGTCGGTGTTCTCGGTCCGCCCCCTGCCAGATGCGCGGGTCTCGATGCCCCTGCGGTGGGATGAGGTGGCGACCGTCGAGGCCGAGGCCTTCACCCTGGCGACGGTCCCGGCGCTGTATGCCGAACGCGGCGATCCTGGGGCCGGGATCGACGACGCGGTGGGCTCATTGGAGGCCCTGCTCGAGCTGTCGGCACGGCACGAAGCGGAGGGCCAGGGCGACGCGCCGTGGCCGCCGAACTACGCCAAGCAGGCTGGCGAGCCGCCGCGTGTCCAGCCGTCGCGCAAGCGTCGGGCCGATGCCGACTACGAGGGCCAGGGCGTCGCTGGCGGGCCGCCGCCGGAGGTCGCCGAGGCGAGGCGCAAAGCCGTCGAGGCGGGCGACCGAAATGCCGGCCTGGCGCAGGACTGGGAGGGCACGCGACCGACACCGACCGGACGGCGGAAATCGGCCATTCCGGTCATCGAGATCGCCCGGGCCGCGAAAAAGGACGAAGCCCTGGCCGGGCTCGAGCGCTGGAAGGCGCGCCACCCCAAGGCGGCCGCGGCACTCAAGCCGGCGGATGTGCTGCTCGATGGGATGCGCGGTCGCTCAGCTCTCTGGTACCGAGTCCGCGTCAACCTGACGCATGTCCCCGAGAGCGACCGGCCCGCCCAGGCGGAGCTCGACCCGGACTACGACCCGTGGGCCGGCTACGAATGGCCGGATCGGGCAGGGCAGCTGGAGCGTGCGCCGCGCAAGAAGCCGAAGGCGACCTGACCCCGGCTGATAAAGACGGTTGCCCCTCATGTCCCGAAGATGCCCGCGATCTCGTACGGCGCCGTCTCCTCGAGCTGGTCGTAGCGGCACTCCGCCGCCGGCTTGTCCGGCCGCCAGCGCTTGAACGTCGTGGCATGCCGAAATCGGTCGCCCTGGAGATGGTCGTAGGCGACCTCGGCGACGCGCTCCGCGCGGAGCGGCTCCCACGACAGGTCCTTGCCCCGATTCCAGCGGCTGGTCGCGCCGGGCAGGCGCTGCCCGGAAGCATCGGCGGCGCCGGCCGACGCCCACTCCGCCCACTCGCCCCAGGGGTGGCCGTCCGATGCGTTCTTGCGTAGCGGCTCCAGCTCCTTGACGAGCTCTGCCCGGCGATCCCAGGAGAACGACGATGTGATGCCCACGTGGTGGAGCTGCCCGCTCTCGTCGTACAGGCCGAGGAGCAGCGAGCCGACGTGTGTACCGGGTCCGTTCTTGTGCCACCGGAAGCCCGCCACGACGCAGTCCGCCGTGCGTTGGTGCTTGATCTTGAGCATGGCCCGCTTGCCCGGCTGATACGGAGCGTCCAGCCGCTTGGCAATGACCCCGTCCAGGCCGGCTCCTTCGAACCGCCCGAACCAGTCCTGGCCCGTCGCCCGGTCCGTTGTTGCCGGCGTCAGGTGGATCGGCGGCTTGGGGCTCCCAAGTGCGGCCTCGAGGCGGCGCCGGCGCTCGCCCTGCGGCGTGCGGCGCAGGTCCTCGTCATCCAGCGCCAGCAGGTCCCATGCGACGAACGACGCCGGCATCTCCGCGGCAAGCATGGCGACCCGCGACGCCGCCGGGTGGATGCGCAGCAGGAGCGCCTCGAAGTCGAGCTCCCCGTCGCGGGCGATGACGATCTCCCCGTCGATGATGGCACGCGGCGGCAGGCTCGCCCGCAGTGGCGCAGCGAGCTCGGGGAAGTAGCGATCGAGCGGCTTGAGGTCGCGGCTCTGGATGAAGACCTCGTCGCCGTCACGGAACACGATCGCCCGGAACCCATCCCACTTCGGCTCGAACAGCCAGCCGTCGTCGGCGGGCAGGCTGTCGACGGCCTTGGCGAGCATGGGCTCGAGCGGCGGATCGAATGGCAGGCGCACCCGAGGAGTGTACGGAGGCCGGCGCCGTCAGTGCCGCGGGACCGCCCGCGAACGGAACCACCGAGTGGCGGGCCGCGTCACGGGCGATGCCCGCAGCGACGCGGCCCGTTCTCCCCTGGAGGCTCGTGGCATGCGTTCATCGCGATCGACCGTCAGGTCCATCGGCGGGCTCTTCCTCGCCGTCACGCTCTTCGCGGCGTGCGGGGGCGCAACGTCGGCCCCCTTCGGGGGAGCAGTCCCGGCT
>JALZAF010000212.1 GCA_030948505.1 Chloroflexota bacterium
CGTTTGCCACGTCTGCCAGGGAGCCGGAGCCTCCGTTGCCCGAACCGCCGGTGCCGAAGCGACCGACGCGCGCCCGTCGAACGCGGGAAGCCGACCGCGGCACCTGACGTGGCGGACGACGGGCGCCCGGCCAGGTCGGGCACGACCCCGCCGAAAGGGCCGGCCGTCAAGCGACGTCCTCCGCCCCCGCGCATCAGCCCTGAGCGCCTGGCGGCCGAGCGTGGCGGCGCGATCGAAGGCCTCGCCTGGCTGGGTCGGCGGCCCGAATCGCGGGCATCGCTCGGCTACCGGGCCGTTCGGCTGGTCGCCCGGGCCGCGCTGTTCGGCCTGTTCCGCTTCCATATCGAAAGCAGCGGTCGGGAGCACCTGCCGCCGGGCGGCTACCTGCTTGTCGGCGCCGCTCACCGCGGCTGGATGGATCCATTCGTCGTCCTGCACGCGCTGCCCTCACAACCGCGTGCCTGGTTCCTGGGCAGCGGTCCTTCGACGTTCACCTCGCCGTGGCGCGAATGGCTCATCCGCCGGCTGGGTGGCCTGCTGCCCGTCTGGCGCGGCGGCGTTGGGATCGAGCCGCACGTCGCATCAGCCAGAGCCGTCGTCGGCAACGGCGGCGTCTTCGTTCAGATGCCCGAGGGCACGGTGAGCGGCCCGCCCGGCCGGCTCGGTCCGTTCCGCATCGGCGCCGGGCTCATCGCCCTGCGAACGGCTGCCCCGATCGTGCCGTTTGCCTTCGCCGGCACGGAGGAGCTGTACATCGGCAAGCGGATGGCATCGCGGATCCTGCCCGCCACCAGCGTCGAGCAGCTGCTTGGCGCCGAGTGGGACCGCGTCAAGCCGATCGAGGGCAGCCGTGAGGAACTGGCCCTCGCGCGGCGGCTGACGGACGCACTCGCCGCAATCATCGGCCCGGTGGTCGAGACCCTTCACCCCATGACCGTGGACCCACCGTCGCGCCCGCGGCGGCTTCGCCGGCGGCTCACCTGGCTCTTGCTTCGATCGGGCCGCCTGGACCGCGATTGAGCCCCGGCAAAGCCCGGGATTGAGCCTCGGCCCCGCCTATACTCGGCTCCGATGGAGTACGCCGAGACCGTCCTCGACCTCGTCGGCAACACCCCTCTCGTCCGCCTGACCCGGGTGACGCGCGACCTGGGCCCGCTCGACGCCCAGCCGCTGATGCTTGCCAAGCTGGAGATGCTCAACCCGGGCGGCTCGGTCAAGGACCGCATCGGGTTGCCGATGATCGAGGCGGCCGAAAAGGCCGGCCTCCTCAAGCCGGGCGGAACGATCATCGAGCCGACGTCCGGCAACACCGGCCACGGCCTGGCCATTGCCGCGGCGCTCAAGGGTTATCGCTGCATCTTCGTCATGGCCGACAAGCAGTCGGCGGAGAAGCAGTCGCTGCTCCGCGCGTACGGCGCGCAGGTCGTGCTCTGCCCGACCAACGTGGCGCCCGAATCGCCGGAGAGCTACTACTCCGTGGCGGCACGACTGGCGCGCGACATCCCCGGCGCTTTCAAGCCCGACCAGTACTGGAACGATGAGAACCCGCGCGCCCACGAGGCGACGACGGGGCCGGAGGTGTGGGACCAGACCGAGGGTCGGGTGACGCATCTCATTGCCAGCGTCGGGACGGGCGGCACGGTCACCGGAATCGCCCACTATCTCAAGCGGAAGAATCCCGCGGTGCGGATCGTGGGGGCCGATCCGGAGGGCAGCGTGCTTTCGGGTGACGTGGCGCGTCCGTATCTGACCGAGGGCGTGGGTGAGGACTTCTTCCCGGGCACCTACGACCGCTCGGTCGTCGATCGCTGGGTGCGCGTGTCCGACCGCGACGCGTTCGCGGCTGCTCGCCGCCTGACGCGCGAGGAGGGCATCCTCGCCGGCGAGTCGTGCGGCACCGTCCTGGTGGCGGCCCTCGATGAGGGACGGCGGGTCATGGCCGAAGGCCCGGCCGCCCGCGATGCCGTCTTCGTCGTCATCCTGCCCGACGGCGGCCGGAACTATCTCTCCAAGCTCTACAACGACGAATGGATGCGGGCCAACGGGCTGCTGCCCACGACCACGGCGGTGATCCGCGTATCCGAGCTCCTGGGGGACCGCCACGACGACGGCCTGCCGGACCTGATCCTGGCCCGAACGACGCAACGGGTCGGACAGGTCATCGCGACGCTGCAGGAGTTCGGGATCAGCCAGCTGCCGGTGTCCGAGGACCAGGATGGCGATTCCGTCGTCGGCATCGTCGGCTCGATCAGCGAGAAGGGCCTGCTGGACCGGGCATTCCGGGATCCCACCGTCGTCGAGCGGACCGTGGGCGAGGTGATGGACCCTCCGCTGCCGCTGGTCGACGCCTCCGCCACCCTCGACGACGCCTTCGCCCTGCTGTCGGGCGGCGCGGCGGCCCTGGTGGCGGTCCGCGGAGAGCGTCCGGCGGGCATCGTCACCAAGCTCGACCTGCTCGAGTACCTCGCCCACAATCGGGCCAGCTCCGGGTGAGCCTGCTGGATAGGGTCGACGAGGTGCCGCCCATCCGGACCCGGCGTCTCGAGCTGGTCTCGCTCTCGCCCGCCTTCATGCGGGCCGTGCTGAACCGCGACCTCGCCGCCGCCGAGGCGGACCTGGGAGCGAGCATCCCGCGCGACCTGCGCGAGCGCCTGGGGGGGCTGTTCGAGACGCGCCTGGCGGAGATCGACAATAGCCCATCGATCCGGCCATGGGTCGCGAGGGGCATGGTCCTGACCGACGACCTCGGCATTCGCCGGCTGGTCGGCTCGGTCGGCTTCCACGGCCCGCCCGACGCCAGCCGCCGGGCGGAGGTTGGCTATCACGTCGAGCCGAATTTCCGCCGTCGCGGGCTGGCTGTCGAGGCCGTTCGCGCGCTGCTCGACTGGGCGTCGCGGGAGCACGGTATTCACGACTTCCGGGCTTCGATCGCGCCGACGAACGCGCCGTCGCTGGCGGTGGTTGGCCGGCTCGGCTTCCTGCAGGTGGGCTCGCGCTGGGATGACGTGGACGGCGAGGAACTGATCTTCGAGCTCGACAGCTGGGTCGCCGAGGCAGCCGGCTGATGGCCGCTGCGAAATCGAAACCGCCGGATCCGAAGCTCGACTTCGACACCCTCGCCG
>JALZAF010000276.1 GCA_030948505.1 Chloroflexota bacterium
CACTGGAGCATCTGGGACGACAAGCACAAGACCAACAAGCTGACCGACGCCAGGGACCCCAACGGACTCAGCCGGATGGCGCGCGCCGCCATTGCCGGCGTCCTCGCCCATTTGCCGGGACTGCTCGCGCTCACGACGCCGAGCGTCAACTCCTTCCGACGCCTCCAGCCGCACTACTGGAGCTCCGCCTATACCGCGTGGGGGATCGAAAACCGAGAGGCGGCGGTCCGCGTCCCGAGCCGCTACTGGGACGACGAGCAGGGCACGGCCAACCTCGAGCTCAAGGCGAGTGACGCCAGCGCCAACCCGTATATCTCGCTCGGTGGGTTGATGGCGGCGGCGCTCGACGGCATCGAGCGGAACCTCGATCCCGGCGACCCGATCGACCAGGATCCCGGCAACCTCACCGCTGCCCAGCTCAGGAAGCGGGGCATCAAGCGCTTCCCGAAGACCGCCAGGGAGGCGCTCGCCGAGCTCGAGCGCGACGAAGTACTGGTGGCGGCGCTGGGCGAGCCCCTGGCGAAGGAGTACATCCTGGTACGTCGCGGCGAGGCGGATGCGTACGGCGCGAAGGGCGAGGCGTTCGAGCTCGAAAACCACTTCTTCAAATACTGAGCGGCGCAGGCGTGCCGCTGAACCTCGACGCGATCCCGATCGTCGACTGTCACTGCCACTCGCTGCTGCGGCAGCAGCCGGCCGACGACGAGGCGTTCCGAAGTCACCTCACCGAGTCGTACTTCCCGGAGATCGCCCGCGACCACGTCCAGCACTCGATCTTCTATCACCTCGCGATCCGCGAGCTAGCCGACTTCCTCGGTTGCGCGCCACGGGCCGACGCCGTTCATGCCGCGCGGCGGGAGTGGGGGATCGAGCGGCTCGCACGCGAGGTCGTGGAACGCGGCAATTTCAAGACGTGGCTGATCGATTCGGGCTATGGCGCGGACACGACCTACGGCCTCGACGAGCTGCGGCAGATGGTCCCGTGCCACGTCCGCGAGATCCTGCGCCTGGAGCCGATGATCGAGCGCCTGATCGTCGCGTCGGCCGATTTCGATTCGTTCCTCGGGGCGTACCGCGCGGCGCTGTCCGATCTTCGGGCGTCGGGCTACGTTGGGACGAAGTCGGTCATCGCCTACCGCAGCGGCCTGCAGCTCGAAGCAGTGGACCGCAAGGCAGCGGCGAGGGCCTTTATCCCCGTGCACGCGGCGGCCCGTCGTGACGGCCGGATTCGCATCGAGTCGAAGCCACTCCTCGACCACCTAATCCTCATCGCCGTCGAGGAGTCGGCGCGGCAGGAGATCCCAATCCAGTTCCACACCGGTCTCGGCGACCCCGACCTGGACCTGACCAAGGTCGACCCGGCCGCCCTTCGGCTGATCTTTTCGGAGCGCTACCGTGGCGCGCCGATCGTGCTGCTCCACACTGGCTACCCATACGTTCGCTCGATGGCCTACCTGGCGGCCATGTTTCCCAACGTCTACGCCGATATGGGCGAGGCGATCCTGTTCGCTGCCGGCGAGGCGACCGAACTCGTGCGGGAGCTGCTGGGCCTGGCGCCGGCCAGCAAGATCCTGTTCAGCACGGACGCCTCACTCGTCCCGGAGCTGTACTGGCTGGGCGCCCGGATCGGCCGCCGGGCCCTCGGCCGGGTCCTCGACGAGCACATCGCCGATGGCGCCGTCGATCAGGCGACGGCGCTAGGCATGGCCGAGCAGATCCTGTGGCGCAATTCGGAGCGGGTTTACCGACTCTGAGACCCCTTCGGGAGGCGGGCGCGTCCTGCAAGGGAGCCGTTGCGGTCAGGCCCGCCAGGGTGGGCCGAGCGATATGGCCGAGGGCTGAGACTTCGAGGCTCGGATGTGACCCGAACCCGTGGTGAGGCATGACCGAAAACCGCGAACAGAGCCCCGAAGAGCCCCTGCTGCACCTCCTTGAGCCCGATGAGAAGGTGCACATCCAGGCCCGCTCGATCGACGCCACGCTGGCCATCACGGACCGTCGCCTCGTCGTGGCCTCAGGGCGGCGGGTCGCGCTGGACATTCCGTACGAAAGCCTCAGGCGAATCCAGTTCGACATCGAACGCGATCGCCCGGCCACGCTGGTGCTCGTTCCAGACCGGCCCACGGACCAACCCCAGGTCCTGGCGATCCCGCCGGAGGAGTACGAACGAACCTGCATGGCGCTGGCGGAAATCGGCCGGCGTCTCGCGGAGGCCTGACGGGACAGTCGCCCTCAACCCGATCGTCGTGCCGGGCGCCACGCTAAGAACCGCTCCAGCGACAACTCCCGCTGACCGAGTAATCCCTCGCGCCGGAAGATGATGATCACGAGGAAGATCACGGCCAGGATGATCTGACTCAGGCCGTACAGCAGGGTGGTGTCCTCGATCCGTCGTAGCGCCTCGGCCAGGGCGGTGATCACGACCGCGCCGACGATCGACCCGCTGACCGAGCCCATGCCACCGATGACGAGCATCGTAATGACCCGGAACGTCAGGTCGAAGTAGAAGACCGTCGGCGAGAACGACGTGATGAAGTGGGCGTACAGGGCGCCCGCCACGGCCGAGAAGAACGCGCCCACGACGAACGCCAGCAGGCGCGGCTCCATGACCCGGATGCCGACCGCCTGAGCGGCGACGCGGTCATCGCGTTGGGCAAACATGTCGCGTCCATAGGGCGAGCGCTTCAAGCGCCACACGACGTAGATCGCGAGCAGCGCCCACGCCCCCGCCCACCACAGGTTGGTGTATGGCGTGACGTTCGAGAACGTTCGGGAGCCGCGGGTGAACGAGTCGGCGTTGAAGAGAAACACGCGCACGATGACGAGGAATCCGAGGGTCGCGACAGCTACGAAGTGACCGGACAGGCGCATCAGCACCCGGCCGACGAGCCACGCAACGACAGTGACCAGTAGACCCGCCAGCAGGGTGGCGAGAAGAAACCCAACGGGAATCGGACCGACCTGCTCGTCGAGGTGGACGCCCGCCAGCCACGACGGCAGGTTCGGCAGGTAGTCGCCCTTCTCGCGCAGCGGCAGGGTCAGGATCGCCGAGGTGTACGCGCCCAGCGCCATGAACCCGATATGGCCGAGCGAGAACACGCCGGTGAAGCCGCTCGACAGGTTCAGCGCGACTACCAGGATGATGAAGATCGCGAGGTTGATGACGAGGCCCTGCCAGAAGGACTGGCCGCTCGCATCGAGCAGCGCGAATGCGATCGCCAGCCCGACGACTGCCACCGCGGCCGTGGCCCAGCGTGGTGCCCGCGTCACAGGGTGTCCTCGCGATCGCGACGGCCCAGGATCCCCTGCGGCCGCACGAGCAGGACGAGGATGAGGAACACGAACACGAAGCCGTCGCGCCAGCTCGCCAGTGAGCTGGGCAGCCACTGATTCAGGAAGTCTCGGAACCCGGGCGGCACCGAACCGACCGGGAGCAACGCGCCGATCCCGGCCAGGGCGGTCCAGAACACCTCGAGGATGCCCAGGACGTAGCCGCCGAGGACGGCGCCGGCGATGCTGCCGAAGCCACCGATGACGGCCGCGATGAACGCCTTGAGGACGGGCGTGAAGCCGATGTACGGGTTGATCTGGCCTGCCTGGACCGCGAATAGCAGCCCCGCGACCGCCGCCAGCGCCGAGCCGATAGCGAAGGCGGCCGCGACGACGCGGTTCACCTTGATGCCCATCAGCTGGGCCGCAACGAGATCCTCTGCTGCCGCCCGCATCGACAGCCCGAGCGTCGTCCTGGTCACGAACTGAGTGAGCAGCGCGAGCAACACCGTACCGGCGACGAAGCTGACGATGTTGACGCGCTGCACGGAGATCGACGCGATCTCTGCCACGCCGCCCAGCAGCGGGGGACTCGGGAACGCGATCTGCTGCGGCTGGCCGGCCAGGCGGGTGATCAGCAGTGTCCCGTTTTGCAGAATCTGTCCGACGGCGAACGACGTAAGCAACATCGCGACGTCCGGCGCCCCCCGAATCGGACGGTAGGCTATCCGCTCCATCAGCAGCCCCACCGCCACAGTGCCTACGACCATGAGCGGGATGGTCGCCTCGAGCGGCAGGCCGGCGCCCAGGGCGAAGACCGCGAGGTACGCGGCGATCATCATCAGGTCGCCGTGGGCGAAGTTGATCAGCCGCAGGATGCCGAACACCATCGCCAGGCCCACCGCCATCAGCGCATATAGGCTGCCCGCGGCGAGGGCGTTCACGACCTGCTGGAGCGCGTAGTCACCCACTGGTCATGCGCCCAGGTACGACTGCTCGACCTGCGGGTTGCGGCGCAGCACGGAGGCTGCGCCCTCGAGCGTGATCCGGCCGGTCTCCATGACGTAGGCACGGTCGGCGACATCGAGCGCGTGATGGACGTTCTGTTCGACGAGCAGGATCGTGCGGCCCTGCCGCTTCAGCTCCGCGATCGTCTCGAAGATCCTCTCCACCATGAGCGGCGCGAGGCCCAGCGACGGCTCGTCGAGGAGCAGGAGCCGTGGCCGGCTCATGAGTGCGCGCCCGATGGCCAGCATCTGCTGCTCGCCGCCGGAAAGGGTTCCACCGGCCTGGTCGAGGCGTTCCTTGAGCAAAGGAAACAGGTGGAACACCGCCTCCATCTCGGCGGCGACCGCCGCCCGATCCGATTGGGCGACACCCCCCAGGACGAGGTTTTCGCGGACAGTCAGGCGACCGAAGATTCGGCGGCCCTCCGGGCACTGCGAGATCCCGAGGGCGACGATCCGGTCGGTCGATGCGCGCCCGATCTCGGCGCCTTCGAAGGTGATGGAGCCCGGCGACGCTCGCAGCAGGCCGCTGATCGTTCGGAGCGTGGTCGTCTTGCCCGCACCGTTCGAGCCGATGAGCGCGACGAGCTCGCCCTGGGCCACCCGCAGCGACACACCCTGCAGGGAGCGGATGTTGCCGTAGCGGACGTGGACGTCGGTCAGCTCAAGCACTGCGGGCCTGGCCGAGGTACGCCGCGATGACCTCCGGGTTGGACCTGACGGCGGCCGGGTCGCCCTCGGCGATGAGGCGGCCGTAGTTCAGGACCTGGATGCGGTCACATAGGTTCATGACCAGCGGGATGTCATGGGCGACGAGCACGATCGTGATCCCCAGCTCGTCGCGGAGGCGGCGGATGAGCCCCAGAAGGTCCTGCGTCTCGATCGGGTTCATGCCGGCATTCGGCTCGTCCAGCAGCAGGATCTTCGGCTGCGTCGCGACGGCACGCGCGACCTCCAGCCGCCGCTGGTCGCCGTACGGCAGGTTGCGGGCCAGCTGATCGCGCCGCGCGGCGAGCCCAACGCGATCAAGCAGCGCTGCCGCGGCCGCGTCGATTTCCGTTTCGCGCCGCCGGAATCCCGGCGTCGAGAAGAGTGTCGCGACCAGGGAGCCGTGCCACTGGCGCTGGATCGCGACCTTGACGTTGTCGATGACGGACAGCTCACCGAACAGGCGGATGTTCTGGAATGTTCGCGCCATGCCCAGCCGGGCGACGCGCCACGCCGGTGAGCCGGTGATCTCCTGGCCTTCGAAACGCACGCTGCCGCTCGTCGGCCGAAGGAAGCCCGAGAGCACGTGGAAGAGCGTCGTCTTGCCGGCCCCGTTGGGCCCGATCACGCCGTGGATCGTGCCGACCGGGAGCACGAGGTCGTAGCCGTCGAGAGCGCGCAGGCCGCGGAACGATTTCGACAGCCCGTGGACTTCGAGGAGTGCGGGCACGGTCGGTTCGGTGGTCGCAGGCGTCGGCTGCACCCTGCCCTCGACTTCGGATCAGCGGAAGAGGAAGGCCGGGCGCGGGCTGCCCGGACGGCGGCAAGGATACGGCACGGATGGAGGTGGAACGGCTCCCTCGACCGCGGCGCGGGCAACGTTTGACGCTCTCGTGGACCCGCCGTACGCTGCCGTCCCGAGTCAGCCCTCTGCTCAGTTCCGGAGTCCGCGTGGACATCACCTCACCGTCGAGGGGCTGGTGGGGCTTCCGCCCCGTCCCGCCGCAGCCGCGCTCCATCGTCGAGCTGATCCGCGCCCGCACCCTGGACGCGGACCTGGCGGCGCTGCTGTGGCTGCTGCTCGAGGCGCGGATGAGTGTCGTCGTCGCCGCGGAGCGAGGTCGGACCGGCAAGACCACCCTGCTGACGGCGCTGCTCGACTTCCTGCCGCCCGGCACTCGCAAGGTCGAGCTGGCGGGCATCGCCGAGACCTTCGACTGGCTGCCCCACGCGCGGGAGCTGGGCTGGAACGAGGCGACGTCGATCTCGCCCTCGGCACCGGCCGAACGCATCGACCCGGCATCCACCTACCTGATCGCCGCGGAGCTGTCCGACCACACGCCCGCCTACACCTGGGGCGACGCCGCGCGCGTGGCGGTCCGCGCGGCATCGATCGGCTACGGCCTGGGGGCGACGATCCACGCCGATTCGCTGGAGGAAGTCTTCGACGAGCTCCACCGCGCCCCGGTCGCCCTGACCGACGATGAGCTGTCACGCCTGGGGCTGGTCATCGTGCTGCGCGCGGTTTCGCCACCACCCGGAGACTCGGTGCCGGGCATGCTGCGGCGGGTGGTCGCCGTTCACTACGTGCGACCCGTGGCGCGCGACCAGCACGGCCACATCCAGCGGCTCGGTCCCGCGGTGCTGGCAACGTGGGACGAGGACGAGGACGCTTTCGAGCATTTCGCCTGGGGCGTGATCCCGGAGCTCGCCGATCGCGCCGGACGCCGGGCGGGAGACTTCGAGATCGAGCACGAACGGCGGCGCGATTACCTGGCCGACCTGGCGGCCGCCGGGGTCGTAGAGGTCGACGAGGTGCGCACGGCCATCGAGGGCTATCGTGCGGCCGCAGCCGTCCCGGCTTCGGCTCACGCCAACTGAGGGTTTCCGTGACACGCAAATCCAGCGATCCCATCCCGTCTGCCTCAAGGCCCGCGACACTCGGTGAACTACGCGCGTCCGGCTGGCGTTCCCGAACCGTCAAGGAGGAGCTGCGGTCGAACCTCCTGGCGCGCCTCGGCGAGGGCGAGGCCATCTTTCCGGGCGTCCTCGGCTTCGACGAAACGGTCCTGCCG
>JALZAF010000227.1 GCA_030948505.1 Chloroflexota bacterium
GCCAGGATCGTGGGGGTGCCGGTCAGCCACGCGCCGATGCCCGCCACCGGCCGGTAGCCCTGGCCCATGGCGAACTGGTCGCGCTGTCCGAACCAGCCCTGGATGGGGTTCCGCAGCGTTGCCTGGAGCTCCTCGCGCACATAGAGGAAGGCCGGCGCCCCGGGGCCCGCGTCGAGGTACTTGTAGGTGCAGCCGACGGCGAGGTCCGCGCCGCCGGCCTTCAGCCCCACCGGCACGGAGCCGGCGGCGTGGCTCAGGTCCCACAACGCCAGCGCGCCGGCGTCGTGGGCGAGGGCCGTGATCGCGGGCAGGTCCGCCAATGCCGCCGAGCGGTAGTTCACAAGAGACAGCACGAGGAGGGCCACCCCTTCGTCCAGGACGCTGGCCACGTCTGTTGGCTGCGGTCCCTCCACGGGGTCCGCTTCCAGCCAGCGCAGCTCGAGCCCGCGCGCCTCCGCCAGGCCCTCGAGGACGTAGCGGTCGGTGGGAAAGTCGTTCCGGTCGGCGAGGATCGTGCGGCGTCCCGGCCGCGCATCGAGGGCGGCGGCGGCCAGCTTGTACAGGTTGACGGTGGTCGAGTCGGAGAGGATCACCTCGCCGGGCCGCGCTCCGAGGATGTCGCGCGCCAGCGCGTCGCCGACCTGGCCGGGCAGCTCCAGCCAGTGGTTCCAGGCACGGACGAGCTCGCGGCCCCACTCGTCGCGCACGACGCGCGCCAGGCGTTCGGCCGTCGCCCGCGGCAGCGGACCGAGCGAGTTGCCGTCCAGGTAGATGAGGTCGGGGTCTCGGCCGACGAAGCGGTCGCGGAACGCCCGGAGCGGGTCGGCCGCGTCGAGGGCGGCGGCCTTTGCTCGATCGACCGCGGCCGGTTCGGTGGCTGCCATGGCCGGCAGTCTAGTCGCGGGCAGCTGGGCCGCTGCCGTGGCTAGCCGGGGCCGCAGCGGGGCGAGCCCGGGGCCGGGGCGAGGCCGGGGCGCGGTCATTGCCGGGGCGCGGTCATTGCCGGGTAATTGCGCGACGCGGCACAAACGCGAGGGCACTTGCCGGACGCGGGACCAAGGGACTCGATTTGTGCCGCGACACGGCACGTTTTGGGTCGATCCGTCGTCGTTCGCGCCGTTTCGACCGTTTCGTCGGCAGTGCGCCTGGCAACCCGGCAGCGGGGATCGCGGTTGTGTCGTTTCGTGCAACGAAGGCCGGATTCCTGCCGTCACGCGGCAGGAATGGCAGGCGCGGGACCCAGGACCGGCCGCTGGCCCGGCCCCGAACCGGCCCCGGACCGGCCCCGAACCGGCCGCGGACCGGCCCCGTGGTACCCTCCCGCGGAGCACACAGACGGGAGCAGCATGCCCAGCATCGTCGACGCCGCCCAGTACCTCTTCACGTCCGAGTCGGTCACCGAAGGCCACCCGGACAAGATGTGCGACCAGATCTCCGACGCGATCCTGGACGCCATCATCAAGGACGATCCGAACGCCCGGGTGGCGTGCGAGACGGCCACCACAACCGGCCTCGTCATCGTCCTCGGCGAGATCTCGACGTCGA
Organism: Chloroflexota bacterium; assembly: GCA_030948505.1. Taxonomy (GTDB): domain Bacteria; phylum Chloroflexota; class Limnocylindria; order Limnocylindrales; family CSP1-4; genus JACDAV01. The sequence continues at coordinate 1,546 of JALZAF010000227.1, forward strand.
CCTACGTCGACTTCCAGTCGGTCGTCCGCGAGACCGTGCGCGATATCGGCTATACCCGTGCCGACTACGGCTTCGACTACCTCACTTGCGGCACGCTGGTCTCGATCAAGGAGCAGTCGGCGGACATAGCGATGGGCGTCGATGAGGCGCTCGAGGTCCGCGACGACGCCGCACCGGCCAAGGAGCTGGGCGCCGGCGACCAGGGAATGATGTTCGGCTTCGCCTGCCGCGAGACGCCGGAGCTGATGCCGCTCCCGATCGCCCTCGCTCATCGAATGGCGCGCCGCCTGGCGGAGGTCCGCAAGTCGGGCCAGCTGCCCTACCTTCGCCCCGACGGCAAGACGCAGGTCACGGTCGAATACGACCACGGCCGGCCGGTACGGGTTCGGACGGTGGTCGTATCCGCGCAGCACGACCCCGACGTCCGCCCGGAGCGCCTCCGCTCGGAGATCGTCGAGGCGGTCATCCTGCCCACGATCCCGCGCGAGCTGCGCGACACGGATCCGGTGATGCACGTCAACCCGACCGGCCGCTTCGTCACCGGTGGCCCGATGGGCGACGCCGGCCTGACCGGCCGCAAGATCATCGTCGACAGCTACGGCGGTATGGCCCGCCATGGGGGCGGGGCCTTCTCGGGCAAGGACCCGACCAAGGTCGACCGCTCGGCCGCGTATGCCGCCCGCTGGGTGGCCAAGAACGTGGTCGCCGCGGGGTTGGCCGATCGGTTCGAGGTCGAGGTCGCGTACGGCATCGGCATCGCTCGCCCGATCAGCTTCTCGGTCGAGTCATTCGGCACCGGTCGCATCCCGGATCCGGAGCTGCAGGCTCTCATCGAGCGCAATTTCGACCTCCGCCCGGCGTCGATCATCGATGCTCTCGACCTGCGCAGGCCGATCTACCGGCAGACCGCCGCATACGGGCATTTCGGCCGGCCTGACCTCGATCTCCCCTGGGAGCGTACCGACAAGGCGGACCTGCTCCGCTCCGAGGCCGGCCTGCGCAAGCAGGACACGAGGGTTCCCGCCGCAAGCTGACACGCGCGGCGCGACCCCCGCCGCAAGCTGACACGCGCGCGGCTGTCGCCGCGATCTACTCCGTGAGCAGCCCGATCGGTGTGCTGCCGCGGTCCCCGGCGCGGCGTGCCTGCCGGCTGGCGACGACCTGACCCACGAGCAGCACCGTCAGCGTGACCAGCAGCATCATCGCCGCAATCGCGTTGGTCAGCGGCGTCACGCCCTGCTTGGTCTGGCCGAAGATGTACAGGGGCAGCGTCCCCGACCCGGGCCCGCTGACGAAGGACGTGATGACGTAATCGTCGAAGCTGAAGGTGAAGGACAGCAGAAACCCGGCCACGATCGCCGGCAGCAGCTGCGGAAACGTGATCTGGCGGAAGGTCCGCCACGGTGTGGCGAACAGGTCATAGCTCGCCTCGACCAGCGTCCGGTCCATGCTCGACAGCCGAGCCCGCACCAGCAGCAGCACGAGGCTGGTGTTGAAGAGGACGTGCGCGGCGATGATCGACCAGTAGCCAAGCGCGATCTTGAATGGCTTTTCCGGACCCGACTGCAGGGCGGCGAACACCGGGTTGGCGAGGTCCCGGAAGAGCGAGAACAGGATCAGCGTGGCGAGTGCGATGACGATCTCGGGCACGATCACGCTGACGTAGGTCAGGGCGTCGAAGGCGAGCCGAACGCGATGCCGGACGCGCTG
>JALZAF010000239.1 GCA_030948505.1 Chloroflexota bacterium
GGGCCGGGGCGGTGGGCGGCGCCGGGGCGCCTCGCGCCATGTCCGGTGACTACACTCATATCGATGGACCTCCACGTGGTGGGCCCGCTGGCCTCGCCGGCCGAGCGCGCCGCCGTCGACGCCGTCCTCGGCCCGGCCCGGAGCGGCTGGGCTGGCGGAGTCCGGAACCCCTCCTCCGAGGGTCACGCGGCACGTGGCGGCCACGCGGCGCGCTCGCGTCGCGATCTGCTCCTGCCGGCCCTCCATGCCGTGCAGTCGCGGATCGGTTGGATCAGCCAGCCGGCCCTGAACTACGTCTGTCGTCGGCTGACCGTGCCGCCGGCCGAGGCCTACGGCGTCGCGACATTCTATGCCCTGTTCGCAACCACGCCCCGGCCACCGCTCGTGGCCCACGTATGCGACGACATCGCCTGTCGCCTCGCCGGCGCGGAGGACGTGGCCGCCGATCTCGAGCGTGCCATCGGTCCCAGCGGCACGCCCACGACCGACGGAAAGGCGACCTGGCTACGCAGCCCGTGCCTTGGACTGTGCGAGCGCGCGCCCGCGGCGCTCTTCACGGTGGCAGGCGAGAACGCCCGATCATTTGCGGTGGCGCCGGTCGACGCGGTGGGCATCTCCGCCCGGCTGAATGACCCGGGGGATGCCGGGTCGGAGGCGTATGACGCGCGAGTGGCCGTCCCACAAATGGGCCAGCCAGGCCTTCGGCTGCTCCGACGCGTCGGGGTGGCGGATCCGGCCAGCCTCGACGATTACCGGGCTCACGGCGGGTTCGCGGCTCTCGGGCGCGCCCTTGCGATGGGTCCGGAGCACGTGATCGCCGAAGTGACCGCAGCCGGCCTCGTGGGACGCGGCGGGGCCGCATTTCCGACGGGGCGCAAATGGGCGGCCGTCGCCGCGGCGGCGGCACAGCCCCACTACCTCGTCTGCAACGCCGACGAATCGGAGCCCGGCACATTCAAGGACCGCGTCCTCATGGAGCACGACCCGTTCGCCGTCGTCGAGTCGATGGCTATCGAGGCCTTCGCCGTCGGCGCCGAGCAGGGCTACCTCTATGTCCGCGGCGAATACCCCCTCGCCGAGCGCCGCATCGCAGGCGCGATCACTGCCTGCCGCGAGGCTGGGCTGTTGGGTACGAACATCCTGGGTTCGGGCTTCAACTTCGACGTCGACCTGCGGCGGGGCGCCGGCGCCTACATCTGCGGCGAGGAGACGGCCCTCTTCGAGTCGATCGAGGGCAAGCGCGGCGAGCCGCGCAACAAGCCACCGTTCCCGGTCGAGGTCGGGCTCTTCGGCAAGCCGACCGCCGTGAACAACGTCGAGACCCTGGCCAACGTCCTGCTCATCCTGGCCGAAGAGGGAGGCGGCGGCGGCTTCGCGGCCAGCGGCACGGGAGCATCGACCGGCCCCAAGCTCTTCTGCCTGTCCGGTCACGTCGCACGGCCGGGCGTGTATGAGGTGCCGTTCGGCGCCACGCTTCGCGAGCTGGTCGATCTGGGCGGCGGCGTGCCCGGCAAGAAGGCCATCAAGGCGATCCTTCTTGGCGGCGCGGCCGGCGTCTTCGTCGGCCCCGATGCGCTCGACACGCCGTTGACCTTCGAGGCGACGCGGGCGATCGGCGCGACCCTCGGATCCGGGGTCGTGATGGTCTTCGACGAGACGGCGGACCTGGTCGGCACACTGCGACGCATCGCCCAGTTCTTCCGCGACGAGTCGTGCGGCCAGTGCGTCCCCTGCCGGGTGGGAACCGTGCGCCAGGAGGAGCTGCTGGCCCGGCTTTCGGCCGGTCGGGCCAAGGGCTCGCGCGAGGACGAGCTCGGCCTGCTGCGCGAGATCGGCCAGGCGATGCGGGACGCTTCGATCTGCGGCCTTGGCCAGACGGCCAGCTCGGCCATCGAGAGCGCGCTGCGGCAGCCGAATCTGGTCGCACTGTGACGGATGGACTGAGCGCCGAACGCGACCCTGCGCCGGACGCACGCGCCCCCCACGCGGGAGAGGCTCCCGCCGCCCAGCCCCTGACCGACATCCTGCTCAAGCCGGCGGCCCGTCCATCGCGCGTCCCGCAGGCCCCACCCGCGCCGGTCCGCGCGCAGGTCGAGGTGACGATCGACGGCCAGGCGGTGGCGGTCTCGGCAGGCTCGACCATCCTCGACGCCTGCCGTGCCCAGGGCATCGACACGCCCACCCTGTGCTACCTCGAGAACCTCACCCCGGTCAACGTGTGCCGAGTCTGCGTCGTCGAGGTGACCGGATCTCGAGTCCTGGTTCCGGCCTGCTCTCGTAAAGTCGAGGCCGGTATGGAGATCCAGACCGACTCGGAGCGGGTTCGCCTCTCGCGCAAGATGGTCATGGAGTTCCTCGCCTCGTCGGTCGACCTGTCGACCACGCCGGCCGCTGCCGGCTACATGGATCGTTACGGCGCCGAACCCGGGCGTTACGGCCCGCCCGCCCACGCCTCGGAAGCCGGCGAGCGCGACCGACACGAAGCCGGCCACCACCATCCCCCCGGTGGTACGGCGGCGCAGACCGTCGGGCAGCCGGTCAAGGTCGACAACAACCTGTACGTGCGTGATTACTCGAAGTGCATCCTCTGCTACAAGTGCGTCGAGGCCTGCGGCGAGGACGCCCAGAACACGTTCGCCATCGCCGTCGCCGGGCGCGGCTTCGATGCCCGCATCTCGACCGAGGAGGCCGTCCCGCTGCCCGAGTCGGCCTGCGTCTACTGCGGCAACTGCATCGGCGTGTGCCCGACCGGCGCGCTGATGTTCAAGTCCGAATTCGACATGCGCGCCGCCGGGACGTGGGACGAATCGGCCCAGACCGTGACCGAGACGATCTGCCCCTACTGCGGCGTGGGTTGCTCCCTGGACCTGCATGTCCAGGACAACGAAATCGTCAAGGTCACCTCTCCGCTCGACTCGTCGATCACCGACGGCCACCTCTGCATCAAGGGCCGCTTCGGCTTCCAGTTCGTCCAGAACCGCGGCGAAACGCCCGCGCCCGACTGACGAGGGTCAGGCTCTTGCCTGACGGGCCAGCAGGTCGGCGAGGTCGATGCGCTCGTCGCGGCTGTAGACGTTGAAGCCGTCGCCGCGCAGGAAGCCCACCAGCGTCACGCCCAGGCGATCGGCCGCTTCGATCGCCAGGTCCGACGGCGCGGACACTGCGCACACGATCGGCACCCCCGCGACCGCCGCCTTCTGGATGATCTCGAAGCTGACCCGGCCGCTGACCATCAGGATCCGGTCGTTCAGCGGCCCCACGCCTGCCAGCACCTGCGACCCCACCAGCTTGTCGAGCGCGTTGTGCCGGCCGACGTCCTCGCGGATCGCGATCAGCTCGCCGGTCGGAGTGAAGAGCGCCGCGGCGTGCAGGCCGCCGGTCGTCTCGAACACCGCCTGCGCCGCGCGCAGCATGTCGGGCAGGGCGAGGATGACGGTACGCGAGACGACCGGGCCGGGCGGGATCGGGTCGCAGCGGACCTCGACCTCGTCAAGGGACGCCTTGCCGCAGATGCCGCACGACGCGGTCGCGACGAAGTGGCGTTCGGCCACCCGCGAGGCGTCGAACGTCGTCGAGAGGTGGACGACGACGGTGTCGTCCGGCCGGTTGAGGGCGCTGGGATCGCCGAAGGCCACCCGCAGCACCTCCGGCCCCGCGATCAGGCCCTCGGTTCGGAGGAACCCGACCGCCAGCTCCGCCTCGTAGCCCGGCGTTCGCATCGTGACCGCGACCGGCACGGGCTCCTCGCGCGGCCCGGCGACCCGGATCTCCATCGGTTCCTCGCCGACGACCGTATCGCCGCGCACCTCGAGCTCGACGCCGCGGACGGCGACGACCCGCACGGAGGAGACGTGACCGATGGGCAGTTCCACGTCCGACATGGTCCGGTCAGTCTAGCCTCGGCCGCCTTGCGCGGACCCGATGAGCGCCGATGCAGCAGACTGGCGCCATGCCTGCCGAACCGATCCTCAGCCCAGCCGAGCGATCGTTCCTGGTCGCGGAGCGGCGGGCGATCCTGGCCACGGTCGGCACCGAAGGCCTGCCCCGGCTCGTCCCCGTCTGCTTCGTGGTGGCCGAGGCGGACGACAAGCTGGGACGGCCGCGCGTCTACAGCCCGATCGACGAGAAGACGAAGGCCTCTCCGGACCCGCACAAGCTGGCCCGCGTTCGCGACCTGCTGATCCTGCCCGCCGCCACCTTGCTCGTCGATCGCTGGGACGAGGACTGGACCCGCCTTGGGTGGCTGCGCCTCTACGGCCGCGCGGAGCTGCTCGAACCGCAGCCGCACGAGGTCAAGGAGCACGGCTGGGCCGTCGCCGCGCTGCGCGCCAAGTACGAGCAATACGCGAGCCACCAGCTGGAGGGCCGGCCGATCATCCGGATCACCGCCGACCGTTCCGTCTCGTGGGGCCGCCTCGACTGAGCTGCACGAGCTGGAGGCCTCGGCTTGGGCCGTAGGCCGTCAGGCCGTCGTTCGATCCAGGAACACCGCCCCGGCCAGGGGGCGCAGGCAATGGGTTGAGCTCATCGCCTGGTGGTAGCCGCCGGCGTTGAGGATGGCGACGATGTCGCCTTCGGCTACCGGCGGCATGGCGTAATCCTCGGCGAACACGTCGCCTGCCTCGTTGATGTGGCCGGCAACCGTGACGATCTCCGTCCGCGGTGCGGTCGCGTCACGGCACAGCACGAGCTCCTGGGCGAAGCGGTAGATGAAGTACGACGAGTTGACGTTCCAGCCGAGGGCGAGCCCGACAAACGTCGTGGCCCCACGCCGCTCGACCGTGGTGACCTCGCCCAGGAGGACGGCCGCGTCCTTGGCGATGAAGTCTCCGGGCTCGCAGCCGACGGTGACGCCGAGCGGACCAAGGTGTCGGGCCAAAACGGCCGCGTATGCGTCGATGTCGACCCCGACCTCGTCCTCGCGGGCCGGGCGTCCGAGGCCGCCGCCCACGTTGACCTCGCGGATGGGGTGGCCGTCGGCGAGCAGCCCCTTTGTCATCGCCGCGGCGCGTGCCAGGGCAGCCTCGAACTTCGGCAGGCCGTCGTGCAGCCAACCGGATCCGGCGTGGAAATGGATCGTGTCGATCGTCAGTCGGTGGCGCCTGGCCGCGTCGACCGCCTCGTGCAGCCGGTCCTCGTAGATTCCGAACTTGGTCGGCCGGGTGCCGCTGTACTCGAGGCCCTCGTGGTACCCGGCACCGGCGTCCGGATTGATGCGCAGACCGACCGTGGAGCCCGGCGCCCGGCGCCCGAACCGCTCGATCTGGCTCACCGCGTCGAGGTTGACGTGGACTTCCTCGGTCACGAGGTCGTCGATATCGCGGTCACTCAGGTTTGTGCCCGTGAAGCTGATCTCGCCGGCCCGCCAGCCGTTGACGCGGGCGTGAAGCACCTCGCCGGGCGAACAGGCGTCGATGCCGACGCTGTCGGGATCGCCGGGCCCGCCGAGCTCGCGCAGGACGGCCAGGATCTCCGGCTCTCGGTTGGCCTTGAGCGCGAAGCGGACGATGTATGGCAGGCCTGCGCCGCCTAGCGCGTTTTGCAAGGAGCGGATGTTCTCTCCGAAGCGCGCCCGGTCATAGGCGAAGAGCGGCGTGCCGTGGACGCGGGCGAGCGTTTCGGCGTCCTGACCCGCCACGGTCAGGCGCCCGTCTTGCACCTCAAGACCCGGGCGGACCCACCACGGCTGTTGGCGTGTCCCGATCGCCCTGGGCAGGCTGGCCGCGGTCACGCGTGTCGATGGTTCGCGTGGGTGCCTGCGCCGGGCTTCCAGCGGTCGGGTCCTGGCTCGACCGCCACGCCGAGCTCCTCCAGCAGCCGCGCCGCGCTGGCGGCGACATCATTGATCGCCGCCTGGAACGCCGGCGCGTTGCGCGCCGAGGGCGCCTGGAAGCCGCTGACTTTTCGGACGAACTGGCGAGCTGCGGCTTCGATCTCACCGGTCGTCGCGGCCGTCTCCGGCCGCCGGAGTGTCTTGATGCTTCGGCACATGCCGCGAGGGTACCGCGGCCCGGCTCTGGGCGCGATCAGGGCCGTCGTCAGCGGCGGCGCCCGATGCGACCCAGGTGGGTGTCGCCGAAGGCGGTCGGGTACTTGAGCCCGTAGCCCAGCAGCCGGTCACCGCCGACGTGGGCGATGAGGATGGCGCCCGCCAGCTCGAGCGGCACGGCGGACAACAGGACGCCGCCCCCCAGGACGGCCAGGGCCACCGCCCAGTTGTGAACGACGTTGTAGGTCAAGGCGCCGAGTCGCGGGTCCCGCAGGTAGCCGACCATCGAAATGTCGGGCAGGAGCAGCAGCGGGACCGCCAGCAGCCAGTTCCCGCCCACGGCGCCGTAGACCCACAGGCCCGCAATCAGGCCGGCGGCGCCCTCGAGCTGGAGCCAACGGCGGGGCGCCCCCTCGACGTGGCCGTTCGCGGCGGCGGTCATCGGTGCGTCTCCTCTTCGGTGGCGCCTTCGTCAGGGCCGGCTCCCGCCAACGGTATCCTCCCCCGATGGACCGCTGGCGGACGATCATCGAGCCCTTCCGGATCCACTCGGTCGAGCCGATCCGCCTGACGACCGTCGAGCAGCGCGAGGCCGCGCTCGAGGCGGCCGGCTGGAACCTGTTCAACCTCCACGCCGACGACGTCATGATCGACCTGCTGACCGACTCGGGAACCGGGGCCATGAGCCGCGACCAGTGGGCCGCCATCCAGCGCGGCGACGAGTCCTACGCCGGCTCACCGTCGTGGTACGCGTTCCTCGAAAGCGTGCAGGCGCTCTTCCCGTTCGAGCACGTCATTCCGACCCACCAGGGCCGTGCGGCGGAGAAGATCCTGTTCTCGGTCATCGGCGGGGCCGGCAAGACGATCCCCAACAACACCCACTTCGACACGACCCGGGCCAACGTCGAATTCACCGGCGCCGACGCGGTGGACGTGGTCATCCCCGAGGGACGCATCCCGTCGGCGATCCATCCGTTCAAGGGCAACATGGATGTGGCTGCCCTGGAGGCGCTCATCGACGAGCGCGGCGCAGCCAACGTGCCGGTCGTGTTCGTCACCGTCACCAACAACTCGGGCGGTGGCCAGCCCGTGTCGCTCGCCAACCTGCGAGCCGTGCGCGAGGTGTGCGACCGTCACGGCATCCCCCTGTTCCTGGACGCCTGCCGGTTCGCCGAGAACGCCTGGTTCATCCACGAGCGCGAAGAGGGACAGAAGGAGCGCTCGATTCCCGACATCGTGCGCGAGATGGCCTCGCTGGCTGACGGCATGACCATGAGCGCCAAGAAAGACGGGCTGGCGAATATCGGCGGCTGGCTGGCGATGAACGATCCGAAGCTGGCCGAGCAATGCCGCAACCTCCTGATCCTGACGGAGGGCTTTGTCACCTACGGCGGCCTGGCAGGGCGCGACCTCGAGGCCATCGCCCAGGGCCTGCGCGAAGTCGTCGACGAGGACTACCTGCGCTACCGCATCCGATCGACCGCATACCTGGGCGACGCCCTCGACGCCGCCGGCGTCCCGGTCGTCAAGCCGTTCGGCGGCCACGCCATCTACCTCGACGCGCGGGCACTGCTACCGCACATCCCGCCGCTCGAATACCCCGGCCAGGCGCTGGCCGCGGCGCTCTATCGCGAGGGCGGCATCCGCGGCTGCGAGATCGGGACGGTGATGTTCGGGCGGCATCCGGACGGGACCGAGGAGCCGGCGGCGATGGATCTGGTCCGGCTCGCGATCCCACGCCGAACGTATACCCAGAGCCACATCGACTACGTGATCGAAGTCGTCCGCTACGTGGCCGAGGGGGCGGCCTCGCTGCGCGGCCTGCGGATCGTCCAGCAGCCTGCTGCGTTGCGCCACTTCACTGCCCGTTTCGCGCCGGCCTGACCAAGGTCGCGCCCCGGCGTCACCGCCAGATGGTCACCTGGAGATCATTCAGTCGCGTCGGCGCGCGGCCAGGCGTCTCGATCGGGGTTCCGTTAGCCGACACCGGCTACTTCAGCGGCTCTTTTCCGACGCCCGTGTGGAGGGTGCTGTCCAGCGATCGCCTGGGGAGCGTTTGGCGGAAAATCCGGCGCGAGATAACCCCGCCGCGCGAGATGCCGACTAGCCGAGCCGCCAGTCCATCGGGCCCGTGTAGCAATGGGCGAGCGCCAGGCAGGCGCCACCGGTCAGGTCCCACTGGCGCCCGGCCACATATGGACCACGGTCGACGACGGGAAGGGTGACGGTCCTGCCATTGGCTGGATTGCGGAAGGTGACGAGGGTGCCGCAGGGCAGCGTTCGGTTGGCCACGCCGATCAGGCTCGTGGTGAGGGCTTTGCCGCAGGCTGTGCGGTGCCCGTAGAACCCTGGGCCGTACCAGCTGACCGAGCCGTCGTGGTGCCACCCGGGGCCGCCGCCGGTGCTGAGGCTCGTGCGCGCGTTGGCGCTGGCACGGGACACGGACCCGTGCGGCAGCAGCGACAGAACGGCGAGCGGCCGCGATCGAACCGCGGGCGGCTCGACCATCGTCGAGCGCGCGTCGACGCTGCCGTCGGAACGGTTCGCCGGGTCGAGCGTTTGGGTCGTCACCACCGAACCCCGGAGTGACTGACTCTCGACGGTCCGGAAGAGAGTCGGGTCCAGTGGCAGGTCGGGCGATGGAGTGCGCGATCCTGCCGCCCCGGGAAGGGCGATCAAGGCGAGCCCGACGATG
>JALZAF010000260.1 GCA_030948505.1 Chloroflexota bacterium
GACCGGCTCCCTGTTCGGTGGCGGGACACTCGTCGTCCTGACGGATCCGGGGCCGCTGGTGCGGTCGAAGGAGGACCGCGACGCGCTCGTCGGCCTGCTCGAGACGGTGGCGCCCGGCAATGGCCTGGTGATCCTCGAGCCGAACGACGGATCGAACCGGCGCCCGGCTGCGCTCGTTGCGATCGACAAGGCGATCCGGGCCGCGGGCGGCGAGGTGCGCGAATTCAACGCTCCCAAGGAAGGGCAACTGGCAGCCTGGGTCGAGGCTCGGGCGCGCGAGCGTGGCGTGACCCTGGGTCCGGGCGCGGCGCGCGAACTGGCGACCCGTGTGGGCGGGTTCGTGCGCGAGGGCGACGTCGATCGGCGCCGCCAGGGGCAGCTGGCCGTCGGCGAGCTCGACAAGCTCGCCCTGTACCGGCCGGGCAAGATGGTTTCGGTGGACGACGTCAAGGCGCTCGTCGCGGAGGTCGTGCCGGGCTCCACGTGGGCCTTCCTCGACGCCTTCGCCCAGCGTCGGGCCGGTCGGGCGCTCGAACTGCTCGACCCGCTCCTCGACGGCACGCCGGAGCTGGTCGTCATGGTGCAGCTCCATCGGCGGCTGCGCGAGTTGATCGAAGTCGCGGATCACCTAGCCGCTGGCGCCTCGCCGGGATCCCTCGTTCGGACGTTGGGCCTCAAGCCGTTCCGGGCGGAGAAGCTCGTCGAGCAGGCCCGGACGTGGACCCAGGACGAGCTGGACGATGCGCTGGAGGGGCTGGTCGAGCTGGACGCGACGCTGCGGGGAGCGCCCGGGACGCCGGCCGGCGACGCACAGCGGCGCCTGGCGTTCGTGCTATGGATCGGCGATCACGCGGCCCGTCGCGCGCCTACCGGGGCAGCCCCGGCCGAGGTCCTGCACGCCTAGTCGGCGCTCGACCAGGCCTGTTCCTGGACGACGAGATCGCTCTCGATGGCGAACACGCAGCGGGCCTCGCCCAGGTCGAGCAGCTCGATCAGGTCCGGCTCGATGTAGAGCTGGTGGCAGTCCTCGCACAGCCCGCCGGGAATGCCGAAGCACAGCCGCTCGGTCCGGTCAGGCAACCGGAACGTCGTGTCGAAGCGCGTCGTGATGAGGCGCCTCGTGCAGGCTGGGCAGCGGTCTCGAAGACGGGCCATGACTGGGATCGACCTCGGGTGGGAGGGCCAGGTGGCCATCCACTGCCGGGATCATGGGAACCGCCCAGCGTCGCTGTCATGACCCCCTAGTACCCCCGCGAGCGGTACTGGGGCCCGCTTGCGGTCCCGAGGGCCTACACAGGCCCGGGACCTCCCCGCGCCCTACTGGACGCGCAGGATCGTCTTGGCCTCTGCCCAGTGCTTCTCGAGCTGGTAGAAGTCGCGCTCCGGCGGGGTGAAGACGTGGACGATCACCGAGCCGAAATCGAGAAGCACCCAGTGCGACGCCGGCAGGCCCTCCCGGCCGATCGGGCGGCTGCCCTCCGCCCGCAGGCCCTCCACAACCCCGTCCGCGATGGCGCCCAGCTGGCGCTCCGAGCCGCCCGAGCAGATGACAAAGTGGTCGGCCACGGTCGTCAGCCCGGTCAGGTCGAGCAGCACGATGTCGGCCGCCTTCTTGTCCTCGGCCAGCTCGACGATGCGGCGGGCGAGGTCGAGCGGCGAGCGGTCGCTGGCCGGGGCCTTGCTCTTGCGCTTGGGCAAGCCGTCGGCTCGAGGGGCACGCCGAGCGGCTGCTGCGGGGATCGGTTCGGTCACGTCGCTGTTCGTCCTCCAGTGATTTGGTAGAGCCCATGGTCCTCGATGTAGGCGATGACTGCGTCGGGCACCAGGTAGCGGATCGACCGGCGGGCCGCGACGCGGTCCCTGATCTCGGTGGCCGAAAGGCGAAGGTGGGGGGCGTCGAGGAAGCTCACCCGCGCCTCGCAACCAGGAAAATGCTGCTCCAGCCAGGCGCGACCCGGAGGCGGAAAGCCGCCCCGCGGCACGACGGCGATCCTGGCCAGGGCGAGCAGGCGCTCGGGCTGGTGCCAGGTCGGCAGACCGCGGAACGATTCGGCCGACAGGATCACCGTCAGGTCCGCCTCCCCACCGGCCCGCCGCGATTCGGCCGCGAGCTGCTCGACGGTGTCGAGGGTGTACGACGGCCCGGGCCGATCGAGTTCGACCCGGCTGAGCTCGAAGGCTTCGTTGCCCGCGATGGCGAGCTCGAGCATGGCGACCCGATGGGCGGCCTCGGTGATGCCACGAGCGCGCTTGTGGGGCGGGATCCCCGCCGGCACGAACAGGATGCTTCCCAGGCCGAGGGCATTGCGGGCTTCCTCCGCGGCGGCCAGGTGTCCGATGTGAACGGGGTCGAACGTGCCGCCCATGATGCCGACCGACCCGGCCCTGACCGGGGTGGCCGCACCCGTCATCGGTCCTCCCAGGGTTGCGGCTCCCACTCCAGCTCCGTGGCGCCGATGCGAACGAGGTCGCCGGTACCCACGCCGGCGCGCCGAAGCTCGTCCTCGATGCCGAGCCGGGCGAGATCGCGCTGGAACCGCTCGGCCGACTCCTCGTTGTCGAAGTTGGTCTGGGCGGCCAGGCGCTCGATGCGCCGGCCGCGAACGCGGTAGGCGCCGTTCTCGCGCTCGACGACAAAGCTGTCGGTCATGCCTTCGATGCGATGGACCACCACGCCCGAGGGCTCCGGCGGCGCAGCCAGCTCGGCCGCATCGGGCAGGACCGCGGCGAGCAGTCCGCGCAGCTGGTCCAGGCCTTCCCCGGTCGCCGCAGCAAGCGCGACGACGGGCAGGCCTTCCGCTTTCCGGGCGGCACGGAACGCCGGCCAGGCCGCGATGGCCGCCGGCAGGTCGAGCTTGTTGAAGACGACGATCATCGACTTCTCCAGGAGCGCCGGATCGTGCGCCCGGAGCTCGTCCCGGATCACACCGAAGTCCCACTCCGGGTCCGCCGAAGCGCCGTCGACGACGTGGACGAGCACCCGCGTCCGCTCGACGTGGCGGAGGAAGGCATGGCCCAGACCAGCGCCGCTGCTGGCGCCCTCGATGAGCCCCGGCACGTCGGCGATCGTCGGGCGGCGCTCGTCCTCCTCGCCCAGGTCCATGACGCCGAGATTGGGCTCGAGGGTGGTGAACGGGTAGTCGGCGATCTTGGGGTGCGCGGCGGTCAGGGCCGCGAGCAGGGTCGATTTGCCGGCGTTAGGCAGGCCCACGAGCCCGACGTCCGCGATCAGCCGCAGCTCGAGCCGCAGCCAGCGTTCCTGGCCGGGCTCGCCCTTCTGAGCGTGCTTGGGGGCCTGGTGGGTCGGGGTCTTGAAGTGGGTGTTGCCCAACCCCCCGCGGCCGCCACGGCCGACGACCACGTCCTGGTCGCGGGCCACGAGGTCGGCCAGCAATTCGCCGCTGGCGTCGTCCCACACCGCCGTCCCGGGCGGCACGGCGAGGTGGAGATCGTCGCCCGCCTTGCCGTGACGTCGCGAGCCCTCGCCCCGCCCGCCCGGCTTGGCCTTGAAGTGATGGGCGTGCTGGAAGTCGCGCAGCGTGGTCTGGCCCGGATCGACGTGCAGGTGGACGGAGCCGCCGCGGCCGCCATCGCCGCCGTCGGGACCGCCCCTGGGGACGTGTGCCTCGCGCCGGAAGGTTGCCGCTCCGTCCCCGCCATCGCCGGCGCGGACCCAGATCTTCACCCGGTCGAGGAACATCGGCCCTATCTTCTCACGCGCTCGGGGAGCGCCCGGAACGGGGGTACGGCCGGGTCGCGCAGACGTCTGCGGGGGTTTCCGTATTGGCGCCGAGCCCTACGGGCTGACGTCCAGAGAAGCACGCGGGCCGCCATTAGGGTCTTTCAGATGGATACCCCTAGGGAGTATAGTCGTGGGACAAGGCACGATAGACAGCGGGAGAGAACAATTGGAGCTCGATTTCACGATCGCGCCACGGTCTCAGTCGTCGGTTCTGGCGAGCTACTCCTGTCCTTGCGGCTGCCATCCGGAGGTGATCTACGAGCGCGGCGCCCAGGCGTCGACCGATACGTGTTGCTGCGGCAACGAGTTCGCCATCGGTGCAGGTGCGGAGGGTCGGGTCACGACGGCGCCGGGATTTGAAACGCAGATCGAGCGATTCGAGTCACCGTGGGACGAGCTGCTCCCGGCGGTGTGGGCCATCGGTCCATCCGTCCACGCGGCCGAGCACGAGCACGCCGAGCACGAGCACGCCGAGCACGCCGCCCACGGTTCGCCGGCTTCATCGGCGCCGATGGACTCGGCGGCGGATCCCGTCTGCGGCATGACCGTGGATCCGGCGACCGCTCGCGGCAAGGGACTCCACAGTTCCTATCAGGAGCGCGACTACTTCTTCTGTGGCAAGGGCTGCAAGCTCGAGTTCGACGATGACCCTGAGCGGTACCTCGACCCCGCCTACCAGCCGTCGATGTGAACGCCGAGTGACCGATCTCAAGGCTGGTGCAAGCGAGGCCACTCGCGCGGACGGCGCCGCTCGATCGATGGAGATCAGCATCTCGGCGCCGCGCACCTTCGCCCTCGATATCGAGGGGATGACCTGCGCGTCGTGCGTCAACCGGATCGAGCGCTATCTGCGCAAGGTCGACGGCGTGACCCAGGCGAACGTGAACCTGGCCACCGAGCGAGCCACCGTCGCGGCTGCTCCGTCGGTGACGGTCGACCAGATCATCGCGGCGGTCGAGGCGGCCGGCTACGACGCCCGCCTGATCGTCGAGGCGGGCCCACAGTCGAAGCCGGACAGGGCGGCTGTCGAGTCACCCGACGCCGATCGGGAGGCCCCGAGCGAGCCCGAAACAAGCTTCCAGCTACGCCATCTCGCCGACGTTCGGCGCCGCCTGGTCGTGGCCGCAATGCTGACCGTGCCGCTCCTCCTCGGGCTGGCCCACATGACCCTTGCCCCGTTCATCCCCGCGCTCTTCGCAAACCCCTGGCTCCAGCTCGCGCTGGCGACGCCCGTCCAGTTCTACGCCGGGCTCCCGTTCTACCGGGGCGCATGGAGGGTGGCGCGCCATCGCGCGACGGACATGAACACGCTCATCGCCGTGGGAACTTCGGCGGCGTATTTCTATAGCCTCGCGGCCATCCTGGTTCCGGGCTTCTTCCGTGCGGCCGGGTTCGCGACCGGCGAGCAGCTACCGCTCTATTTCGACACGTCGTCGGCGATCATCACCCTCATCCTGCTCGGGCGGTTCCTCGAAGCCCGCGCCCGGAGCCACACGTCGGACGCGATCCGGCGGCTCATCGGAATGACGCCTCGCACGGCCCGCGTCGTCCGTGACGGCGTCGAGAACGACGTCCCAATCGAAGACGTCCTCCGAGGCGACCTCGTGCTCGTCCGCCCGGGCGAGCGCCTGCCGGTCGACGGCATCGTCCGCGACGGGCGCTCGGCGGTCGACGAGAGCCTCGTCACCGGCGAGAGCATGCCCGTCACCAAGGAGGCGGGCGACGAAGTGATCGGCGGCACGATCAATACGTCGGGCGCCTTCCGCTTCCAGGCGACGCGCGTCGGCCGGGACACGGTCCTGGCACAGATCGTCCGACTCGTCCAGGACGCTCAGGGCTCAAAGGCACCAATCCAGCGTCTGGCCGACGTCGTGACCGGCTACTTCGTCCCGGCGGTTCTCGGCATCGCCGCAGTGACGTTCATCGTGTGGTTCGTGTTCGGCCCCGAGCCGGCGTTCAACCTCGCCCTCCTCAACACCGTCGGTGTCCTCATCATCGCCTGCCCATGCGCCCTCGGGCTGGCGACTCCGACCTCGATCATGGTGGGCACCGGAAAGGGGGCCGAGAACGGGGTCCTGTTCCGCAACGCCGAGGCCCTCGAGCGCCTCCACAAGGTCCGATCGATCGTCCTCGACAAGACGGGCACCCTCACGGAGGGCCGGCCCCGGGTTACCGACGTCGTGCGAGTCGATGGCGCGCCCTCGGACGAGGACGTGCTCGTTCTCGCGGCCGCGGCAGAGCGCGGCTCGGAGCACCCGCTCGGCGAGGCGATCGTTCGCTTCGCCCGCGACGAGCGCGGGCTGCAGCTGCCCGACGTCGAGTCCTTCGAATCGTTCGGCGGCCGTGGGATCGCGGCCGCCGTTGGCGGCCGGCGCGTGCTGATCGGAACCGCCGCATTCCTTGCTGCGGAGGGTGTCGAACCGGCGGGGCTATCGGAGCCGGCCGCTCAACTTGCCGTCGCCGGACGCACGCCGGTGCGCGTGGCGATCGATGGCGAGACGGTTGCTGTGATCGGCATCGCGGACGCCCTCAAGGCCGGGTCGCGGGCGGCGGTCGTGGAGCTCAAGCGGCTCGGCATCGACGTCATCATGCTGACGGGCGACAACGAGGTGACCGCCCGGGCGATCGCCCGAGAGGCCGGTGTCGAGCGGGTGCTCGCGGACGTCCGGCCCGACGAGAAGGCGGCCCAGGTCCGCAAGCTCCAGGCGGCGGGCGCGCTCGTCGCGATGGTCGGCGACGGCGTGAACGACGCCCCGGCGCTGGCGCAGGCCGACGTGGGCATCGCCATCGGCACCGGAACGGACGTGGCCATCGAGTCGGCGGCCGTGACCCTGATGAGCGGCGACCTGCGCGGTGTCGTAACGGCGCTCGTGCTGTCGCGAGCGACGATGCGCAACATCAGGCAGAACCTGTTCTGGGCGTTCGCCTACAACGTCGCCCTGATTCCACTTGCTGCCGGGGCTCTCTATCCGTTCGCCGGCGTCCTGCTCGACCCGATCTTCGCCGCCGCCGCGATGGCCCTGAGCTCGGTCACCGTCGTATCGAATGCCCTGCGCCTGCGACGCTGGCAGCCTTCCCGGGCCGCCACGCCGCCGCCGGAAAAGCTCGCAATTGCGCCGCCGACGGGCGCGTAGGAACGTCTTCGGACTGACCGAAGGGAGGAGGTCGCCGGGGCCTTGCCGGCCCCCTTGGCTGCCTCTAGAGGTAGAGGAGCGGGTTGACCCGGGTGCCGCCGTTCCAGATCGGTCCGCGCCAGACCTCGAAGTGGAGGTGCGGTCCCGTCGCGTTGCCGCTCTGGCCCGTCCGGCCGACCTGGTCCCCGCGGGCCACGGTCTCGCCGGTGCCGACGGTGATGGCCGACATGTGGTTGTAGGTCGTGAACAGGTTGTCCCCGTGCGCGATCCACACCTGGTAGCCGCCGCCGTTGTTCTTCCAGCCGGCGAACGTGACGATCCCGTCCGCGGCAGCGACCACCTTGCTGCCGTAGTCGCCGGCGATGTCGATCGCGTAGTGGCCGCTATGGAAGTACTGGCTGATGTAGTTGTTGCCGCCCACGACGGGCCACGCGAACTTGCCGCCGGCGTAGTGGGCGGGCGGCGGCACCACCGGGCCGGGAGGCGTGCCGACGGGGTTCGAACCCGGACCGGTGACCGGCCTGGAGATCCTGGGCGTGAGCTTGGCGATCGTTCGTGGTGCGACCGGGGCCGTCTCGACCGCTCCCGGCAGGATGAGCGTCTGGCCCACGACCAGGGCAGTGTCCTGGAGGCCGTTCAGCCGGTAGATCTTGTCGGCCGGAACGCTGTAGGAAGCGGCGATCGAGGCGAGGGTGTCGCCCTCGTGCACGCTCAGCACGACGCCGTTGACCGGCGGGATGGTCAGGACCTGACCGGTGTGGACCGCGGCCGCCGTCTTGAGGTTGTTCGCCCACATCACGGTCATCATCGACACGCCGAACCGGTTCGCGATGCCCGTCAGTGAGTCGCCGGCGCGGACCTTGTAGGTCGTGAGCAGGGCGCTTCCATCAGCGATCGAGGTGTTCACCGCGATCGGCTTGACGAGCGTCCCATCGGACAGGAACGGCTGGCTGACGGCGGCCGCGGGGGTGATGGTCGAGCGGTCCACGGCGTCGACCGCGACAGGATGGAAGCGGTTCGAGGCCAGCCGGTCCACCGTGGCAGGCGCGGCAGGTCCGGGGCCGGACACCGTGCCGCCGTCCGTCGGGCCCGTCCCGTCGGTTCCGCCCTGGCCGGATCCGAACACGCCGGCGAGCGCCTTGCGCACACCCGGACCGTCGCCCTGGGGGCCACCGACCGGGCCGCCGCTGGCCGCACCGGGCAGCCAGCTGAGGACCGATGCCGCGACAACGATCACGACGACCGCCAGCGGCAGCGCCGCGCTCATGACGATCCGTGAGCTCACTGCGCGGCGGAGGCGGCGGCGCATGGTTACGCGCAGCGATCGACGTCTGGAGCGGACGGGTGTCGAGGCGGCGATGCTTCGGGTCGGGTTCAAGCGGCCGAGGGCTCGCTGCATTCCGACCGACGCGTTCAGCAATACGGTCTCCTGGCGGTGGACGGCCCGCGCGGGTGATCGGCTGGGACGTGGCGCCGGTGAGGACGCCTCGGGTGACCGTCCGAAGGTCGCGGTATCGAGCTGGGGGTCTCTTGCACGCGGCCGAGGCTCTTGAATGGCGAGCCTCAACGTCTGCGAGGGACCCTAGCAGAGTCAACCGTGTGTCGCAAATCCGACATTTGGCGGGCCCCCACGTTTAGGGCCGTGCAATGCGGGGCCCGTACGTCGGTTGTGCGGCGGTCCGAGGGGAGGACCATCGTACTGGCGAGATCGTCCCGCACAGGGCGACCGCCGTACTGGCCCAAACGTCCCGCGGAGCGGGACCAGGCCCCAGGACTAGGCGTCCAGGCTCTTGGTCAACGTGGCGAGGAAGGCCGCGTTGCTGTCCGTCTTGGCCAGCCGGTTGAGCAGGAGCTCGATGCCCTCGTTCGTCCCGACCGCGGACAGCATCCGGCGCATGGTCCAGACCATCTTGAGGGTGCCGTCCTCGAGCAGCAGCTCCTCGCGGCGGGTGCCGGAGCGCTGGACGTCGATGGCCGGGAAGATCCGCTTCTCGGCCAGCTTGCGGTCGAGGATCAGCTCCGAGTTGCCGGTGCCCTTGAATTCCTCGTAGATGACGTCGTCCATCCGGGAGCCGGTATCGACGAGGCAGGTCCCGATGATCGTCAGCGAGCCGCCCTCCTCGATGTTGCGGGCGGCGCCGAAGAACCGCTTGGGCGGGTAGAGGGCGATCGGGTCGATACCGCCGGACAGGGTTCGGCCGGATGGCGGGAGGGCCAGGTTGTAGGCGCGGGCGAGTCGGGTGATCGAGTCGAGCAGGATGACCACGTCGCGGCCGGTCTCGACCTGGCGCTTGGCGATCTCGAGGGCCATCTCGGCGACGTGGGTGTGATTCTCCGTCGGCTCGTCGAAGGTGGAGCTGATGACCTCGCCCTTGACGCTGCGGCGCATGTCCGTGACCTCCTCCGGCCGCTCGCCAATGAGGGCGACCATGAGGAGCACGTCCGGGTAGTTGGCCGAGATGCCGTTGGCGATGTGCTTCAGCAGGAACGTCTTGCCGGCCTTGGGCGGGCTCACGATGAGCGCTCGCTGGCCCTTGCCGATCGGGTTGACGAGGTTGATCAGCCGCTGGCTGAGGTTCTTGGGGTCCGTCTCCAGGTTGATCAGCTCATCCGGGTGGACGGGGGTGAGGTCGGCGAAGATGGGCCGCCGGCGGGCAGTCTCCGTGTCGACGCCGTTGACCGCATCGACCCGCAGCATGCCCCAGTACTTCTCCGCCTCGCGCGGGGCGCGGACGGCGCCGGAGATCCGGTCACCGATCCGAAGGCCGAAGCGGCGGACCTGGCTGGAGCTGACGTAGACGTCGTCCGGGCTGGGCAGCAGGCCGTGGCGGCGCATGAAGCCGAACCCCTCGTCGACGATGTCGAGGATGCCGCTGGCGTAAGCGTGGCCGGCACGTTCGGTCTGGCGCTGGAGGATGCGGTCGACGAGGTCCTCGCGCCGGTCGGCGCTGCCGGGCTCGAGCTGCAGGTCGCGGCCGACCTGGCGGAGCTCCGGGACGCTCATCTCGCGAAGGTCTGAGATATCGAGGTCGTTGCGCTCGCGCGCTGCCTCGAGCTCCTGCTGCTCCTCGTACTCGGTCACCGGCGCGCGCGAGACGGGGACGCGGCGGCGAGGTCGTCGATTACGGGAACGCGGATCGGGTCCGTTTCCGGGCATCTGGGTAGGGTTCACCTTGGGGTAAGGACTGGGCGGAAGTCTTGCCCGGTCGGTTGTCGCGCGGAATCGCTCCGCTGCGCGGCCGGGTGGGATAGAAAGAGCATAGAGCCCGAACGGGTGTTCGTCAACGAGAAAGTGGAGCGACGCGGGCGGTGAAGTAGGAT
>JALZAF010000271.1 GCA_030948505.1 Chloroflexota bacterium
TCTAGCCCGCCTTCTAGGACGTCAGGTTGTTGGCCCAACTTGAAGGCGGTCATCTAATCGGGCCTGGCCCCCATTCCTTCCGTGGACACGTCGATAGAGAGATCAGGCTCGGCGGGATTGTCCGAAATGACCTCGTTTCCGACGGTGCGAGGCCGCTAGAGGTGGACCCTAAACCGACGCTCGAGTTCAGGGACCCACTCGCCGTTGCCTACCAGCCCATACGCCTCGCGCAGGCTAGCTCGTTCGGCGTCGAACGGGCCGAGGCCGCGGCCGGCGAGCTCCGCCACCTCGGCGAAGTACCGCTCGAACCCGCCAGGAACGGTGATCTCCAGGAGGCGCGCCAAGTTTGGTCCGGCGTTCCAAAACGCGTGGGGGATGCCTCGTGGCCGGATGAGCCATTCCCCCGGCCCCGCATCGAGGTACTCGTCCCCGACCCTCGCGCCGAACACTCCCTCGAGCACCAAGCCGTACTCGTCTTCTCGCGAGTGGGTGTGGGGAGGGATCAGGGTCCCCGGCTTGACCAGGCCCTCCACGACCGACAAGGCCCCGCCGGTCGCAGCAGCCGGCAGCCGGTAGATCACCGCGAACCCGCCGAGCCATAGCTCACCTGGAGGCACAACCCGGCTGCGATCCGCGCCCGTCATCCTCCAGCTCCCTCGACTCGGTCTGCCTGTGCTCCCGCACGACGATCCATTTCGCGTCGGTGCTCGAACGATGATGCTCCTACGGTACGCCGCTCGATCGACGGGCTCGTCAAGGCGCGGGCTCTTTGCCAATCCCGTCGGTCGCGGAAAGGACCTCGTTTCGGGACGCCCCGCGCCGGGTGGTCAGCTCCGCATGTCACCGATGCCGGCGCGGAGGCAACCCTTTCGGGCCATCGCGCGCGGCATGTGGTTTCGATCGCGCGCACACTAGCGACTGGGCCACCGAGCGGCCAGAGATGAGGCGGCAATCGCCGTCCGACAAGGAGTGACAGTGCTCATGAACCCTGCGCCGAACTCAGCCGTCCGCTCGCTGGCCCTGATCACCGGGGCATCGTCTGGAATCGGTCGGGCCTATGCGGAACGCCTCGCAGCTGATGGCTTCGACCTCCTCGTCGTCGCCAGGAGGGGTGACCGCCTGGCCGAGCTGAAGGACCGGCTCGAAGCCGAACACGGCGTATCGGTTCGGGCGCTGGTTGCCGACTTGTCGACCGAGGCCGGCATGCGGGAGGTCGACGAGGCTGCGGCAGACTCGCGGGTCGAGATGGTCGTGGACTGCGCGGCCCTCGCCCACTACATGTCGTTCCTCGACCTCCTGACCGAGGCGGCGGAGGAGCTGGTGAAGTTGAATGTTCTCGCGCCCGTTCGATTGATCCGTGCCGCGCTCCCGTCCATGGTCGAGCGGGGCAATGGGACGATCGTCACCTTCGCCACACAGCTCGTTTTCAGCGCCACCGCCGACAATCCTCAACTGCCCCGACGCGCCGTGTACGCGGCCACCAAGGCCTTCCTTTTCACCTTCATCCGCCTCCTCGCGCTCGAGCTGCGTGACACGGGTGTGCGGCTGCAGGTAGTGTGCCCCGGCGTCGTGAAGACCGAGTTCCACACCCGCCAGAACATGGACATGTCCCACATGCCCAGGCTGGAGCCGGACAAGGTGGTCCAGGCCAGCATGCTCGCCCTCGATCGCGGTGAGCTCGTGTGCATCCCCACCCTCGAGGACGCCGACCTGCTGAAGCGCCACGACCAGGGCGAGATCGAAATCCTGACGGCTGGGATGCGACCTGAGCTGGCACGGCGCTATTCGCACTGATTGTCCTCAACCGACGGAGCCGCCTATCCAGCGTCCGCCCCCGTTGCCTCGATCTCTAGCGTGCGAGAAGTCCTGGTGTGTTGGGGCGCGGAAGATGCCTGGATCCCCGTGGCCAAGGGCCACGAACTCGCCGCGCGCATCCCGGGCGCACAGTTGCGACTCATTCCAGGGGCCGGTCACCTCGTCCAAGAGGACGCCCCGCCCGAACTTACCGAAGCCCTGATCGCCTTTCTTCATGAATGATCGCGAGTCGGGCGGCGATGGTCAGGGCCAGAGGAGACAAACCACCCTTAGGCACCTTGATGTCCCGGCCCCGTAGCCGATTGAGAGCGAGGTTACTGGGACCGAACGCTGGCGACGCAGAACGGCGGCGTAAAGGTCTGAGGGCCGTTTCTCATCGGACCGGAGCCTGAACGGGACCTTGTCAGAATCGTTGGGTCGCCCGTCAGCCGATTGGCGACCGGCTCAGTCTGAATGGCCCAGGCGGAGGCGCGGGACTGCCGTCGCTCAAGGCTCACCAGAGTCACATCGAGCACGACACCATCGAAAGGATGTCTGGTCGGGCGAGAGGAGAGAAACTGCCCTTGGGCACCTTGATTTCCCGTTCCCGCTGCCGTCGAAGATCGACGCTACCGGCCGGGACGGTGGTTTCGACGCTTCACCGCACGACGCTTTGACGGGCAAGGGCGGATCGGGTCGCGGGTGTCCGCTGCGCTAGCCGGCCACCTCGTACGCGTCGCGCAACCAGGTGGTCAACTCGTCGTCGACCTCGCCAGGGGATCCGACCCGAACCCGATGAGTGAACAGCGCATTGAAGGTGGCCGCCGACTCGAGACGACCTTCAACGGCTGTCCCGGGCAGGATGAGCCCGAGGTCGACGTGCTTCGTGGCGGGCTTGATCATCCCGAACTGCTTCCGCCGACGGAGGCTCAGATAGCCCTTCTTGGGCGCGATCTCGATATCCGCCCCTAGCTTGTGGACCGCCGCCATCAGGCGTGCGTGGATGGGGAGCAAGGCATGCTTGCCACCCTCGTACAGGGACTCCTCCGGATCGCCGGCTCCTGTTTTGGATTGAGCGAGTCCATGGCCACGAGGGCCACACGGTTGGCGGCACCGTGACTCAGACGGTAGTCGGCCTTCAACATCGCCACGATCTCGCCATGGCGCGCGCATCCGCTCGCCCGGATCAGCTCGATCCATTCGTCGATGGACCGACCGTAGGTCGCCTCGATGTTCTGAACCTGAGACCGTAGTCCTTGCTCGACGGTCGCCATCGCGATCTCCTTCGCTCCATCAGTGCCCGGCGCATGAGCTTCCGGGCATGCTCCTTGCGGCGACTCTAGCGATTCTGGCGGTCGATCAGGATATACGTCCGAAGGCGACCTTTGCCCTTGACCTCGACCTCGCCGCGCTCCTCGAAACGGTACCGATCCCGTAGGTGGCGGTACGTCGCCTCAGTCACCTGGATGCGATCCATGACCTCGTGCGACTCCTGCGGCTTGCGATGTTCACCGTGTCCCCCCAGAGGTCACAGTGAACTTGTGGCGGCCGATCACGCCGGCCACCACGGGCCCGGAGTCGGTCCCGATCCGGATCGCGAGTCGCAGCCCGAGCGCTTCGCAAACGCGAGCGAACTCGGCCTGCATCTCGATGTCCAAGGCCGCGGTCGATTCGGCGTGGTCGGCACGAGGTTTGGGCAAGCCAGCGGCGACCAAGTAGGCGTCGCAGAAGGTCTTGATCTTCTCGAGCT
>JALZAF010000294.1 GCA_030948505.1 Chloroflexota bacterium
GCCCACAATCCCGCCAGCGCCAGCGGCAGGCCATCGGCGCGCACGACCCGGTAGGGCTGACGGACACCGTCCACCTGACGCCACTCGTAGAACGAATCGACGGGCACAAGGCAACGCTTCCGCCGGAAGCCGTCCCGGAAGGCAGGTGCCAGCGCGGCCGTCTCGGCCCGCGCATTGAAGGTCCGGGCCGCGATCTTCGGCCCGCCCGCCCAGTGCGGGATCAGGCCCCAGCGGTAGGTGACGATCGCTCGCCGGTCAGCCCGCTGAACGACCACCGCGGCCTCGTCGGTAGGCGCGATGTTGAAGTGGCCGCCGTCGTCGGCGGCCAGGTTTTCCGCGTCGAAGATCTCGGCCAGCTCCGACGTCGGCCGTTGCTGGGTGAAGCGTCCGCACATCGCGATCAGCCGCGACGCGCAGGGAAGAAGGGCGCGGGCATGCTGGGAATCCTAGTAGAGTCGCGGCGATGAGCGACCCCCGCCCGCCTTCCGACAAGCCGGGCGGGCTCGATCTCTCGAGCGAGGGGCCGCTGTCGAGGGATGCCGCCAAGGCGATCCTCGATCGGGCCGCGGAGCTGC
This sequence comes from Chloroflexota bacterium, assembly GCA_030948505.1. Classification (GTDB taxonomy): domain Bacteria; phylum Chloroflexota; class Limnocylindria; order Limnocylindrales; family CSP1-4; genus JACDAV01. Next base: position 576 of record JALZAF010000294.1, read on the forward strand.
TCCAATCCGGTGACTACCGCGAGGCGGCCGTTCACTACCGCCGCGTGATCGGCTTCGACGACGCCGCGGTCACGGCCGCTGCCCTCGTCGGCCTGGGCGAAGCGCTGTTCCGGCTCGACCAGGAAGACGCCGCGGTGTCGACCTGGGAGGCCGTGCTCGAACTGCCCGAGACGCCCAGCACGTACACGGCCTGGCGCAACGTGGCGGCCGCTCGCGTTCGCGAGGGCGACCTGCGCGGCGCGATCGCGGCCTACCGCGAGGCTGATCGGCGGGCGCCGCTCGAGGACAAGGCGGAAATCGCCAACCGGCTCGGCTGGCTGGCCAAGGAGACCGGCAACAGCGGGGCGTCGCGACGCTACTTCGCCCGCGGTCGCGGCGGCGGACCGGCCTTCCCGCTGACCTGGCTCATCATCTCGCTGACCGTCGTCGTCTCGGTCGCGGCGATGTCGCCGGAGGGCCGCGGGCTCCTCACGCTCCTCGAGCTGGACAAGGGCGCGGTCGCGCGCGGCGAGTACTACCGCCTGTTCAGCGTCACGTTGGTCCACGACCCGGGCAACCTGCTGCACCTGTTCTTCAACATGTACGCGCTGTACATCTCGGGTCCCCTCGTTGAGATCCTGTACGGCTCCCGGCTGTTCGTCCTCTTCTACCTGCTGTGCGCGGCCGCCGGATCCGTCGCCAGCTTCGTCTTCGGCAGCCCGATCCCGTCGGTCGGCGCGTCCGGCGCGATCTTCGGCCTGTTCGGGATCCTGCTGGCCGCCGCCAGGACGCATCACCCGGTGCTCGACCGGCGCGGGAGGAGCCTGATCGGCCAGATCGGGACGCTGATCCTGATCAACCTCGGGTTTGGATTCCTGTACGGCGGCCTGATCGACAACTCCGCCCATCTGGGCGGCCTCCTGGCCGGGCTATGGCTGGGATTCCTGATCGTCCCGGGCCGGGTCACGACGTTGCGCAGCCTGTGGCACGACCCAACCGGCCAGCCGTACGCCGGCAACCCCGTGCTGCTGCCGGCGATCGGCGTGACCGCCTTGGTGTTGGTGCTGGCCGTAGGCCTGGTCATCGGGACCGATAACCGCCGCGCGCAGGCCTCGAGCGTCACGTCTGCCAGCGCCGCGCCCGCCGCGCGCGCGGCGCCGGGTTAGTCGCTGGGATGTTCGCCACGCTCCTTGGAGCGCTGCCGCGCCCGCCGCTTTCCGGACGACCGGAGGTCGTGGCCGCGAGTGGGGCCGCGCTCGACACGTTCGACGCGCTCGAGCCCGGCCTCCGACGACTCGCCGACGACGAGGCGGTATCGGAGGCGCTGATGGCCCAGCAGCGCGCCGGCCTGGAGCCACTGACCGACGGTGGGCTTCGGCGGCGGTCCCGGTCGGGGGCGATGACCAGCGTCGCAATCGACTGGGCGTTTGCGGCCGCCGGCTCCAGCCGTGCAGTGAAGCAAGCGCTGCCCGGTCCGTACAGCCTGGGCTGGTCGGTCGATGGGAGCGGGAACGGGTCGGCCGCCGCTCGCCGGCGAGCGACGCTCGCGCAGGCGGAGGCGTTGAACGCCGAAGCCCACGCACTACGGGCTGCCGGTTGCCCATTGGTAGAGATCGACGAGCGCGCGGCAGTTCGCATCGGCGACCACGCCCCGGAGCGGCAGCTCTTCACCGACGCCCATCGCCGGCTCACCGACGGACTGGCCGACCTTCACCTGTCACTCGCCTTGAGCGGCGGCAACGCCGACACCGCGGGTGCGTCGACCTTCTTCGACCTGCCCTACGCCAGCTACGCGCTGGATCTCATCGCCGGCCCGGACAATTGGCGGCTGGTCACCGCCGCGCCCGCCGACCGAGGCATCGTGTGCGGCGCGCTGGGCCCCGGCGAGCACGACGACGACGGCCCCGAGCTGCTGGTGTGGGCCGCCCACTACGCGGCGTCGGCAAAGGGCCGCGGCCTCGCGCGGGTGGGCCTCGCCAACGGGCCAGGCCTCGAGCTTGGCTCCTGGGCGGCGGCGGAACGGAAGTTCGTGCGACTCGCCGACGCCGCCCGGATCGCGGCCCTCGAGTCGGCCGAGGAGCTGGCCCAGGCGCTCGACCCGCGGGCCGTGAACAGTCGCAGCGCGGCCTTCGGGCGCGCCGTGCCGGCCACTCCGCCACGGCGCGCGGGCAAACAGAAGTGACGGCCGATCCCGCCCCGGACCGCGGCTCGACGTTGTGGCGATTCTTCTTCCGCGTGATGTATCGCCTGATCCGCCTGCTCTACCCGCTCATCCGGCCGCTGTGGCGGGCCGGCGTGCCGGGCCTGGGGCGGATCGTCGAGCTGCGCGCTCCCGGGCGCCGCACAGGACGCGTCCGAACGACGCCGCTCACGCTGCTGACGGTTGGCGGTGCGCCATACCTCGGGCATCCGAACGGGCCGGCCGCGTGGACACGCAACATGGAGGTAGCCGGGAAGGTGGAGGTCGTTCGACGCGGGGGCGCGCCCCAGGCCGTCAAGGCGATTCGGCTGTGGGCGGGACCGGAGCGCGAGGCCGTCATCCGAGCGACGTGGTCGCAACAGCCGTTCCCGGCCAATCTCGTCTACGCGCTTGCGCGCGATCACATCCGCGAGGCGGGCGTGTACTACCGGCTCGTCGAGATCGCGCCGGACGGAGTCTCGCCCGCCGCCTAGCGACGCAGCCCTCTGTCGGCGCGCGCGGCCGCACTCTTTCGGCGCGCGCGGCGCGATGGCGCTTGATTCCGGCGGTCCGCAGTGCCAGCATTGAGAGTCCCTCCGCCGGCCCGTCTCGCCGGCGCGGCGCTCCAGGCAAGGCTCATCGGACAGCGAGCCACTCGTGCCGTTCCAGTGGCGGCGATGGGTGGAAGGAGGTTCCTGTCGTGGCCGAGCACATTGCGCTCGTCGTGAACGGGGAACGACGGGAGCTTGACGTCGAACCAAGACGCCTGCTGGTCCAGCTCCTGCGCGAGGACCTGAACCTCACCGGGACGCACGTCGGCTGCGATACGTCGCAGTGCGGTGCGTGCACCGTCAATGTCGACGGCGCCGCCGTGAAGTCGTGTTCGATGCTCGCCGTCCAGGCGGATGGCAGCACCGTCCAGACGATCGAGGGACTGGCCAGCGACGGCGAGCTGCACCCGCTGCAGACCGCGTTCTGGGAGAAGCACGGCCTGCAGTGCGGGTTCTGCACTCCCGGCATGATCATGGTCGCGACGGACCTGCTCCGCCGCAACGCCGACCCGTCCGATGACGAGATCCGGCACGCGATCGAAGGCAACTACTGCCGCTGCACCGGGTACCAGAACATCGTCGCGGCGATCCGCGAAGCGGCGGGCGCAATGCGGGCTGGCGCTGCGCGACCGGCGGTCGGCATTCGCGCCCGCTCCGGCGCCGCCTCGTCCAACGGTCAGGCGTAGGAGGCATCCGATGGCCACCGACGTGCTCGGCGCTTCGATCAGGCGAACCGAGGATCCCCGCTTCATCACCGGCAAGGGCCGCTACCTCGACGACATCAAGCTGACCGGAATGGTCCACATGGCCATCCTCCGCAGCCCCTACGCCCACGCCAACATCCGTTCCATCGACACCTCGGCGGCGAAGGCCATGCCCGGCGTGCTGGCCGTCTTCACCGGCGCGGACATTCCCTACAACCCGTTGCCGATGGCCTGGCCCGCCGGCGGCTCGACCCTGCCGAACAACATCAACATGCCGCGGGTCCTGGCCACCGACAGCGTGAAATGGACCGGCGAAGGCGTTGCCGCGCTGGTTGCCGAGACGCCGGAGCAGGCGCTCGACGCGCTCGAGCTGATCTCGGTCGACTGGGAGCCGCTGCCGGCCGTGGTGGATGCCGAAAAGGCCACCCAGCCCGGCGCGCCACAGCTTCATGAGAACGCGCCGAACAACAATGTCTTCACCTGGACGGTCGGCGACAAGGCGGGCACCGATGCGGCCATCGATTCCGCGGCAGTCGTCGTCCGCCAGCGGATCGTCAACCAGCGGCTCATCCCGAACCCGATGGAGGTCCGCGGCGACATCGGCTGGTACAACCCCGGCACTGACGAATACACCATCTGGATGTCGAGCCAGACGCCGCACATCCAGCGGTTGCTGCTGACCGCATTTGTGACCGGCATCCCGGAACACAAGGTGCGCTGCATCGCGCCCGACGTCGGCGGGGCGTTCGGCACCAAGATCTTCTGCTATGCCGACATGGCGCTGGTCATGTTCGCCAGCAAGGCAATCGGCGGGCGGCCGGTGAAGTGGGTCGAGTCGCGACGCGAGAATTATCAGTCGACGACCCACGGCCGCGATCACATCACGTATCTCGAGATCGCCGGCAACCGCGACGGCGAGATCGCGGGGCTGCGGGTCAAGACGTACGCCAACCTGGGCGGCCGGCTGTCGACGATCGGCCCGGGCGTCCCGACCACGCTCTATGGCCGCGTCCTGGCCGGCTGCTACAAGTTTCCCAACGTGTATGCGGAAGTGACGGGCGTCTACACCAACACCACGTTCGTGGACGCGTACCGCGGCGCCGGCCGGCCGGAGGCGACCTACGTCGTCGAGCGGGCGATGGACCTGTTCGCCGACGAGATCGGGATGGATCCGGCCGCGATCCGACGCAAGAACTTCCTGCCCCCGGACGCATTCCCGTACGACAACCCGTCCGGGCTCGGGACGGCCGTCAACGGCGAGAAGATCTTCATCGATTCGGGGAACTATGAGCCGGCCCTCAACCGCGCCCTGACGATGGTCGACTACTACAAGCTCGACGACGCGCGAAAGGACGCGCGCCGGCGCGGGAAGTACCTCGGCGTCGGCCTCAGCTCGTACATCGAGGTCTGCGGTGTCGCGCCCTCGAAGTGGATCGGCGCGGTCGGCGAAGGCTGGGGCGCCGCCATGTGGGAGTCGGCCAACCTGAAGGTTCACCTGACGGGCAAGGTCGTCCTCACCGTCGGTACGCAGTCGCACGGCCAGGGCCACGAAACGACCTATGCCCAGATCATCTCGCACGAGCTCGGGCTGCCGATGGAGGACATCATCGTCCAGCACTCGGATACACAGGGCACGCCGTTCGGTTATGGCACGTACGGCAGCCGCTCGGCGACCGTGGGCGGCGCGGCGGCGATCAAGGCGGCCGGCAAGGTCCGCGACAAGGCCAGGCGCTACGCCGCCCACATGCTCGAGGCCAACGTCGACGACATCGAAGTCGACGGCGCGAGCTACCGCGTCAAGGGCTCGCCCGACAAGGTCAAGACGCTGCAGGAGATCGCGTTCGCCATCGACCTCGGCTTCAGCCTGCCGGAGGGCATGGAGCCGTATCTCGACGAAACGGCCTATCACGACACGCCGAACTGCACCTGGCCGTTCGGCACCCATATCGCGATCGTCGAGATCGACGAGGCGACCGGCCACGTCGATCTCGTCCGCTACGTCGCGGTCGACGACGTCGGCAAGAAGATCAACCCGATGATCGTCGACGGGCAACTCCACGGCGGCATCGTTCAGGGCATCGGCCAGGCGCTCTGGGAGGGCGCCATCTATGGCGACGACGGACAGCTGCTGTCGGGCTCGATGCTCGACTACGCCGTGCCCCGTGCATCGTGGCTACCGAACCTGGAGCTCGACGAGACCGTGACGCCGTCGCCGGTCAACCCGCTCGGCGTCAAGGGCGTGGGCGAGGCCGGCACGATCGCCAGCACTGCGGCGGTCGCGAACGCCGTGATCGACGCGCTCAGTCCGCTCGGCATCCGCCACCTCGACATGCCATACACCCCGCAGACCGTGTGGCGTGCCATCCAGTCCGCGAAGGAGGCTCGGGCATGATCCCCGCCGAATTCGGCTACGCCCGACCGAAGTCGCTGGACGACGCGATCAAGCTGCTCGCCAAGGCCGACGCCTCGACCAAGATCATCGCCGGCGGCCAGAGCCTGCTGCCGTTGATGAAGCTGCGGCTGGCCCGGCCCGGCAGGCTCATCGACATTGGACGCCTGGCGGAGCTCAAGGGCGTGCGCTCATTGCCTGACGGCCGCGTCGCCGTGGGCGCCCTGACGACGTATGCGGAGCTGCTCGATTCGCCGGTCAAGGCTTACGGTCTCATGCGCGACGCATTGCCGAGCATCGGCGACGTCCAGGTCCGCAATCGCGGCACCATCGGCGGGTCCATCGCCCATGCCGACCCCGCTTCGGACCTTCCGGCCTGCCTGCTGGCCCTGGACGTTGAGCTCGTTGCCCGGTCCGCCAGCGGAGAGCGGACGATTCCCATCAAGACGTTCTTCGAGGACGCTTTCCAGACCGGGCTCCGCCCGGACGAGATCCTGACCGAGATCCGGCTGCCGGGCCCGCGCGACGACGCCGGCTCCGCCTACGTGTCCCTCGAGCAGCCCGCGTCGGGCTACGCCCTCGTCGGCGTGGCAGTCGTCGTGGCGAGGTCCGCCGCGGGCGGGCCGATCAGCCTTGCCCGGGTGGCGCTGACCGGCGTCGGGCCGGTCGCCTATCGGGCGGCGGGCGTCGAGAAGGCGCTCACCGGCTCGGACGGGTCCGCCGGGGTGCTCGTCGAGGCCGCCTCGCACGCGGCCGATGGCGTCAACGTCGGCGTCGACATGCACGCCGATCGCGCCTACCGCACCGAGATGGCCAAGGTCTTCACCCGGCGGGCCCTGGAGGCGGCCCTCGCCAGGATCGAGTGACGCCCGAGCGAATCTTCCCTGGCCAACCGATTCGGAAGTCGCTCGCCGGCGCGGTGCTGGCGCGCGACCTCGTGCTCGACGGGCAGCGCTGGGCCAAGGGCCGGCGGCTCTCCGCCGCCGATCTCGCGGCGATGACGTCGGCACTGCCGTCGAC
>JALZAF010000298.1 GCA_030948505.1 Chloroflexota bacterium
GGCCGGCCGGCCGGCCCGATCGATCGGGCCGCCCCGGGCGACCCGGCGTACCTGCTGTACACGTCGGGATCGACAGGCGAGCCGAAGGGCACCGTGCAGAGCCAGCGTAACGTGCTCCATCACATCCGCGCGTACACCAATGCGCTGCACCTCGGCCCGGATGATCGCGTGCTCCTCGTGGCCAAGCCGACGTTCGACGCGTCGGTCATGGACCTGTTCGGAGCCCTCCTGAACGGAGCCGCCCTGTGTATCGTCGACCTCGCCGAGGTCGGCTTCCTGGGACTGCGGGACGTCATCGTCGATCGGCGGGTCACGGTCTACCACTCCACCCCGACGGTCTACCGGGAACTCGTCGCAACGCTGGGTCCGGATGAGCGCCTGACGGACGTCCGGGCTGTCGTCCTGGGCGGCGAGGAGGCCCGGGCGGCTGACTTCGACGCCTTCCGCCGGCACTTCGCCGAGGGCGGCCTGTTCGTCAACGGCCTCGGTCCGACCGAGTCCACTCTCGGGCTTCAGTTCTTCGCCGATGCGACAAGCACGATTGACCGGGCCAGCGTCCCGGTCGGCTATCCCGTGGAGGCAACAGACGTGTTCCTGCTGGACCCCTACGGGCGCCACACGGATTTCGTCGGCGAGATCGCGATCCGGAGCCGGCACGTCGCTCTCGGCTACTGGAATCGCCCGGATCTCACCGCCGCGGCATTCAGCCGCGATAGCGCCAATCCGGGCCTTGTCACGTACCGAACGGGCGACTTGGGGCGACGCTTGGCGGACGGATCGCTCGAGTTCGCCGGCCGGCGCGATCGGCAGCTCAAGATCCGCGGGATGCGGGTCGAGATCGCGGAGATCGAGCGAGCACTGGCAGCGCTGGCCGGCGTGTCGCAGGTCGCGGTCGAGGTACGCCCAATCGACGGCGAGACCCAGCTCGTCGCCTACCTCGAGGCGTCGGGCGCCGACCGGCCGTCGCAGCACGACCTGCGTGAAGCCCTTCGGGACCAGCTCCCCGAGTACATGATCCCGAGGGCGATCGTATGGCTCGATCGGATGCCGAGGACGAGCTCCAACAAGATCGATCGCCAGGCGCTGTCGGCCCCGGCGACAGAAACCCCGGCCGCGTCGGTCGCCGCACCACGCGACGACCTCGAAGAGCGACTCATCGGGATCTGGGAGGAGGTCCTCTCGCGCCACCCCATCGGGATCGACGACGACTTCTTCGACCTGGGAGGCCACTCGCTCCTTGCGGCTCGCCTGTTCGACCGGATCTGGCGTGATACCGGGCTGCGCGTCCCGATGTCCGCCCTACTCGAGGGTGCGACGATCGAGCGCCTGGCAGCCCGCATCCGCGACGGGCAGGATCCGGAGCGCAGCGGCCTCATCGCCGTCCAGCCGACCGGGACGCAGCGGCCCCTGTTCATCGTGCCCGGCGCCGGCTCGCGCGTCCTGTACCTGCGCAACCTGGCGGTCCACCTCGGGCCGGATCAACCCCTGTACGCCCTGCACCAGCCACCGAGCGGTCCGACCGGCCACGCCGGCCGGCGCATCGAAGACTTGGCCAGCCGCTATGTCGCCACCCTCCGGCGGGTCCAGCCTGTGGGGCCATACCACCTGGTCGGATTCTCGTTCGGCGGCGCCGTCGGCTACGAGATCGCCCAGCAACTGACCGCCGCCGGCGAGACCGTGGCCCTGCTCGCCCTCATCGATAGCCGCAACCCGGTTCAGGCGCTACCGGCGCCGGGGTTCCACCCGCGGTTCGTCGCCCGGCGGATCGCGAACCAGGCCCGCATCGTCCGGCGGCTCGGGTCGCGAGTCGGTGCCACCTACCTCCGGAGCCGCACCCGGATCGCCATCGATCGCTCCCTCGTCGGGTTGCGGCAAGTGCTCGATCGGCGGCTCCCCGGGCGCCTCCGACCACTCCTCTGGCGGGACCCGGTTCCCGATGGGGAGCGCGAGTGGATGGCGGCCGACGGCACCGCCTTCGCTCGCTATCGTCCCGCGCCCTACCCGGGACGAATCACGTTCCTCTGGGCCGAGCACAACCAGCGGCCACCGGAGGTATTCGACACGCGTCGCGGATGGGCCGAGCTGGCCCTAGGCGGACTCGACGTCCGGCCGATCCCGGGGAGCCACCTCACCGTACTCGTCGAGCCACTCGCCGCGATCACGGCGGCCGCCCTCGTGGACGCGCTGCACGAGGCCCGGGCGGGTGGAGGAGCTGGCCCGACGGCAGAGCGGCGCGACATCCCAGGCGAGGCTCCTGCCGCCGCCCCACGCCGATAGCCCAGAGGGCACGAGTCGCAACGTGGACGTGGTCCCCTGGCACCCGGCTCCGGCGGACCGACGGATCGCCGCCGATCAGGTCGACGTGTGGCTCTTGCATCTCGATCTCGAGGATCCGGGCGGTATCGTGCTGGCGGCTCTCCCGCCGGACGAGCGGCAGAACGCCGCCCGCCGGCGCTCGACCCTCGATGGCCGGCGACATGCGATCGGTCGGGCCTGCCTGCGCGCGATCCTGGCTCGCTACCTCGCCAGCCCGGCGGCCGGGCTGCGCTTTCGCACCGAGCCACTCGGCCGGCCGGTCCTCGACCCACCGACTGAGGTGGCGTTCAGCGTCGCCCACGCCGGCGCCGTGGGCCTCGTCGCGGTGGCACTCGCTCGCGCCGTCGGCGTCGATGTCGAGCCCCTCTCGGCGGCCGGCCAGATCGCCGTCGTCGCCGACTTTTCCCTGCCGCCAGATCGCGTCGCCGCGATCCGCGCGGGGCGACCCGAGGTGCACGACGCGGAGTGGGTCGGGCTGTGGACCGAGGTGGAGGCGTGCGCAAAGCTGGACGGGCGCGGCCTCGCCGAGCTCGACCCGCCGAAGGCGGCTGCCCTGCTCGATCGGGACGTGCATCGGGTCCAGTTCAGACCAACGAACGGCCACATTGGCACGCTCGCCTATGAAGGACAGGGTGCCCGCGTCTCGTACTTCGCCTTCGAGCCCATGGCGTTCGAGCCGCCCGCCGTGGGCCAGCCTGCATAAACCGCCGCCTCAGGCCAAGGTCGAGGTGCGATCGCCCGCGAAAGCGGTTCGAGCCACGGGGATGCCCATGACCGCTGCCTCGACGCTCAGGGCGACGACCCAGCCGATCGCGAGGCCCGGCAAACCGCCGCGGGCGAGCCCGACCCCCGCCGCGCCGAGCTCGAGCAACCCGCCCGCCGCGCAAACGATCGCCGCCGCGGCCAGCTGGTCGCGGATCCGCAGCAGGACATGGAAGTGGTTCTTCACCACCATCGGCACCGCCGCGGCGGCGACGATCGCCAGGACCGGCGCGGCGTCGACGTAGGCCCGACCGAAGAGGCCCAGGAGCGAACCGCCGATGACCGCCAGGACGGCGGCGACGGTCGCCGCGGCCACCACTGACAGCCCGAGCGTCAGCTGCATCTGGCGTGGGAGCGCCCCCGGCGCGCGCGACCCGACGGCATACAGCGTGCTCGACAGGGCGAACGGGATCATCGTCGCGCCACTGCCAATAAGCCAGGCGAGATAGAAACTCGCGTTGAGCGCCGCGCTGCCGAGGATGGTTACGAGGATGGGCATTCCAAGCGTTGGCACCTGGAGGGCGAGGTTGAGGGCGAAGTGACCCGCCGCGCTCGGGCCGAGGTGGCGCCATGACGGAGCCGGAGCGCCCGTTGTCAGCGGGATCGCACCGGACCTGACGGCGACGCCGGCGACGAGGACGAGCGACAGGAGCGCGCTCACACTCCATACGGCGTAGATGCCTGCCCATGTGCCGCCGCCCGCGAGCCAGCCGGTGATCGCCAGCAGGACGAGCTTGGACAACGCGAACGCGGCGTTCCGGGCGAACTGGAGCTCGCTGCGGAGGAGCCCGACGAGGGATTGGTCGGTCACGATCGTCAAGGACGTGACGCTCACGCCGAGCGCGAAGATCGCCGCCTCCCAGGGCGTCGCCGACAGGGGCGCCAAGGCGTCGTCGAGTGCCGAGGCACCGTAGGCGAAACCGAGCCCGACGACGACGCCGAGCGCGCCCGCGGCGATCAGGGCCGATCGGATCAGGCCGCGCTCGTGGCCCGGGCGCCTCGGCAGCTCCCGGACGAGGAGCGTGCCCAGGCCGAACGCAGCGACGCCACCGAGCAGCAGCATGCCCGAGATCGCCGCGGCCGCCAGGCCCACGACAGCGGGGCTGAACAGGCGGGCGGCGATCCACCAGAACGGGAAGCCGAGCGCGCTCGTCACGATCATCGTGCCGGCCAGCGAGCCGGTCGTGATAACGATGTGGCTGGGCCGGATGCCGCGGCCGAAGACCCCGCGGCGGAACGGCTCGTTGAGGCGTTCGACGAGCCGTCTCATCGGGGTCCAGGCCGCCATTTGTCTCCTCGACCGGGTTCTTCGCTCGCCGCCCGGCCGGCGACCGTGGCAGCTTGAAGGTATAGTGGTCCGGGTCCGTCGGACCCATCCATGGGACGTTCGTCTCACCGCTGCGCCGCCACTCCGGAGCGGCGTCGGGACGCCTCCCCCACCCGCACGCCGGCAGACCATAGCAGGCCGCATCAGCCAACGGGGAGGCTCGGGCGACACGACCCCTGGCCGGCGACCCTGCCACTGACGATCTCGCCATTGCCGCCGCCCGCCGCAGCGCGCAAGACTGTAAACACGGAACAGCACGAGTGCTGCGGCCCCAACCGAACGAGCACAGCCGTCGCGAGGCGGCGTCGCAAAGCCCCGGGACTCACCGAGTCGGCCGGGCTGCCGAAATGGAGCCACGCGTTTGTTCTGGGATGGAACCCGATGGGCGGGCCCGCCAACGGAACCGCCCCGGAAGCGTCGGATCGCCGACTGGCAAGCGACCGGCGCGATGCTCATCGGCATCACCCTCGTAGTCGTTCCATTCGCGAGCGTGACGTCGGCCTCGCCAACCCTGTCGGTCAGCCCTGCGTCGGGCGTGCCGGGCCAGCTAGTGGCGGTCACCGGATCGCACTTCCCCAAGCTGGGCCAGGTGCAGATCACGTGGGACGGGAGCTCGATCGTCCTGCTCGTCCTGCGGTCCAACGCGCAGGGACTCTTGACCGGCACGCTCGTGGTCCCGCCCTCCACGCCGGGCCGTCACACCGTGGGCGCCGTGCACCTTGCCACCTCTGTCAGCACCCCGGCGCGCCGTATGCCGGCCATGCGGTTCACGAGCGCTACATTCCGTATCTACGGTGGTGCCGACCTCGCCGTCGGCGCGACCCCACCGCCCACGACGGCTGCGCCGAGCCCGACCGATCCGACGGCCACACCAGGGCAGACTGACGAGCCGACAAGCGCGCCGATCGGCACGACGGCCCCAACGCCCATGCCAGGGGCGACCCCGACGCCCGACCCGACCCCGCCGCCCGACCCGACCCCGACGCCCGACCCGACGGCGACATCGGACCCGACCGCGACGCCCGCGCCGACGCCCCCGCCGACGCCGAATCCGACGCCCCCGCCGACGCCGAATCCCACGCCCAGCCCCACGCCGAGCGGTCCGGTACTGACCTTCGCCGCCGAGTGCGGTGGGTCGAGCCTCAATCCGCTGTTCCGCGCCGACCGGTCGTGGGGCGCGGGCTTCGGCCTCGATTCGGACTTCATGGGCGACCTCCGCCAAGTCTCGGTGGGTG
>JALZAF010000299.1 GCA_030948505.1 Chloroflexota bacterium
ATCCTGGCCGGTCGCTTCGCGGAGGACGTGGTTGAAGCGGTGACCGCCGATGTCGAGGACCTCGGCGGGCGTGTCGTGATCGACATCGACGAAGCACGCGCGACGGCCTGATCGGCGCCTCCTGGCGGCGTCAGGCAGCGCGGCCACAGGCGCGGAGCAGCGCCGAATAGCCCACTCGTCAGGGGGCCGAAGGACCCATGTGCGCATAGACCGGGCCCCCCACCCGGTGTCCACTGCGAACATGTCCGTCACCCTGTGGCTCCATCCCGCCAACCTGGCTGACTGCGCCAAGGGCGTGGGAATCCGATTCCGTCGGGCCGTTCGAGGCCACACTCGACTGCCCGGCTCCGCGGCCGAGATCGTGGAGGCGGGCGTCGATTCGACCTGGAACGGGCGAAGCTTCACCGCCTCGCCGGCGCATTTCAATACCTTCTGGGTCCGCGACATGTCGTTCTCCGCGCCGGCGCTGGCCCGCCTCGGCGGACGCCACGCGCAGCGGCTCCACTCCTCGCTGGCCTGGGCTCTCGATGGCTGGGACCGTCGGCGGCGCCATATCACCACGACCTTCCACGCGTTCGGCCATCCCGCCGACGTATACGACTACGGCGTGGACTCACTGCCGCTGTTCGTGGGGGCGCTGCGGGCGGCAGGAGCGACCGACCTCGTGGCCCGCCATCGTTCGTGGCTGGAGGCGGAGATCAACCACTACATGGACCGCGTCGTGGATCCGGCCACGGGGCTCGTCAGGGACGATCGCAAGTACTCGGCCCACCGCGACACAGTGACCAACCGCTCCAATGCCTACGGCAACAGCATGGTCGCGCTGCTGGCCAAGAACCTGTCCGACCCGACCACCGGCTTCGACCTGCCGAACCCCCTCGCCCGCCATTTCCCCGCCGGCGACTGGCGCCACCTGCTGCGGCAGCGCTTCTGGATGGCTGACCGCGGCTGTTACCGCGACGCGATCGGGGGCGACGCGACAACCGGCGAGGCGAACATCTGGCCCTTTTGGACCGGTGTCGAGACCTGCCCGGAGATGCTGGGGACGGCCCTGCAGACCCTCGAGCGCGATGGCTACACGACCCCCTATCCGCTCCGTTACGAAACCGCTCGCCGGCCGGAGCGCGAGGTGTGGCTGACCCGACACCTGCTGCCTGACTACCAGGGCAGCTCCGTGTGGACGAGCCTCGGTGCGATGTACCTGGCGCTGCTCAACACGGTCGATCCGGTCAAGGCGGCCCACGAAACCGGCCGCTACCGAGCCTGGATCGAGCGCGACGGGACCTATTGGGAAGTGCTCGACGATGCCGGCCGCTGCTGGGTTGGCCGGCATCGGCTGATGGTGGGCGAGGAATCGATGCTGTGGGGGGCGATCTTCCTGGACCACCTGCGTCATTCGGAGGCGGGTCCGGCCGTCTTGAGCTAGGCCAGGCAGCCGCCCAGCCGGCCCCGCCGCCGCTCAGCCGGGCCGGGAGGCCAATGGAGCCCCCGCGGTCCCCAGTCGACCGAGAGGGCTCACACCGCCACCTTGGCGGACGCCGGCTCTAGCCGGGCTCTCTGCCGCGTCGATTGGCATTACGAGTGCGCGACGAGCCCAGGACGAACCTGAGAAATGACGCTTGCGCCGTTCCCGCCCAACGCCGCGCCGTGCTGACCCGGCGCCGTCGCCCGGTGGTACGCTAGCGCCGTCCTTTGTGGCCGGTCCCGTGAGACCGGCGTACCGGTCCTGAGAGGCCGGAAAGGAGGCCCGACATCAGCGCGTCGACAACCTGCCACCGTGCCCCGCGGGCCGGTGGTTTTGTTTCGCCTCGCGACCGGCGGCGGCATTGATCGTCCCCCCCTCGATCGTCCCTCCATCGCCCCGGCCCGACTCGATCGTCGATCCGCGCATCGGCCATCTCGGCCCGTCGCTCCTGGCGCTGGAGGATGGCCGTGTGTTCGCCGGCATCGCCTTCGGTGCGCCGGTCGCGGGCGGTGGCGACCTCGTCGTGAACACCAGCCAGACGGGCTATCAGGAGGTCTGCACGGACCCGTCCTATGCCGGCCAGCTGGTGGTGATGACCTACCCGCTGATCGGCAACTACGGGCGGTTGCGCGACGATGATCAATCGGTCCAGCCGTGGCTGCGCGGCCTGATTGTTGGCAACGCCACGGCGGCCGTCGCGGATGACGGGCGCCAGCTGGCGACGCTCCTGCGCGAGAGCGGCATCCCGGCCATCGCCGGCATCGACACCCGGGCGCTCGCCCGCCACCTGCGCTCGACGGGCAGCCAGCGCGCAATCATCACGGCTCCCCGCGCGATCGGCGAGGCGGGAGACGTCGCCGCGACGCGCGCCGTCGATGCGGCGCGCGCCGTCCCCCGCTGGGAAGACCAGGACTTCGTCAGCCAGGTGTCGCCGGCCAGCGTGACGGACGTGGCCGAGCCAGGCGACGAGGGGCCGCTCGTCGCGATCCTGGACTTCGGCCTGAAGACCAACATCATTCGCAATCTCCGCCGCCGCGGCGCGCGGGTCCGCGTGCTGCCGCACGGTGCGTCGGCCGGGGAGGCGCTGGCGCCGGAGATCGATGGTCTGGTCCTGTCGCCCGGACCCGGCGACCCGGCCAGACTGGCCGGACCGGTAGCCCTCGCGAGGGCGGCGATCGAGGATGGCCGGCCCGTGCTGGGGATCTGCCTGGGTCACCAGATCGTGGGCCGGGCGGCGGGCGCGGACACGGGCCGGCTGAGGTTTGGTCACCACGGTGCGAACCACCCTGTCCGCGACATCGATACCGGACTCGTCCAGGTCACGGCCCAGAACCACGAGGTCCAGGTCCTGGCCGAGACGCTGCCGCGATCGAGCGGCTTCCGGGTCAGCCAGGTCAATCTGAACGACGGATCGGTCGAGGGCCTGCGACATCGCGAGTTGCCCATCGAGACCGTCCAGTACCACCCCGAAGGCGCGCCCGGGCCGCTCGACGCCCTCGCCGTCTTCGACCGCCTGGTCGCGGCGGCGGCGAAGCGGCGGGCCGGATGACGGAACCGGCCGGCAGCAGGGTGAAGCCGGCGTCCGTGCTGATCCTGGGTTCGGGGCCAGTCGTCATCGGCCAGGCCGCCGAATTCGACTACGCCGGTACACAGGCCTGCCGGGCCCTGCGCGCCGAAGGCGTGCGCACGATTCTCGTCAACTCCAACCCGGCCACGATCATGACCGACCCGCAGGTCGCCGACGCCATCTACCTCGAGCCCCTCACCGTCGATGCCGTCGCGGCCGTCATCGAGAAGGAGCGACCGGAAGGGCTGCTCGCCGGCCTGGGGGGGCAGACCGCCCTCAATCTCGCAACGGCGTTGGCTCGGGCGGGCGTCCTCGAGCGATTCGATGTGCGGATGCTGGGCACGCCGCTGCGCGCCATCGAGATGGCCGAGGATCGCGAGCTCTTCCGCGACCTGCTCGACAGGCTGGGCCAGCCGTATGCGCCGTCGGCCATCGTCCGCGGCGCGGATGAGGCGGAGCGACGGGTCTCCGCGGACCGCGCCCTGGCCGAGATCGGACTGCCGGCCATCGTTCGTCCCGCCTACACGCTGGGCGGCACAGGCGGCGGAATCGTCGGCACGGAGGAGGCGTATCGCGAGCGGGTCCGGGCCGGTCTGCGCGCCAGCCCCATCGGCCAGGTCATGGTCGAACGGTGTCTCGTCGGCTGGCAGGAGATCGAGTACGAGGTCATGCGCGACGCCGACGACACGTGCATCGCCTTGTGCTCGATGGAGAACGTCGATCCACTCGGGGTTCACACCGGCGACTCGATCGTCGTCGCGCCGGTCCAGACGCTGACCGACGCGGTCCATCAGCGGTTGCGCAGCGCCGCGCTGGCGATCATCCGCGGCCTGGGCGTCGAGGGCGGCTGCAACGTCCAGTTCGCGCTGTCGCCCGACTCGACTGAGTACGCCGTCATCGAGGTCAACCCGCGCGTGTCGCGATCGTCGGCGCTGGCCTCCAAGGCGACCGGCTATCCGATCGCCCGGGTCGCGGCCCAGATCGCCATCGGTCGCCGCCTGGCCGAGATCCCCAACGTCGTGACCGGCACGACGGTCGCCGCCTTCGAGCCGGCGCTCGACTACGTGGTCGTCAAGCTGCCGCGCTTCCCGTTCGACAAGTTTCCCTCTGCCGATCGGACCCTCGGATCGCAGATGAAGGCGACCGGCGAGGTGATGGCCATCGACCGGACCTTCGGGTCGGCGCTGAACAAGGCACTCCGTGGCCTCGAACAGGCCGGCGCCGGGCCCCTGGCGGAGGATCCGGCATGGACGGCGACGCTGGACTACCTCGCCGCTGTCCTGGGTGGCGACCCCGATGCCGATGAGCCCATCCACTGGCTGGACGAACGGGGCGAGGCGTGCGAGTCGACGCGCTTCGCGCAGCGATCGGCGGCGCCGATCGTCCTGCGCCGCTTCCTGGAGCCATCGGACTCGCGGCTGTGGCGGATCCTGGGGTTGCTTCGTCGCGGCGTGCCGGAGGCGGTCATCCAGGCGGCGACCGGCATCGCGCCGTGGTTCGTCGGAGAGATGCGGCGCAACGTCGACCTGGAGGCGGACGTGCGTTCCGTTGGCGAGCGGCTCATCAGCGCGGGCGACGACGATGCGGCGGCCTTGCTGGCAACGGCCAAGCGAGCCGGGTTCGGCGACCGTGAGCTGGCCGATCTGGCCGGGGTGGGGGAGGAGGCGTTGCGGGATGCGCGGCTCCGCCTTGGCCTCCGACCCGGGTACGCGATGGTCGACACGTGTGCGGCCGAATTCGCCGCCGACACGCCATATTTCTATTCGACTTACGCGGCCGCCGGCTCACCACCCGAAGCGCCGCCCGTCGACCGGCCCGCGGCGCTAGTCATCGGCAGCGGCCCGGTCCGGATCGGACAGGGCATCGAGTTCGACTACTGCGCGGTGCAGGCCGCCGACACGCTGCGCCGAGCGGGCTGGAGCGCGGTCATGATCAACTCGAATCCGGAGACCGTGTCGACGGACTTCGATGCGTCGACACGGCTGTACTTCGAGCCGCTCGATCCGGAGAGCGTGCGCAGCGTCATCGACGCCGAGTCTCCGGACCCGTCGGCGCTCCTGCCCGCGGTCGTCGCGTTCGGCGGCCAGACGCCGCTCAACCTCGCCGCGCCGCTCGCCGCGGGTGGCGTGACGCTGCTGGGCAGCGATCTCGAGGCCATCGACCAGGCCGAGGACCGGACGCGCTTTGCGTCGTTGCTGGACCGGCTCGGCATCCCGCAGCCCGAGGGCGGCATGGCTCATTCGATCGAGGAGGCGACCACGTTGGCCGAGCGGATCGGCTACCCCGTCATCGTCCGCCCCTCGTTCGTCATCGGCGGCCTGGCGATTGACTTCTGCTACTCGCGCGAGGATCTCGTGCGCCAGCTGGCCGCGGCCACCGTCGTCGATCCCGATCGCCCCGTCCGCATCGATCGCTATCTCGAAGGCGTGGAGGTCGACGTCGACGCCGTGTCGGACGGAGACGCGGTGCTCATCCCGGGACTCATCGAGCACGTCGAGCGGGCGGGCGTGCACAGCGGCGATTCGGTCGGGGTGTTCCCGCCACAGACCGTGTCGGAGGGCGATCAGCAGCTCGTCGTGGCGTCGATGGAGCGCGTCGTCCGGGCACTGGGCGCGCGCGGCCTGGTGAACGCGCAGTTCATCGTCCGCGAAGACGGCGTGTATCTCATCGAAGTGAATCCCCGCGCGTCGCGCACGGTGCCCTTCCTGTCCAAGGTCACCGGTGTGCCGATGGTCGAGCTCGCCGTGCGGGTCGCGTTGGGCGCGTCGCTGGCGGACCTGGGCTGGAGCGGCGGGTTGCTGCCACCACCGCAGCTGGTCGGCGTCAAGGCGCCGGCGTTCTCCACGGCCAAGCTGCGCGGCGTCGACCCGTCGGTGGGGCCGGGAATGCAGTCGACCGGCGAGGTCATCGGGTTGCACACGGATCCGCGCGTCGCCATGGCCAAGGCGCTCCTTGGTGCCGCCCTCGTGCCGCCGCGCGCCGGCGAAGCGGGCGAGCTGGCGCTGCTGTCGATCGCCGATCGTGACAAGGCGCTCCTGCCGCGCCTGGCCGAGGGGCTCGTGCTGGCCGGCTACCGGCTGGCGGCGACGCCCGGGACCAGGGCCGCCCTCGAACGTGCCGGGTTCGAGGCGCGACCGGTGGCCAAGCTGGGCGAGCCTGCGACCGGCGACGAGGTGCCGATCCTCGAGCTGATTGCCGCTGGCGTGGTCCGGCTGGTGGTCAACACGCCGACACCGCGCTCCGGTGCGGTGCGCGATGCGGCGGAGATCCGGCACGCCGCAACCGCGGAGGGGATCCTCTGCCTGACCGCCATCGAGACGGCCGTCGCCGCGGCGGAGGCGCTCGATCCCGCTATCGCCAGCCGCCTGTCCGAGGTGCGCTCCCTGGCCGAGTGGGTTCCCGGACCCGGCTCAGCCCGGCTGGTTGTGGCCGCCGGAGCCGCCGCGAGCTAGGTCTTCGCGCGCCAGGTGCGCCGCGGCGGTGCTCTGCGGCGGCTGCACGATCGACTGGCCGAGTGACCACAGCGTGATTGTCGTCAGGGCAACCATGACCACCGCCAGCGGAACCATGCGAAGGCGGACGTCGCCGCGGGCAGGGGAGCGCGCAGCGACGACGTGGCCGCCCCAGGCGCCGATCATGTGGCCGCCCACGACGGCGACCAGCTGGATCGTCCACACCAGGCCCGGCGGCAGGAACGCCACGGGCTGGAAGAACGCCGTCCCGAACAGGTCCGAACCCTGCTGCAGCGGATCGGAGATGGCGATGACGATGCGCTGTCCGTCATACAGCAGGTACGTCAGGTAGTGGGCGACGAGATACCCGATTGCGATCGGCATTAGCCCCGCGCCGGTCGAGGCAATCCCGACGAGGCGCGAGACGGCCAATGCGGCGAGGACGATCAACCCCAGGAACCCAGCCAGCTGCAGCGTCGCGACGGGGATCGGCGGGGCGCCGAACACCTCGTACCACGGCGTCGTCTGAGAAAGTCCGTCGAACAGGATCGATCCGGCCCCCAGGGCTACGAGCACCACCTGGGCGACGGTCCAGCCTGGCTCGAGCAGGCCGCTGGCGAAGGAGCGGCGCCGCAGCCTCCCGGTCTCGTCGGCCAGGGCGAACGGAGCGAGCCGCCCGATGAGCCGAAACCAGACGTTGAATGTCTCGCCGTTGGCGCGCCAGGCATCGCGACCGAACTGGGCCATCATCGCCAGGGTCAGGGCGGTGTAGCCGACGACGGCGATGAATAGCGTGCGGCCGACGCCGAGCTTGAGGACCAGCTCGAGCCAGACGACGAAGGCAATGCCCACGACCGCCGGCCACTGTCCGAGTCCGCGGGGATAGTCGCCCGGATCGAGCCCGCCGACGCCGAGCCGGCGGAGGATCCAGGCGCCGATGTCGTGGAGCGTCGAGAACGGGTCGAGCCACTGCCAGATCGGTCCAACGAAGGCCGAAACGATGGCGACCCCGACCCACGTATAGACCCACACAAAAAGCGTTGCGACGTCCGCGTCCGAGGTACCGCCAAGGATTCCCTGGGCGACGATCCAGACCCAGCCGATGACGCCGAGCGAACGCAACACGACCCGGATCGGCCGTGGCGGCTCGAATGTGGGGCTGTCGAGTGACGGCGGATCCGCCCGCAGGTCGCGCAACAGGACGAAGGCGAACGACAAGGCGACGGCAAGGCCCGCCCCGGCCAGGTAGACGACCAACGGCAGCTGGCTCTCGTAGGCCCGGTTCAGCGCGTGGCCAAGGGCGGTTCCGGGGAACGCCAGCACCGCGACCGCCGCGGCCGCAGCGGCGGCGATCCGGATGGCCGGGCGGCTCATCGCCGGACGGAGGCTCGACGGCTCCGCAACAGGACCAGGCCCAGGACGACGATGGCGAGGACGGCCGCGATCATCGGGACGAGGACATCGGAGCTCGTGCTGTTGACGTGGCTCGGTGCCGGGCTCGGCGACGGCGTCGGGCTCGTGGTCGCGGCCGGGGATGTGGTCGGGCTGGGGCTCGCCGTCGCCACGACCGCGACGGTGAAGAGGATCGTGCCGCGCAGGACGTCGCCGTCGGTGGCGATGGAGGTCCACTCCATTCTCCATGCCCCGGGCGCGAGCGGCGCGGTCGGCGTGAACACGAGCCGCGTGCTGTCATAGCGATCGATCGTCGCCGTTCCGATCTTCCCCGCCGGGCCGATGATGTCCGCCTTGCTGCCGGCCTTCAGGGTCTCCGAGAAGATGAGGGTAATCGGCGTGTCGCGCAGCGGGCCAATCGTGGAGCCCGCCGCGGGATCGCTCGACACGAGGTCCGAGTGGGCTGCCGCCGCACCCGCGCTGGCCAGCCACAGCAGGCAGGTCAGTGCGAGCGCCGCACGACGGACGGATTGCGGGCGGGACGACGTCTGCATCATCGGGGCAGTCTACGAAGTACCTGCCCAGGGCAGCGTCCATTGGTCCCGGCTGCCGAGTCCCGGCGCCGAACGTACAATTGGCTCCCCGCCCTTGTCCGCCCAGCCCCGGTCTCGCCAACCCCACGGAGCACCCACCAGCGCATGCCGAACCCCGTCGTGACGTTCACCGACGAGCGCCTGGCCAACGGCCTGCGGCTGATCGTTGCCGAGGACCATCTGGCGCCCGTGGTCGGGGTGAACATCTGGTATGACGTGGGCTCGAAGCACGAGGTCCCGGGCAAGACGGGCTTCGCCCACCTGTTCGAGCACGTCATGTTCCAGGGCTCGCGCAACGTGGCCAAGGCGGAACACATCGCCCTGGTCCAGGCGGCCGGCGGGACGATGAATGGCACCACCTGGCTCGATCGGACCAACTACTTCGAGACCATGCCTTCGCATCAGCTCGAGCTCGCGCTGTGGCTCGAGGCTGACCGGATGGGGACGCTGCTCGACGCGTTGTCGCAGGAGAATCTCGACAACCAGCGCGAAGTGGTCAAGAACGAGAAGCGCTGGTCATATGACAACCGGCCCTATGGATCCTGGAGCGAGAAGCTCCAGGCGCACCTGTTCCCGCCGGAGCATCCGTACCACCACTCGACGATCGGCTCGATGGAGGACCTCGACGCCGCCTCGCTGGACGACGTGCGCGACTTCTTCAGAACGTATTACGCGCCCAACAATGCGACCCTCGCCGTGGTCGGCGACGTCGAGCCAAAGCGTGTCCGCGACTGGGTCGAGCGCTACTTCGGCGGCATCCCCGCCAATCCGTCGATCCCGCCGCTGGGCGACCTTTCGCTGCCCCCGACGCTGGGTGGAGAAGTGCGCGAAAGCGTCACCGATCGGGTGCCGCTGCCGCGCGTCTATTTCGGCTTCCGGGCACCCGTGTTCGGGGATCGCCGGCTCGACGCGCTGGACATCGCGGCGCAGATCCTCGCCGGCGGCAAGGGCAGCCGCATGCACCGCCGGCTCGTCCGCGACGAGCGGCTCGCCCAGGACGTCGCCCTGTTTGCTCTCGGATTCGTGGGCGGTGCATCGATGGCTGCCGGCTGGGCCACGGTGCGGCCGGGCGTCACAGTCGCCCGTGTCGAGGCTGCCTTCGAGGAAGAGGCGGAGCGGCTGGGACGAGAGCCTGTCTCCCCGGATGAGCTCGCGCGGGCCATGGCGCTCGTGGAGACGGATGAGCTGGGAGCCCTCCAGCGCGTCGAGGAGCGGGCCGACCGCCTGGCGATGTATGCGACGTTGTTCGACGATCCCGACCTCATCAACCGCCAGCTGGCGCGGTATCAGGCGGTGACGGCAGAGGCGATCCGTGAGGTCGCTGCCGAGGTCTTCCGGCGGGACAACCGGGTCGTCCTCACCTACGTGCCGGAGGAAGCGCCCGCCGACGCCAACGTGCTGCCTGAGCCAGCCCTGCAGGACGAAGAGGCGGCCGCGTGAAGGGCGTGGCCCCCAACGGGGTCGTCGACACCCGGCCGGTCCCGGGAACGCCTCGGCCGTACGAATTCCCACCCGTCAGCCGATCGCGGCTGAGCAACGGGATGGGACTGCTGGTGGTCGACCTGCCCGGTCGTCCGCTCGTCTCGGCGACGATCATCCTGCCCAACGGCGCGGTCGACGAAGCCGCCGCCCAGGCCGGCGCTACGGTCCTCGCGGCACGCGCCCTGTCCGAGGGCACCGAGCGCTACGACGCCGTCGGCCTCGTCGAGGCAGCCGAGCGTCTGGGTGCCTCACTCCACGCCGAAGCGGGCTGGGACGCAACGTCCGGCGGCGTCGACGTGCCGGCCGCGCGCCTCGAGCCCGCGCTTGACCTGCTGGCCGAGATGATGGCCCGGCCCACGTTCCCCGAGGCGGAGATCGACCGGCTTCGCGACGAGCGATTGAACGACCTGCTGCAGGCCCGGGCGGATCCCCGCCGCCGCGCCGACGAGGCCTTCGTGGAGACGATCTATACCCTGGCCTCGCCGTATCACCGGCCTTCCGGGGGCACCCGAGACACCGTCACCCGCCTCGACTCGCGGCGAATCCGGGCGGCCTACGCGCGCGGCTTCGACCCGGGACGGGCAACGCTCATCGTGGGCGGCGACCTGACCGGACTCGACGTGCCGGGTATCGCCGACCGGTTGTTCGGGTCGCTGCGCCAGGATGCCGGAGCAAGGACGAACAAGCGGATCGTGGCCCAGCCGGGGATCGATTCGCGCCTCGTCCGGGTGATTCACCGTCCGGGGGCGGTGCAAACCGAGATCCGGATCGGGCATCTCGGCCTGCCCAGACGGGTGCCCGATTTTCACGCCGTGTCGGTGATGAGCGCGATCCTGGGCGGGCTGTTCAACTCGCGACTGAACATGAAGCTGCGCGAGGAGAAGGGCTACACGTACGGCGCCAGCGCGGGCTTCGACATGCGCCGCGCGGCGGGACCATTCGCCGCTCGCGCGGCCGTGAACACCGAAGTGACCGTGCCCGCCGTGGCCGATTTCCTGGCGGAGCTCGAGCGCATCCGCGAGCCGGTCGGCGAGGCCGAGCTGCGCGCCGCACGCGACTTCCTGGTGGGCGTCTTTCCGCTTCGCTTCGAGACCCCTGGCGCCGTCGTCGGCGCGCTCTCGGCGCTGGTCGTGCACGACCTGTCGGACGACGAGCTGACCCGCTATCGCGAGGCGATCGAGGCGGTGACCATCGACGACGTCAGCCGCGCGGCGCAGGAGCACATCAATCTGGATCGTGCCGCGATCGTGCTGGTCGGCGATGCCGACGCCTTCGCCTCGGAGCTCGAAGCGGCCGGCTTCGGGCCCGTGGTCGTGGAGCGCGACGAGGGCCCCGCCGCCGAGGGGCCGGAGGCGGGGGTCGAGGACGAGCTCGGCCCCGTGGACGACGGCAACGGCGGCCCGCTCGCCCCGGGGGGCGAACCGACGGGCGAACCGGCCGGCGAGCCTGTCGTGGATGCAACACCCGCGGAGGGCGTCGACGACCGCTGAGTCGCCGCCATCCAACGCGACCGCCGGCATCGGCGGTCGGGTCGGCGCCCGCCTTCCTGCCCTCGCCTCACCCGTCTACCGGCGCTTCATCTTCGGCGCCTTCATCGGCACGCTCGGTTCCTGGATGCAGACGACGGCCCAAGGCTGGCTGGTCCTGGGACTGACGAACTCGCCCGCCCTGCTGGGCCTGACGAGTGCCATCCAGAGTGCCCCGACGCTGGTGCTGTCGCTGCTGGCCGGCGTCCTGGCGGACCGGATGGATTTGCGTCGCCTGCTCGTCGTGACACAGGCCGCGGGAGGGATCCTGGCGGCCGTCCTGGCGGTGCTGACCATGACCGGCGCCATCCAGTTCTGGCACGTCGTCGTCATCGCCGCCCTGGCCGGGTCCGCCCAGGCGTTCGGCATGCCGGCCTTCCAGGCGGTTGTCTCGACCGTCGTCGACCGGTCGGCCATCGGCAACGCCGTGGCCCTCAACTCGGCCCAGTTCAACCTGGGCCGGATCCTGGGTCCGGCCATGGCCGGGATCGCCATTGCCGCGGGCGGCCTGGCGCTCGCGTTCTGGGCCAATGCGTTCAGCTTCGGGGTGGTGGTGGTCGTCCTTGCCCTGCTGCCGATCCGCTCGTCGCGTGACCTCGCCCGGGTCGAGGCGTCGTTGTGGTCGAACCTGATGGCCGGCATCGACTACCTGCGCCGCGAGCGGGTGATCCGCGGCCTCGTCCTGCTGGCCGCCGTGCCCGCGATCTTCATCCTCAACTACCTCGTCCTCATGCCTGTGTACGCCCGCGACGTGCTCGACATCGGAGCGCCCGGCCTCGGCCTGCTGACCGCGGCGGTGGGGGTGGGTGCCCTGGCCGGGGCCCTGGGGGTCGCCCTGCTTCGGCCGTCGGGCGGTAGCGGCGTTCTTCTGCTGACCGGCCTGACCGTCGCCTCAAGCGCCCTGGTCGTGTTCGCCGTCTCGCGCTGGCTGCCGTTGTCTCTCGTCGCGCTGGCCGTCCTGGGCGGGGCACAGGTCGCCTACTACGCGACGACCAACACGCTCATCCAGGTCCTCGTGCCACCCAGGCTGCGGGGCCGGGTGATGTCCTTGTACATCCTGACCTCGCTGGGGGTGATTCCCTTCGGCAACCTGCTGGCCGGGCTGGTCGCCCAGCAGTTCGGGCCGACGGCGGCCCTCGCCGGAGGCGGCCTCCTCACGCTGATCGTGCTGGGCGTCGTGGTGGTGGCGTTCCCCGACCTCCGCCGCGTCCGGGCCGAGGCGTTCGTGGCTGCCCGCGGCTGAAACCTTTTCGGTCCGGGCTGTCTCGGATGAGGTGACACCGGTCGGCATGACCGGGCAAGCGGAGACCCAGGCGCATGCAGCACCAAACCCGAGTCGGTCGCGGACTGGCCGTCTCGCTCCTGTCGCTCTTCCTCGTGGCCGGTGGCGCGCTTGCCGCGGACCGGCTGAACGGCGGTTCGGCGACCACGGCGACCACGGCGCAACCGGCGCTGACCACGCCCGAAGCAACCCCCGAACCGACCGAGACGCCGGACGCCAACGAGACGCCTGGTCCGGCCGAAACGCCCGACGCGGTCGAGACCCCGAAGCCGGCCGAAACCCCGGATGCGGCCGAGACGCCTGATCCGGCTCAAACCCCGGATGCGGCCGAGACGCCTGATCCCGCTCAAACCCCGGGTGCGGCCGAGACGCCTGATCCGGCTCAAACCCCGGATGCGGCCGAGACGCCTGATCCGGCCGACACGCCGGACGCCAAGGAATCCAGCGGCAGCCAGAGCCAGCACCATTCCGGCGGCGACAGCCACGATGGTTCGGGCAGTGGCAACGGCGGCGACTCCAGCGGCGACTGACAGCGCTCGATCAGAGGCCAACCCGTACCGTTGGGCTAGTTGTGGCCAGCGTGGCGCGACCACACCATGGGGACGGCGCTCCGGGGCGCCGTCCCCCCAGTTCAGCCGGGGAGCGCTTCGATCGACCTCGTTCTGCCCAACCAGGCGCGCTTGTCCGCCGACTCGTTCGATGAGCGATCGGTGGTCAAGGCCGTCATCGACGGCGACCGAGACGCGTTCCGTGCCCTGGTCGAGCGTGAGTCGCCCGGCATCGTCCGGGCGTGCTACCGGATCCTCGGCGACCGGCACGATGCCGAGGACGCCGCCCAGGAGGCCTTCGTGATCGCATACCGGTCCCTGGCCGCGTGGCGCGCAGAAGGAACGTTCGGCGCGTGGCTGGCGCGGATCGCCGTTCGCGTTGCCCTGCGCCAGGCCGGCCGGCGACGCAGCGTGGAGTGGGCCGATCCGGAGCGTCTCGGCGACTCGGAGACCGTCCTGGCGATCGACGCGACCGGCGCGGCCGGGGACCCCGCGGCGATGGCGGTCCGGGCGGAACGGTCGGCCGACCTCCGCCGCGCGGTCGCCCGGCTGGACGAGCCGTATCGCGAGACGCTTGCTCTTCGGTTCTTCGCCGAGCGGTCCATGGCGGAGATCGCGGAGGCGACCGGGCGGCCACTCGGAACAGTCAAGACACATCTTCGCCGCGGCCTGCGGCGGCTGCGTCAGGCGCTAGGCGAGCCGGAGGCCGACCGATGAGGGGCCGCCCACCCTTCGGTCCCGCGGAGCTGTCCCTGGAGCTGGGAGCTCCAGCCGCCGAGCTGGTCGCCGCCGTCCGCCTCGGACGCGAGCTGGAGGCTTTCGCGCTGGCCGCAACGGTCGAGGTGGGCCGCGACTTCGGTGCCCGGGTCATGGCCGCGCTGGCCGCCGAACCGGCGCCGCAGCCGGTCGCCGCCGTGGGGCGAGCTCTCGCCACCGGCCGACCGCTGGCCGTGCTGGCCGGCCTTCGCGACGCCTGGCGGGTTGCCCTTGGCGGCGGCCGCCCGACCTTGGTCCGAGCCCAGGCCCTCGCCCTCGTGCTTCTAGCGCTGCTTGCCTTTGGGGCCGCGGGGAGTCTTGCCGGGGCAGCCGTGCTGCGCACGCTCGACCTCCGCCAGGCGCCCGCACCGGTCGTGCCCGTCGCCCCGCCGTCGCCCGTCGTGACATCGACGCCGACCGCCACGCCGACCCCGACCCCGTCCGCCAGGGCGGAGGCGACGGGAACCATCAAGCCGACCGAATCGGCCAGTGCCGCGCCTGCATTCGGGCCGACTCCGCCCGTGACCCCGACCCACTCGGCCCGGCCAACGCACGAACCGGCGGAGACTCCGGAGGCGTCGGAGACGCCCAATCCCAGCGACGTTGGCAGCGGCCTCGACACGCCCGAACCGAGCGACACGTTGGCGCCCGGAGGCTGAGACGGAGCCGGCTCGGGCGACTGACCTCGCCCGAGCCGGGATGAGGAAGCGCGGGGTAGATCGCGCCCCATCGCGAGGTGTTGATCTCGCGCACCGCAGCATCCGCGTCCCGGCCAACGGGCTAAAGCACCCGGTCGTACTGGGTCGGAGGTCACGCACCTGGCCAGCCGACGCTACGCTGCCGGGGTGATCGTGGTCGTCGGCAATCCCCTGGCGCGCGCGCCCGAGCTGGGTGGCGGAGTGGCAGGCACCCCGGCTCGGACGGCCGTCGCCGCGGCCCGCGCGGGGGCCAGCGTCCAGCTGGTCGGCAAGGCCGGCGACGACCCGGCCGGAGACGCGGTCCTGCTGGCACTGGCAGCTGCTGGCGTGGGCCACGTCGCCCTGCTGCGGGATCCTGCCCGCGGCACGCCCATGGCAGTCGGGCCCGAGGATGCCGACGCGGTCGAGGGCCCGTTCTCCAACGACGAACCGGAGGCCTGGCCGCAGGTCATCCCCGAAGACCCCGCGGCGCGACCGAGCCTGGAGCCCGCCGACGTCGAGCTCGCCCTGCGCTACCTGTCCGACTACCGGGCGATCGTCATCGCCGAGCCACAGCCGGACGCCATCGTCGCCATCGCCGCCGAAGCCGCCGCGTATACGGGCGCCCAGCTCGTCCTCGTCGTCGCGGCCGACTCGATTGCTCCGGTTCCGACCGCGGCCCTGGTCCTCGAGTCGCCGGCCCACGACCCTGATGGGGCGTTCGCGGCCTTGCTTGGCGAGTTCGCCGCCGCCATCGACGCGGGTGCCTCCGGGGCGGACGCGTTCAGGTCCCTCGGCCAGCGCGTCGGGCTGGCCCCGTCCATGGACTGACGTTTCCGCTCCTGGCTGGACGCGGCCACGAGGTCAGACCGCCAGTCGCTCCAACAGCTCCGGCCCGTCGTTGCGGACGTCGTTGACGAGCCGGACGACCGGGTAGATATCCAGCGGTTCCTGGTCGCCCGCGGCCAGCAGGCCGTGCAGCTCGGCCGGATCCGCGAGGTTTGGGTCGAGCCATCGATCCCACGCCCCGACCGGGAGGCTGACCGGCATCCGGTCGTGCAGGTCCGCCAGCCGCGCGTCGGCCGCCGTCGTGACGATCGTGAACGTCCGTCGCAGCGCCCCGTCGGCCGGGTCGCGCCAGCCTGCCCACAATCC
>JALZAF010000307.1 GCA_030948505.1 Chloroflexota bacterium
GGGCGACCGGCCCTCAATGGGGCCGGGGTGCCAGCCAGGGGGCTCTGCCTCCGCCGCGTCGTCCTCGGACGGCGGACGGAGCGAACGATGGGAGTAGACGAGACACGATGAGCGCGAAGACCTACACGGCCCGCGAGAGCGAGATCGATCGCGCCTGGTTCGTCGTCGACGCGACGGACGAGACGCTGGGGCGCCTCGCGTCGCGGATCGCGCGCATCCTCGAGGGCAAGCACAAGCCCAGTTACACCCCCAACCTCGACTCGGGCGACCACGTGATCGTGTTGAACGCCGGACGGATCAGCGTCACCAGCGACAAGCGCGACAGCAAGCTCTACATCCGCCACTCCGGCTACCCACAGGGGTACAAGGAGGAGACCCTCGGCCATCTGCTCGCGCGGCGACCCGAGGAGGTAATCCGCCGAGCGGTCAAGGGCATGCTGCCGCGGACCAAGCTCGGCGCCCAGCAGCTGCGCAAGCTCAAGATCTATCCCGGCTCGGACCATCCGCATCAGGCCCAGCGGCCTGAGCCGCTCGCCTGACGAGGAGCCCACGCCAATGACCGCACCTTCCTTCTACTCAGGGACCGGCCGCCGAAAGACGGCCATCGCCCGCGTTCGGCTGCTGCCCGGCGAGGGCGAGATCGTCGTCAACGGACGGTCGCTCGAGGAGCACTTCGGCAATGCCGTCAACGAGGCGGAGCTTCGCCTGCCGTTCCGGGTGACCGGCACCGAGGGCCGCTACAACGCCATGATCAAGGTCGAGGGCGGCGGCGTGACCGGCCAGGCCGGGGCCATCCGGCATGGCATCGCCCGGGCCCTGCTGGAGATCGACCCCGACGCCAACCGGTTGTCACTTCGCCAGGCCGGCCTCCTGACCCGCGACCCGCGGATGAAGGAGCGCAAGAAGTACGGGCTGAAGCGCGCCCGCAAAGCCCCGCAGTACACGAAGCGTTAGGTACCGGCCGAACGGCCGTGTCGTGACAGAAGGGCCACCCTCAGGCGTCTCGAGCCACTCGCTCCCTGAGATCGGAGGCGGAGCTCCGCGACGCCATCCGCTCGAGGGTCGGGACCTGCTCAGTGCCGCGGACTTCTCGGCGGCGGAGGTGGGTGGCCTCTTCGAACGGGCGGCGACGCTCAAGGCCGAGTTCGCCGCCACCCGGCGCCATGCCGCGCCGCCGCTCCGTGGCCGGACCCTGGCGATGCTCTTCCAGCGCCCCAGCCTGCGGACCCGCGTCACCTTCGAAGCGGGCATGACCCAGCTCGGCGGCCACGCCATCTACCTCACCAACGACGTCGTGCTGGGTGCGCGGGAGAGCGTGCGCGACGTCGCCCGCAACCTGGAGCGGTTCGTCGACGCGATCGCCGCCCGCACGGGGCCGCACGAGGTCGTGGTCGAGCTGGCCGCCCAGGCCGGCATCCCGGTGATCAACGGCCTGACCCTGCGCGAGCACCCCTGCCAGGCGCTGGCCGACCTGTTCACGCTGCGGGAGCGCTTCGGGCGCCTCGATGGGCTGGTGCTGGCCTTCGTCGGCGACGGCAACAACGTCTACCACTCGCTCGCCCTCCTCGGCGCCGCGCTGGGGCTGGAGGTGCGGCTGGCCCACCCGCCCGGCTACGCCCCCAACGAGCGGATCGTCGAGCGGGCCCGGGCGATCGCGGCGACGAGCGGGGGCCGGCTCACGTTCACCGCGGAGCCGCGAGAGGCGGTCAGGGGCGCGAACGTCCTCTACACCGACGCCTGGACGTCGATGGGCCAGGAGGCCGAGGCGGAGGAGCGGCGCGACGCCTTCGCCCGCTATCGGGTCGACTCCGCGCTGCTCGACGCGGCCGGGCCAGAGGCGGTGGTCATGCACTGCCTGCCGGCCCATCGCGGCGAGGAGATCACGTCCGAGGTCATGGACGGCCCGCGCAGCATCATCTGGGACCAGTCGGAGAATCGGCTGCACGTCCAGAAGGCGCTGCTGGTCGAGCTCCTCGGCGGGGTCCCGGCAGGCGCCGACTGATGCCTCGATGAGCGACGCGGCAGTCTACGAGCGCTACAAGGATGCGCTTCGGCGGGGCCACGTGGCCGCGACCCGAGGGCGGTTCGACGCGGCACTGGTCGCCTACGCCGATGCCGCGTCCATCGCCCCGGAGCGAGCGCTGCCGCACGCGAGCATGGGCGCCATCCTGCATCGCACCGGTCGCGACCCGGAGGCCCTCGTCGCATTCGACTTGGCGCTGGGCCGCTCCCCACGCGACGAGATGGCCCTCAGTGGCCGGGCCGACGTCCTGGCGGCGCTGGCGCGGCCCGTCGATGCGGCCCATGCCCTCGACCTGCTGGCCGAGGCGCAGGAGAGCGCGGGGCGCTTGCCGGAGGCGTGCGATTCGGCCCGCCGCGCGCTGGAGCTCGCAGAGTCGCGCGCCCGCCGG